>CALVIC010000001.1 GCA_944329365.1 uncultured Bacilli bacterium
GAAAAGGTAATGGTAACTGGCAAGAGTGGCAGTGGCAAAAGTACTTTATTTAAGATTCTTAAAGGTTTTTACAATGATTATCAAGGTAAAGTTTTTATTGGAAATAAGGATATAAGGAGACTTAAAGTTTCTGGAATAAATTATATTTGTCAGAATGAGACTATTTTTACAGGAACGCTTAAAGATAATTTAGAGTTTTTAGGAAAATATGACCAAAGAGATATTTGCGAGATTAAAGATATCGGATTAGAATACGATGATTTACTCGAAGAGAATGGTTTTAATTTATCAGGTGGTCAGCGGCAACGAATTATTTTGGCAAGGGCTTTAAATAAATTTAATACTTTAATTATCGATGAGGGTCTAAGTGAGGTCGATGTTAATATGGAAAGAAGGATTATTAAAGGACTTTTGGAAAGATACAAAAATAAGACGATAATTTATGTGGCGCATAGACGTGATAATTTGGACTTATTCGATAGGTTGGTCGAGATAAACGATGGTAAAATTTTATCTTATGAAAGGAGTGTTTAATGTTATTAAGTAAGAATGAACTTTTAATGGTTAGAGGAGGCGGCTCAGGAATTGCTTGGATTATTGCGGCAGCAGCTGGCTTTTTGATTGGAATTGTCGATGGAATTTTTAACCCGGTGGCGTGCAACAAATGAAATTAAACAAGAATGAACTTTTAGATGTTTATGGGGGCAGTATATCGGCAAGTCTTATCAATGCAGTTGTCAAGGGTTTTTCAGTAATAGTCGATCTTGGTAAAGCGTTAGGTTCGGCTATTAGAAGGGCTGTTTCTGGCAAAATGTGCGATGTTTAAACCTAAAGAAAGAGTGAAATTTGTCACTTTTTCTTTTGTTTTCGCTGATTTTTCTTGAAATGGTCATGCTTGCATGTTATAATTAACTTAGTTTGAAGAAGGGAGGGATTTTTATGACAAAGGTTATGGTTCACAGTGGTAATGTTGAAGGCGCGCTTAGAAAATTAAAAGTTGATAAAGATGGCTCCCGTGCAAAACTAAAAGAAAGAACTCAAGGATATTTAAAACCTGGAGTTAAAAGAAGAAATGCCAAAAAAGAAGGCATTATTAACACAAGAAGAAGAAACGCAAGAGAAAACAGATATAACTAAGTCCTTTAATAGGACTTTTTTGAAAGGATTTGATATTGATGCGTGAACAAATTTTAAACGATTTAAAAGAGGCTATGAAAAGCAAAGATAAGGAAAGACTTGCTGTAATAAGACTTGTTAAGGGTTCAATGCAGATGGCTGAACTTGATAAGGGTCATGAACTTAGCGATGATGAAGTAATGGATGTTATTTCTAAGGAGATTAAAAGTAGAAGAGACTCAATTGCTGAATTTGAAAAGGGTGGACGTGATGATTTGATTAAGCAAGCTTCTGACGAGATTAAAATATTAGAGGAATATTTACCTAAACCTTTTTCAGAGGATGAGGTAATGAAGATGGTTGATGAAGTGTTTGCTGAAGTTAAGCCAACTTCAAGTAAAGAGATGGGAATGGTTATGAAGAAACTTATGCCAAAGCTTAAAAATAGGGCAGATATGAGTTTTGTTAGTAAAATAGTTAAAGAAAAAATAAACAAAGTAGGATAATCTACTTTGTTTTATTATGGTCCAGTTGGTCCTGTAGGTCCAGTCGGTCCCGTTGGTCCGGTTGCTCCAACTGCTCCAGCAGCTCCAGTTGGTCCGGTTGCTCCAACTGCTCCAGCAGCTCCAGTTGGTCCGGTTGCGCCAGTAGGTCCCGTTGGTCCAGTTGCCCCAGCAGGTCCAGTAGCTCCAGATGCTCCAGTTGTTCCAGATGCTCCAGTAGGTCCAGTTGGTCCAGATGCGCCGGTTGGGCCAGTAATAGAGGCACCAGTTGCTCCTGTAGGTCCAGTAGCTCCCGTTGGTCCAGTGGCACCAACCCCAGTAGCTCCAGTGGCTCCAGCTGGAATAGTAAGATTTAAGAATAAGTTAGGCGCTGTTCCAGTGATGGTTGCGGCAGCGTTACTTCCAGGAGTACCGGTTGTAACAGTACCAATTGTAAAGGTAACAGCAGCTCCGGTTGGTCCCGTTGGTCCGGTTGCGCCAGTTCCGGTAGGTCCAGTAGCTCCCGTTGGTCCGGTTGCCCCAGTAGGTCCCGTTGGTCCAGATGCACCGGTTGCCCCAGTTCCAGCAGGACCGGTTGCTCCGGTGGCTCCAGTTGGTCCTGTAGGTCCTGATGTTCCAGTGGCTCCAGTTGGACCAGTTGCGCCAGTTGCCCCAGTTGGACCAGTAGCTCCAGTGGCACCGGCTGGGATAGAAAAGTTAAGAACGGCAGCTTGATTAGTTCCAGTATTAGTAACGTTAGCAGCTGTTCCAGGAGTGCTTGTAGTGGTTAAGCCGACAGCAACAGTAGCCGGTCCAGTAGGCCCAGTAGGTCCCGTCGGGCCTTGAACAGGAAGTTTTGCTTGACAGCGTTTTCCTTCTTCAAGAATTTGTTGTATTCGGTCTGGTAAACAATTATTCATTTTATCCTCCTTTCTTTATTATTTTATGTAACAAGTTTAATAATGGTTAGTTATTTTTCGAAAAAAGATTTCAGGTTTTAAATATATTTATAAAAGTTTTAATAGGTAATAGCTTTTTATTTAAAGTTTTGATAAACTATTTTTAGTGAAGGGGTTTTAGAATGAAGAAAAAGATAATAATTGAATTAATTATAGTTCTGATATCGATAACGTTTTTGGTTATTTATTTGAATAATAGAATAGTCGATGATAATAGTGGTTTTACTTTAAAGGATGATTTGACGGCTGAGGTATATAGTGAGGTTAAACCTAGCGATTTTATAAACAAGATAAAGGGAAAGATTATTTCTGAAGATGATATCAAAACTAAAAAGTTAGGTAAGACTGAAGTCAGTTTTATTTATTTAAATAGTGATGATAAGAAGAGAAGAGGGACGTTTGAAGTTTCAGTTGTCGATACAGAGAAGCCTTTGGTTTGGTTAAACAGTAGTTATAGAACGCTTTTAGGAAGTGATATCGATTTAGAGGGAACTATAATGTGTGTAGATAATTATGATAGCAATCCTTCATGCCAAATTTTAGGTGATTATGATATAAATACGGAGGGAACTTATCCACTTAATTTTGTGGCAGAAGATAGCAGTGGCAATGTTTTTTCAAAGAACTTTAATTTAGTTGTCTATACTGAAGATGAAAGTAGTACTACAAATTCTTCGGTATCTAGCGATGAACCTAAGCCGGCAACAAATTTCAGTGATGTTTTAGCAAATTATAAAAATGATGAGACTGAAGTTGGAATTGATGTTTCTCGTTATCAAGGAGATGTTGATTTTGCCAAAGTAAAAGAGGCTGGGGCAACGTTTGTGATGATTCGGGCCGGTTATCAAAATGGGACTGGAGGAGATTATGCATTAGACCCTTATTTTGAAAGTAATATCAAGAGCGCTTTGAATAATAAGTTAAAGGTTGGCGTGTATTTTTATTCATATGCTGATAGTAAGCAAGAGGCTAAAAAGCAAGCTAAGTGGGTTATAAAGCAAATAAAGAAATACGATATCAGTTTGCCTGTCGTGTTTGACTTTGAAAGTTTTAAAGCTTTTAACGAAATGGATCTTAGTATTTTTGGACTTAATGAGATTGCCGATACGTTTATAAATACGGTAGAGGATGCTGGTTATAATGGTGTTCTTTATGGAAGTAAGAATTATTTGAAGTCGATTTGGAAGTATCATACGAAGTCAGTTTGGCTTGCTCATTATACTTCGCAGACGGATTATGATGACGAATATTTTATGTGGCAGATGTGCGATGATGGAGTTATCGATGGAGTTAATGGTTATGTAGATATCGACATCCTTTATAAAAATTATAGAAAAGACTAGGATTTTTTTGAAAAAGACAGATATTTCATTGTACAAAAACATATAAATATGTTATAATAACCTTGGCTTTTTTAAAACACATGAATATGAATTTTCGTGTCTAGTGCCTATTACGGGTGGTGCGATTCTGAAATATTCAGAGGATAATAACAAACGGAGGATGAGAAAATGGCCGTTGTGTCAATGAATTATTTATTAGAAGCTGGTGTTCATTTCGGACATCAAACTAAGAGATGGAATCCTAAGATGAAGGAATACATCTTTACTGCAAGAGATGATATTTATATTATCGATTTACAAAAGACTGCTAAAAAAATTGAGGAAGCTTACGCAGCTTTAAAAGAAATTGCTGCTAATGGCGGAAAGGTTTTATTTGTTGGTACGAGAAAACAAGCTCAAGAAGCGGTTAAAGAAGAAGCTTTAAGAACTGATTCTTATTATGTTAATGAAAGATGGCTTGGTGGTACTTTAACTAACTTCAAGACTATTAGAAGAAGAGTTAAGAGACTTGAACAAATCGAAAAAATGGAAAAAGACGGAGTATTCGATCTTTTACCAAAAAAAGAAGTTGTTCATATTAGAAAAGAGTACGAGAAATTAAATAAATTACTTTCTGGTATTAGAAATATGTACAAATTACCACAAGCAATGTTTATTGTAGATCCATCAAAAGAAGAAATTGCAATTAGAGAAGCTAGAAAGTTACGTATTCCAGTATTCGGTATTGTTGATACTAACTGTGATCCGGATATGGTTGATTATGTAATTCCTGGTAATGACGATGCAATTAGAGCTGTTAAGTTAATTACAGGAGTTATGGGAAATGCAATTGCGGAAGCTACTGGTGGAAAATTAATAGATTATGTTAGTGGTGATGGTCATAGAGAAGAAAAAGGCGAAGATATTATGAAGAGAGCCTTAGAAACTGTTAAGAAAAAAGAAGACAGAAAGCCAAGATTCGACCGTAAGGACAGAAGATCTTTCAACAAATCATCTGATAATAAATCATCTGAAAAAAGTGAAGCTCAACCTAAAAAAGTTCAAAATACTGAAAAACCAGTAAAAGAAGAAGCCAAAGAAGTAAAAGAAGTTCAAACTGAAGAAACTAAAAAAGCCGATGTAGATTTATCTACAAAAAACGTTGCTGAACTTCGTGAGATGGCTAAAGAGAAAGGACTTAAAGGTTATTCAACAATGAAAAAGGCTGATCTTATTGAAGCTTTAAAATAGTTAACAAAAGATGATTTTATATCATCTTTTTTAAATAAAAAGGAGAGAGAATAAATGATAAGTGCAAGTTTAGTAAAAGAATTACGTGAAAAAACTGGAGCAGGAATGCTTGATTGTAAAAAAGCATTAGAGGCTAATGATGGAAATATCGAAGCTGCAGTTGATTGGCTTCGTGAAAAAGGTATTTCTAAAGCTGCTAAGAAAAGCGATAGAATAGCTGCTGAAGGTGTGGCTGCTATATTAGTAGATGGTAATGATGCAGTTATTTTAGAAATGAATTCAGAGACAGATTTTGTTGCGCAAAATGAAAAGTTTAAGGAACTTGTTAATAGTGTTTTAAAAACATTAATTAAGAGTGATGTTACAACGGTAGAAGAAGCTTTAGAACTTCCTTGTGAGGATGGAACAGTTAATGATTTAATCGTTTCTAAAACGGCAACTATTGGTGAAAAACTTTCTTTAAGAAGATTTGCCAAAGTTACTAAGGGTGATAATGAAACATTTGGTTCATATATTCACATGGGTGGTAAAATTGCAGTACTTATTGTAACTGAAAACACTTCAGAAGAAGTTGCAAAAGATGTTGCTATGCATGCTGCGGCTATGAGACCTAAATATGTTAAAACAACAGATGTTCCAGCTGAAGAAGTAGCTAAAGAAGAAGAGGTTTTAAAAGAACAAGCAGTTAATGAAGGAAAACCTGCAGAGATTGCTGAAAAAATGGTTAAGGGTAGAATTAATAAATTCTATAAAGAGATTTGTCTTGAAGAACAACCATTTGTTAAAGATGGAGACATCAATGTTAAAACTTATGTTAAGAACAATGGTGGCGAAATTAAATCAATGTATCGCTTTGAAGTAGGCGAAGGTATGGAAAAAAGAGAAGAAAACTTTGCTGAAGAAGTAGCTAAACAAATGAAATAAGTATCCCTCAGGATACTTTTTTATTGAAATAAAATTGTGTAAATAAAAATCTTTCCATGATAAAGAGTGGAGAGATTTTTATATGAAAGGGAATGGTGAAAAAAGGGAATATACAGTTATTACAAGAAAATTATGATTAAGAATTTATCAAGTATAAAGATTTTATACGCTATTTGTGCATTTCATTTCTTAATTTACACAATTTATTGATCTTTCTCTAATTCAATTAACTTGGATAAGATTATACTCACAATAAATATTTTGTTGCAGTCTCTTTTTAATATAATAAATTATTATTAATATTAATAAATTCAGTAATAATCATCATAATTAATGTCAAACAAATAAATAGTCTTTGATGGCTTAACAAAAATTCATCAAATACATTCTTTTGATTATTCAATAATATAATTCCATAAATTATATGTCCTAAAATTATTATAATAATAAAGTAACTAGGGTTGACTTGGATGTTATTGCAAGATTTTGTTATGTCTTAGAATGTAAAGTAGATGATATTTTAAAATTTTCAGGAAAGTAAAAGGTTAAACAAAGTAAAATTGCTTTGTTTTTTCATTGATAGTTTAGTATTTATTTGCTATAATGAAATCAGTATAGAAAAGGTTCTATATTAAAGGAGTATAAAATGGATTATAGTAATTTAAAGGTACCTAATCACGTGGCAATAATTGTCGATGGAAATGGAAGATGGGCAACTGAGCGAGGACTTTCTCGAAGTAAGGGACATGAACAAGGTTTTGTGAATGTCAAAAAACTTAGTAGATATATTTTTTCTAAAGGAATTAACTATTTAAGTGCTTATTTATTTTCAACGGAGAATTTTAAGAGAAGTAAGGCAGAAGTAGATTTTTTAATGAATTTGCTTACTGGAAGAATGAAAGATATATTGGATTTTTGCCATGAAGATAAGATAAAAGTTGTTTTTTCTGGTAGACGTGAGGGCTTATCAGATAAGGTAATAAAAACTATTTTAGAAATCGAAGATGAAACTAAAGATTACGATAAGGTGTTTAATCTATGTTTTAATTATGGTGGTCATGCGGAGATAGTTGATGCGACTAAAAAAATAGTTAATGATGTAATTCGTGGTAAACTTAATATAGATGATTTAAACGAAGATAATTATGGTCATTATTTATATCAAGATTTACCACCTGTCGATTTACTTATTAGAACAAGCGGGGAAATGAGATTTAGTAATTTTTTACTTTGGCAAGTTTCTTATGCGGAGTTTTATTTTCCAAAAACTTATTTTCCAGATTTTAACGAAGAGGAATTTGATAAGGCTATTTTAGAATATACTAAAAGAGATCGCAGATTTGGAGGGATAAATTATGAAGACAAGAGTAATTAGTGCGATTGTTGCTTTGATTATTTTAGTTCCACTTATTATTGTCGGAGGAACTGCTTATAATATTGGCGTTTATGTGATTGCTTTACTTGGACTTAAGGAGTTTTTAGATATTAAGTTTTCTAAAAAGCCAGTTCCAATTTTCATACAATTTATGGCTTATGTGTTTATGACATTAGTACTTTTAAGTAATGTTAATTTAATTACAATGGATTTCGAACTTGATTTTAGATTACTTTCAGCTTTATTTATTACGTTTTTATTGCCAGTTGTTCTATATCATGAGCGAAAAAAATATAGTATTAATGACGCATTTTATATGATAGGTGGACTTCTTTTCCTTAGCATTTCAATGACTCTTTTAATGATAGTTAGAAATATGGGACTTGAGATACTTATTTATTTACTTCTTATTACAACGATGACAGATATATTTGCCTATGTAACTGGTTCTTTGATTGGAAAACATAAGTTATTAGAGGTTATTTCACCGAATAAAACTTGGGAAGGTATGGTTGGTGGAACTATAATGGGTGTGTTTGTCAGTGCGGTATTTTATCATACGGTAATCGATCCTGAGTTTTCAAAGGTCTATTTACTTGGAATATCTTTGTTCTTATCTGTTTTAGGTCAATACGGCGATTTGGTATTTTCTTCAATTAAAAGATATTTTGGAAAGAAAGATTTTTCAAACATTATGCCAGGTCACGGAGGTATTTTGGATAGGCTTGACAGTATAATATTTGTTTTACTTGGTTTTGTTTTCTTTGTAAACATTTTATAGAAAAGGGGTAACTTATGACTTTAATATATTTCATTTTAATTTTAGGTATAGTCGTTTTAGTCCATGAATTTGGACACTTTATTTTTGCAAAGAAATCAGGTGTATATGTTTATGAGTTTTCAATTGGAATGGGTCCAAGACTGTTTAAGTGGACAAGAAAAAACGATGAGACGGAATATTCACTTAGACTTTTGCCGATAGGTGGGTACTGCCAACTTGCTGGTGAAGAGATCGATGATGATGAGAGTGTTCCAAAAGATAAAAAATTTGCGAAAAAGACTTTTGGACAGAAGATGATGATTGCTTTTGCGGGAATAATGAACAACTTTATTTTAGCTATTATTTTGCTTTTCTTGATTGCTATTTTTAATGGTGCACCTCAAAATAAGGCTTTAGTTGGAGAAATAAGTGAAGGTTTTCCGGCTTATACTTCAGGTCTACAAGAGGGGGATGAGATTTTAACAATCAACGGAAGAGATGCAAGTAGTAATGATTTATTAGCTTTAGAGCTTCAGGTAAATATTGGTAAAACTATTGATATGGAGGTTGAGCGTAATGGTGAAGTTCTAGAGTTTACAATTGAACCTAAGAAGGTAAAAATAGATGGAGAAGAAACTTATAAGTATGGTTTTGTTATAAATGACGAAGTTAAACATGGTTTATGGGCTTCAATTGTTTATGCCTTTACAAAATTTTTAAGTTTACTTTGGCAAATGGTTTTAATGGTATTTTATTTGTGCACTGGACAGCTTGGTCTTTCTTCTTTAGCCGGTCCGGTTGGAATATTTAGCGTAGTTGGAAGTGCAGCTGCGGGTGGTATTTGGTCACTTGTAAGTTTTACGGCTTTGATCAGCATTAATGTCGGTTTTATCAATTTGCTTCCAATTCCGGCTTTTGACGGTGGTAGAATTTTCTTCTTGATTGCCGAGAAGATTAAAGGAAGACCAGTTGATTCAAAACTTGAAAATATGGTACATGCAGTTGGCTTTTTCCTATTAATGCTTTTGATGATTTTAATAACATATAACGATATATTAAGGCTTTTGTAATGGAGGAATTATGTTAAAAGTTTCACATATTAAAAAATATTATGATGATTTTCTAGCAGTTGATGATTTATCTTTCGAGGTTAAACCTGGAGAGATTTTTGGTTTACTTGGAGTTAACGGAGCTGGAAAGACAACTACTTTTAGAATGATAATTGGTCTTTTGGAGCCTTCGAGTGGTGAAATTACTTTAGATGGCAGATTGATAGATTATAGTGTGACAGATGAAATTGGTTTTTTAACGGAAGAGAGAAGTTTACTTACAAAATTAACAGTTCGTGAGCAAGCTATCTACTATGGAATTTTAAAAGGAATGAAGGAAGATGAGATTTTAAAGAGGCTCGATGAGCTTTTGGATAAATTTAAAATTCCTGATTATAAAGATAAGAAGATAAAGGAACTTTCAAAAGGTAATCAGCAAAAAATTCAGTTTATTATGGCAATTATCAACAATCCAAGGTTACTTATTTTAGATGAACCTTTTTCGGGATTAGACCCTTTCAATGTCGAGCTTTTTAAGGATGAAATAAAAGAACTGGCTAAAAGGGGAAGTATGATTATTTTTTCTTCTCATAGGATGGAACATGTCGAGCTATTTTGTAAGAAACTCGTTGTTTTAAAGAATGGTAAGTCAGTTTTAGAAGGCGACTTAAAAGATATCAAGAAAAAATATCGAAAGAAAAATATTATTATTTCTGGAGATGTAGATATAAAAGCAATTGAAAAAATAGATGGTGTGATAGACGTTTCTAAAAATAATTTAGATTATGAGGTTAAAATTGCTTCAGAGGATGTAGCTGATAAGGTATTTAAGGTTGTAAGTAAAGGCGATAATATTACTAAATTTGTTGTCGAGGAGCCAAGTTTAAATGAGATATTTATCGAAAAAGTAGGTGAGACTTATGAAAAATAAACTTAAGTTTTTGGTTAATATGAGTCTTAGAAGAAAAATAAAGACAAAGTGGTTTGTTTTGGCAAATGTTATTTTCGCATTGCTTATTGCTGGACTTTTTAATGTCGATACGATTATAAATGCTTTTGGTGGCGATTTTGACGATGCTCAAAAAGTTTATGTCATCGATAATAGTAATGAAGAATACAATACTTTTGACATTTTAAAAAAACAAAGTGAAGAATATAAAAACATGACAAACAATTCAGATGAAGCTTTTGATTTTAAAAGGACCAAAAAAGATGCGAAAGAGATAATTGAAGATGATAAAGATACTTGGGTTTTAGTAATTGATAACGATTCAGAAAACGTGATTAGGGCTAAACTTGTGTCAGAAGGTTATGCGAGTGCGACAGAGTATGCGCAGATAACTATGATTATGAATAATGTAAAATCAACTTTGGCTTTGGCTGAAAGCAATATAAGTGCTTCTGAGCTTGCCAAAATATCAGATCCTATCGAACTTGATAGAGAAATTTTAGATGAGAATAAGAAAAGTGAAGCTGAGAGTACACAGATGATTATGAGCACGGTTTTTCCGCTTATAATTTTACCATTTTTTGCGCTTACAATATTCTTGGTTCAAATGGTTGGAGCTGAGGTTAACGATGAGAAGACGACAAGAGGAATGGAGATTATTATATCAAATGTTTCACCTAAGGTTCATTTCTTCTCAAAAGTTATCTCCAGTAATTTGTTTGTTTTAATTCAAGGGGTTTTGCTTATCGCTTATGCGGCAATCGGTATTGGAATTAGAACGTATTCGGGAAGTAACAATATTTTAGGAGCAACAAGTTTTGATATTTCAAGTTTACTTGATGGAATTGTTAGTAGTGATGTAACTAGCCAACTTGGTTATGTAATCCCGCTCGCACTTGTTTTAATGATTTTAACATTTATTGGTTATGCACTTTTGGCGGGCATACTTGCTTCGATGACGACAAATACCGAAGATTTTCAACAACTTCAGATGCCTATTGTAATTCTTTCTTTAGTAGGTTATTATTTGGCGATGATGGCTGGAGTATTTGATGGTTCGTTATTTATCAAAATATTCGCATTTGTTCCATTTATTTCGGCAATACTCGCACCATCATTGCTAATTTTAGGTCAGATGGGGATTTTTGAGTTTGTTATTGCAATTATTTTAATGATTTTAACGAATTATATTTTAATTAAATATGGCCTTAGAATTTACAAGGTTGGTATTTTAAATTATTCGTCTAAAGGACTTTGGAAGAAAATGTTTAAGGCTTTAAGGAGATAGATATTATGGAATTTATCGAAAAACACAAATTTTTAATTGCAATTATTATTTTAATTATATTAGTAATTTTTGTAGCAGGACAAAATAAGACACCAAGTATTATTAATGCGACTGATTCAGAAAGTGTAAGTGAAATTGTAGAAGATGATGAAGTTGTAATTATTGACGTTCGGGAAGAAGCGGAGTATAATGAAGGACATATACCACATGCCCGAAATATACCTTATACCCAAATAAAGAATAAGGTCGATTATGACTTGAATACCAAAATAGCTGTTTATTGTCAGACAGGTGCACGTAGTCATTTGGCAGCGGTTCAGCTTAATCAAATGGGTTATAAATATGTATACGATATGGGTGGTATCGATAATTATACGGGTAAATTATCTAAGTAATTTACCTTTATGCATGGGTGGCGGAATGGTAGACGCGCTACTTTGAGGGGGTAGTGAGGGAAACCTTGTGCGAGTTCAACTCTCGTCCCATGCACCATAAGAGTTTAATCTGAACCTTTAATGGGCCAGATAATTTATAAATAGAACTTGTCAAAAGTTCTTTTTTATGCTATTATGAATATGTCAAGGGAACTTGCATATAATAAAAAAGGGAACATTCAGTTTTTCCGAGTTGAATGTCTACCCAATATTTATTAAGTTAGACACTTATTCTAGCGAAGGCACCAATTTTGAAAATATACGAACTTTATAGTTCGTTTTATTTATAAGTTTATTTGAAGAGTGGTCAATGTTTAACATATACTAATAAAAAGATTGCTTAATCTCGGTTAGAAATGTTATAATTACATAAGGAGAGTGATCAGTCATGAAGAAGATAGGCTTTAAATTTATGACATTACTTATGGTTTTTTTAGTGCCAATATCTGTTTTGGCTGATCCAGCGACAACAGATCCAGCTAATCCGGGAACAACTGTGCCAAGTGAAGGTTCGACAGAAACGCCTACTGAAGGAACGAATAGTGGAAATACTTCGAATACATCTACAGATAATAATCAAAGTAATTCGGCAACAGATTCAACTAATAATGTTATTTATCAGCAAAACAGTGGCAGAAGTACGAATGCTAATTTAGGAAGTTTACAAATAGATGGCGTCGATGTCGATATAAATACAGAAATGACTTATACGACAAGCAATCAAAATCCATCAATTGTCGCAAGACCTAGTAGTGATAGGGCTTCTATTAGAATAGATAAGCCGGATTGTTTAAGTTATGGTGATAATGTAATTACGATAACGGTTACAGCCGAGAATTTTTATGTGGTTAGAGTTTATACCCTGCACTTAGTTTTGGTAAGTAATGATGCCAGTTTAAAGGGTTTGACTATTGACGGTAAAGAAGTTACCTTAAGCGATGATATAGAATACCGAACTGATAAGAAGAAAGTAGAAATTGAAGCTTCGACAACTAACGAAAATGCAAGTGTTGTTTATGAGAATACCGATAATTTAGTTTTAGGTAAGAATAAGGTGATTATTAGGGTTACGGCTGAAGATGGGGTTACGGTCCAAGAGTATACGATAACAGTAACGAGAGTAAAAAAGTTAATTGGTGATGTTGGAGTTACAGTTAAGGTTAATGGCGAAGAAGCAAAATTTAA
Source organism: uncultured Bacilli bacterium (assembly GCA_944329365.1). GTDB lineage: Bacteria > Bacillota_I > Bacilli_A > RF39 > UBA660 > Coprosoma. The sequence goes on from CALVIC010000001.1 coordinate 13,095, forward strand.
GGATTATAAGAGTGAGATAATTTATATCGATAATGAGGTTGATAAGATAGATATCGATTATGAGCTTTCAGATAAATATGCCGAAATAGATTTAGATTACGATAAGAAAATGAAAGTTGGTGACCGAAAGATTACTTTTACGGTTACAGCTGAAAATGGTAAGATGCAAGAATATGTTTTGAATATTCACAGGTTTAGTGTTTTTGAAGAAATTCTTGCGGCAGGTATCGGTGTTTGTATGATGGGCGGAGTGGCATGTTTGATTTTCTTTATAGTTAAGAAGATTAAGAAGGAAAAACGTCAGAGGATTTATAAGGTAAAATTAAAATAGAAATTCCTAAAATGAATTTCTATTTTTTGGTTTTAATTTTTTTACGAATGAGGTATTCATAAATTTACTTAATGATTCTGGGTCATCACTTAAAATTTCTCTAATTATTTGAAATTTTTCTCCGTTAGAAAGATTTTGAACATAGTTATTATCGGATAATAATTTTTGTTTTAAATCTTTTTCATTTTCAACAAAATAATTTTCTTCTTTAGAAATAAGATAAAGATTTGGTTTTTCATTATTTAGACGACATATTTTTAACATGTTACTTCCTCCATAAATATCCTTTATCATTTTATCATAAATTCTTTAATTAAACAAAAAAGAGCTTTGTAAAAAAGTTCTATAAAAAGTTCTAGATTGAACGAATTTCTAAAGTGGTGCTGGAAACAGGACTTGAACCTGCGACCTGCTGATTACGAAACAGCTGCTCTACCAACTGAGCTAATCCAGCATTTTTGTCACATAAATATTATATACTATTTTAATAGTTTTGGGTAGGCTTTTTTTAATTTTTCTCACAAGCTAAATATACTTTTTTTATACGCTTTAAATATACTTTGAAAGTGAAACGAGAGAAAAATATATATAGTGAAAAAAAGCTTAAATTAATATTAAAAGACATATTGGAAGAAATGTTTTAATTGGACTTATCGTTTTGGCAATCGCGCGAGCTTTGGCTTATGATTCCAAAACTATTTTAGGTGATGAGCCGACAGGCAATTTGGATAAAGAGACTGAGACCGAAATTTTAGATATTTTTACAAATTTGGCTCACGAAGATAATAAATGCGTGATTATAATTTCACATTCTAGTAGTGTAAAGGAAAAGGTCGATGTCGTTTTAAATTTGAAAGAAGGTCATGTGGTTAATTCTTCTCGGAAGAGTTAATTATGACTTTTTTTCATTTGTTTTTTGTTGTATAATTTAAGGAGATGATTTGTAGGTGATATTATGTCAGTAATTAAAGTAATGGATGAGCTACTTGCCAATAAGATTGCAGCTGGAGAGGTTGTCGAAAGATGTGCGTCTGTAGTTAAAGAGCTTGTGGAAAACAGTATAGATGCAGGATCAACAGAGATTAAAGTTGAGCTTGAGGATGCAGGAACGAGAGAGATTAGAGTTACCGATAATGGTAAGGGAATGGATGAGACTGATGCTATTTTGGCTTTTTCGAGACATGCAACTAGTAAGATAAGAGACGAGGATGATTTATTTAGGCTTCAAACTTTAGGGTTTAGAGGCGAGGCTTTAGCTTCAATTGCGGCAGTTAGTAAGATCGATTTAAGGACGAGTATGGGGGAGATTGGAACTCATGTCGTCATAAATGGCGGGAAGATTTTAGCTGTAGAAAAGGGGGATGCGAGAAGGGGAACAATCATAACGGTTAGCGAACTTTTTTACAATACGCCAGCTAGACTTAAGCATATGAAAAGTTTATATACGGAACTTGCGAGTATTACTGATTATATGAATAAGCTTTCATTATCGAGACCAGATATTAGGTTTGTTTTAAAAAATAATGATAATTTGATTTTAAGAACTGATGGCTCAGGTAATTTACTTAAGGTTATTCAAAGTATTTATGGAAATGATGTAGCTAGAAGGATGATTCCGATTAAAAATGAAAATGCCGATTATATTATTTCAGGTTATATTTCACTGCCGGAAATTCATAGGTCAAGCAGGAATAATATGGTGACGATTGTCAATGGCCGGGTCGTTAGAAATCAAGAGATAAATAGGGATATAAACGATGCTTATCATTCTTATAAACCGGATAATAGGTATCCAATTACGGTTATAAATATCGAGGTTGATCCAAGTGTGATCGATGTAAATATTCATCCGACGAAAATGGATATTAAATTCAGTAAGATGGAAAGTTTACTTTCTTTAATTAGGGAAACTGTTGTTTCAGCAATTACGGGAAGGACTTTAATTCCTGAGGTTCGGAAAGAAGATCCGGTTAAACCGAGATATGAGAATATGATGTTTAATTTGGAGAGACATGGTTCAAAAGAAGTCGTTCCCGAACATATCGATTTACCTGATGAAGAGATTTTAACGAATACTTTTGAAGAGATTAAAAGTGAAATTCGGGAGAGAGAAGAGTATGAGGTAACTAAGGCGGAACTGATGCCAGAGATGTGGCCGGTTGGGTTAGTTCATGGAACTTATATCGTTGCCCAAAATGAAAAAGGGATGTATTTAATAGATGAACACGCGGCTAAGGAGAGGTGCAACTACGAGAGATTTAAGAAGATGATGGGTAATCCAAAACTTGCTAGTACGCCGCTTTTATTTCCAATTACGATTGAACTTTCAAATGAAGAGTTTATGATTTTGAAAGAAAATATGGATATTTTAAGAGAACTTAAATTCGATATCGAAGAGTTTGGAGTCAATTCGGTTATCGTTAAGGAACATCCAGCTTGGATTCCAGGAGATATGGTAGAAGAGGATATTCGAAGGATAATAGAAATTGTAATTCATACACAAAAGAAGTTTGATATTGAAAAGTTTAACGAAAGTGTGGCAACTATGATGAGTTGTAAACATGCGATTCGGGCGAATACGAATATTACTTTAGATGATATGGAGGCTTTAATCGAGGATTTAAGAAAGTGCAAAAACCCATTTAACTGTCCACACGGAAGACCTTCGACGATATTTTATTCTAATTATGATTTGGAGAAGCTTTTTAAACGAAGTGGATTTGACACTAAAAAATAAGACTTTTATTTTAAGGGTTTTATTTTTTATTTATAGATGTTATAATTTTTTTAAAGAAAGAACGTGAAGAGAATGACGTATTTAGATTATAGTGCGACAACACCAGTAATAGATGAGGTTATGGATAGTTTTGTAAAGGCATCGAAATTTATCGGCAATCCTAATTCGCTTCATAAACTTGGAAGAGAAGCTAATGATTTAATAGAAGCAGCAACTAAGCAGATAGCATCTTTACTAGGAGTAGATAAAGATGAGATAATTTATACTTCTGGGGCAAGTGAGGCTAATAATACGGTTATTAAATCTATGGAAATTTACAAGAATAGAGGCTGTGAGATTATTACGACACAGCTTGAACATTCTTCGATTTATGAGCCACTTAAATATATGGAAAGTAAGGGTTTTCGAATTAAATATGTTCCTTTGGAAAATGGAATTGTTTCTATTTCAGCTTTAGAGAAAATGATAAGTGACGAGACTGTTTTAGTAAGTATAAGTATGGTCAATAGTGAAACGGGGATAAGACAACCGATCGAGAAAATTGGTGAGGTTTTAAAGAAGTATCCTAAGGTAATGTTTCATAGTGATATTACACAAGCTGTCGGGAAGGTGCCATTTTCTTTAGAAGATGTCGATTTTGCTTCGTTTTCAGCTCATAAGTTTTTTGGAATTAAAGGAATAGGCGGACTTATAAAACGCAAAAATATAAATATGGAGCCGCTTATTCATGGGGGAAAGAGTACGACGGTGTTTAGAAGTGGAACGCCACCAACAGCTTTAATCGTTTCGATGGCTAAGGCTCTTAGAATGAGTTATGAGAATATGAATGAAGATATTTTAAGGGTAAGAAAATTAAACGAAAGAATTCGTAATGGTTTATATAAGTATAAGGATGTTTATATCAATAGTAATGAACATTCTATTCCCCATATTTTAAATATAAGTATTTTGGCTTTAAAGCCCGAGACATTTATGCATAGTTTGGAAGAAAATGAGGTTTATGTTTCGACTAAGAGTGCATGTTCAAGCAGTGATATTTCAAGGGCAGTTAAAGCGATTACTTTGGATGATAGCCGCGCTTATCACAGTATTCGAATAAGTATTTCGAGGATAACGAGTGATAAAGATATAGACGAATTTTTAAGGGCTTTTGATGAGAGTTATAGAAAGTTGGAGGGTTAGTTTATGAAAAAGGTAATTTTAGGTTTATTTTTGTTTTTACTTATTCCGTTTGGCGCTAAAGCGGAGGTTGTAGTCAATTTATTCTATGGTGATACTTGTGGTTTTTGTCATCAGGAGAGACTTTATTTGGATTCACTCGAGAGACAGTTTGGCGAAAATATAAAAGTTAACGAGTATGAAGTGTGGAATAACTCTTCGAATAATGATTTGATGCTTAAGGTTCGAGACAAGTTAGATGATAAGGGCGATGGCGTTCCTTATACGGTTATTGGAAATATGAAGTTTACAGGTATTAGTGAAGAGATAAAGGACGAAATTAGAACGACGATTTTAGATAACTTGAAATATCCAAAGGTAGATATTGTCAGTTATATTAAAAATGGTGAAGATATTCCAAGTGATCTCACACTAGATGAGGATAGAGTTTTGGATTTGCCGATACTTGGTGAGGTCAATTTAGACGAGACGAGTCCTTGGCTTTTGTCATTTGCCATGGGGGTTATGGATGCGTTTAATCCATGTTCTATTTGGATAATTGTCGTTTTACTTGGATTATTGTTAGCAGTTTACGATAAGAAGAAAAGGTTTAGATTAGGTTTAGCTTTTGTGATTACTTCTTCTTTGATTTATTTGATATTTATGCTGACAAATGTCAATATGGTAATCGGTGAGGTTCCACTTATGGTTTTAAGATTTGGAGTAAGTGTGGTTTTAATTATTTCAGGGGCGTTATTTATCGATTCGTTTATGAAGTTCGAGAAGAAGGATAAAAGTTATTTAGGACGTCTTCAGGCTTTGACTGATAAGAAGGAGATGCCGATATTTGTAATTATTATGGCAGCTTTAGCAATGGTAATCAGTACGGTCCAAATTGCTGGTTCCGGAGGAATGCCTGTTTTATTTGAAGTTATGGCAGACATTAATAGTTTAAGTGGCGTAACTTATGCTTTAGCTATATTTAACTATATTATAAGTTTCTTCCTTATCGGTTTAGCTTTGATGTTTATTATGACGAAGCTTATAGATAGACTTGTAATGAATACGACTTTAAGAGCTTATTCGAGAATTATCGGTGGGGTTCTTATATTATTGGCGGTTGCTTTCTTGATATTTTTCCCAGAAGTACTTAGATTTGTTGCATAAAGGTGGTTTAAGCCATCTTTTTATTTGTTTTTTTGTGTTTTTAAGGTATAATATTTATTGGTGATAGAAATATGTTTGAAAATTTAGGAGATAGATTACAAAGTGCGCTTAATAAAATAAAAGGTTATGGAAAGATAACTGAGGATAATATAAGCGATGTCACGAGAGAGATTAGACTTGCTTTACTTGAAGCGGATGTTAATTATAAGGTTGTTAAGGAATTTATAAACAATGTTAAAGAGAAGGCTTTAGGTGAAGAGGTTAAGAAGAGTTTAAAACCCGGTGAGGTTTTTGTAAAAATCGTCAAAGATGAGCTTGTCGATTTGCTTGGTAAGGAAGATGAGCCTTTAATTGTGGTTAAACCGATGACCATTTTAATGATGGCAGGTCTTCAAGGTAGTGGTAAAACGACGACGGTTGGGAAGCTTGCTTTATTGCTTAGGAAGAGGTATGGTTTAAAACCTTTAATGGTTGCTTGTGATGTTTATCGTCCAGCGGCTATTAATCAACTTGAACAATTAGGAAAAGAGCTTAATATACCAGTTTATAGTGAGGGTCAAGGTGATCCAGTAGAAATTGCGAAAAATGCGGTAGAGTATGCAAAGAATAATGGATACAATTATGTTTTAATCGATACGGCTGGTAGACTTCATATAGATGATGATTTGATGGAAGAACTTCAAAAGATTAATGAAGAGGTTAAACCTAATGAGATATTACTTGTCGTCGATAGTATGATGGGCCAGGATGCGGTTAATGTTATCGAAGGATTTAACGATAGACTACCGATTACGGGAGCAGTTTTGACTAAGCTTGATGGCGATACTAAAGGTGGAGCTGCTTTATCAATTAGACATCTTACAAATATTCCAATTAAATTTATCGGTGTTTCAGAGAAAATGGATGGGTTAGAGGCTTTCCATCCTGAGAGAATGGCCAATAGGATACTCGATATGGGCGATTTGATGGGAATGATCGAAAAGGCTGAGGGCGTATTTGACGAGGAAGAGACGCTAAAGGCTGCAAAGAAGCTTCAAAAGGGTAAGTTTGATTTGGAGGATTTTTTAACTCAGCTTGGTCAGGTTAAGAAACTTGGACCTCTTGAAAATTTAATTAAGTTAATTCCAGGAGCAAAAAAGATGGGACTTAACAATGTGAGTATCGATCCAAAACAGATGGCTCATATTGAGGCGATTATTTTATCGATGACGCCGGCTGAGAGAAGAAACCCGGATATTTTAAAGGCAAGTAGGAAAAGAAGAATTGCGGCTGGTTCAGGCCGTTCAGTAGAAGAGGTAAATAGACTTTTAAAACAATTTGAGCAAATGAAGGTTATGATTAAACAGATGAAAAATGGTAATTTGAAGATGCCTTTTTAGGAGATGAAGGATATGGATATAGAAGAGAGGCTAAAGGACAATGTAGCTAATGGCAGAAGGTTTTGTTTCCTTTCTGAGGTTACTTCAGAAGATGGTAATGATTTACTTTTTAATGGTTTTGTTCATGGAAAGGTTCATACTGGAGATGCGATTTATATAATGAAGCAAGATGAGCCAATTATGGTGGCAACGATTGGTGAAATAAAGGTAGATGACAAATCTTTAGAAGAGGTTTGTGATAAGAGATGTGAAATTAGAATTAAAGATATCAAGGATAAGGTTAAAACGGATGGTTTTATCGTTATTACAAGTATCAGGCCACAAAGAGAGGTTAAACTCGATGTGAGTGTGGAAAATCCATTTTTACTTGGACTTTCTTATGGTTTTCAAAGGTTTGAAAACGATATGAGTTATTTGGTGGCTTTAATAAAAGAACTTACTAAAGCAAATTATTTAGTTCCGGTTATTTTAGCTTCAATTCCAGAAGGGATAGAGGATGGAAAGATTCCCGAGGGAACAGTATTTTCCGTACCGTCATTTTTAAATCCTAGCGATAAGAGTAAAAGTCTGCTTCCAGTGTTTACCGATTTTGATGAGGTTAAGTCTTGGAAAAATGATGTTTGGCAGAAACAAAAAACAACGATTGTAACTAATTTTAAGGATACAGCTGATTTATCTAAGAAGAATGATAATGGAATGGTTATCAATCCATTTGGAGAAAATCCAATTATTTTAACGACTGAAATGATAGATGGTATTTTAAATAATGGGAAGAATTAAACTTAGGTTTAATTTTTTTTGCATAAGGCTGTGTTAAATAAAATGACTGATAAGAAAACACAACAATATATATCAACAAATATAAGGATAATTTAAAACAGATAGTCTATATAACCATATAAAAACTCAATGATATTATTTATCAGTCACAAAGTATAACAGAACCTTGCATAAAAAAATAATGGTTTCTAAAAACCATTATTCATGAATTTACAACAACTGCCTGGGTCATTATTGATTACTTGATTTTCTTCAGTACAAGTGTATGCCGGAGTATAGGTATGGTTGTAGATGTGTTTATTAATTACGTGAGTATTGATTGGGCATATATGTTTGACTTCGTGACAGAATTCTCTTTCGACGCATTTATTGATAGTTGGTTCGATTATTGGACAGTTTGCTTCTTCATTGCAGCAACCCATATTAGGATTCATTCCTGGCATACCAAAATTTCTTTTAAACATTATTTTTCCCCCTTGTCTAATTTATGATATGTAGGTTTTAAACCTTTGAGTATGGCAAATGTTTATAAGTAAACTTTATTTATGATGTTTGATGTGATAAAATATAAATAAAAATTAGAAGGGATTTGGTTATAATGAAGTATAAAGTGATACCTAAAAGTGGTATGGCTATTTTGAAAAAAAATAGTAGAATACATGCGATTATTGGAGAGAATGTATTATTTAAACAAGCTAATGAATATATCGATAGCCATTATATGTTTGAATTTCTTGAAATTTCAAAGCCTTGGGATAAGCATTTAGAAACAGATATTCTTGGGAATCGGATTTTTTTAGACAAAGATGATTCAGGAGAGTATAAAATAAGTGGAGATATAGTAAATAAAATTAAAGTTATTAGATTTAATGAGGGTATGTTAAGAAAAGTGTGTAAGTTTTTAAAATTTCTTAAAAATTAAATTGTCAAAGAGCAAAGTTATCCACAAGATTAACAATATTTTCTAAATCTATCTTGAAATTGTGGATGAGCATCTAATTGGTTTCTAACTATTGACCAATTTCTTAAGGTGGAATTTTCCCACTTTTTTTGTAACTCTAAGGTACGCAAATATAACAGTTTTAAAACAGCTGTTTCATTTGGAAATGCACCTTTTTTAATTACTTTACGAAATGAAGAATTTACAGACTCTATTGCATTCGTTGTATACATAACTCTTCTAATGTCACTAGGGTAATCAAATAGCTGTTCAACATGTTTAAAATTACGCTCCCATACATCTACTGCACCTGAGTATTTTGCCCAAGTAGTTTTAAATTTTTCAAACTCATTTTGAGCCGCTTTTAGGTTTGGGGCACCGTAGATAAGCTTTAGATTTGCAGTAAATTTCTTGTAGTCTTTACTAGGTACATATTTTAAAGAGTTCCTTATTAAATGAACTATACATCTTTGAACAACAACTCCTTTAAAAATTTCTTTAGCTCCTTCTTCAAGGCCACTAACTCCATCCATTGATATAAAGAATATGTCTTCTACTCCGCGTTGTTTTATTTCGTCAAATATCTGCATCCAAGTATGTTTGCTTTCAGTATCATTTAACCATATCCCTAGGATTTCTTTACGCCCATTTGTATCGTAACCAAGTATTGTATAAACTGCACTTTCTTTGCATTCGTATTCATATCTCATAGTCACATACATACAGTCAACAAAGACAAATGGATAACACTTTTTTAACGGTCTTGCTTGCCACTCATTTAATTCTTCAATAACACAATCTGTAATCTGAGATATGGTTTCATGTGATACTTTAAATCCGTAAATATCTTCAATTGTAGCTGATATGTCACGTTGGCTCATCCTTTTAGCATACATTGATAATACTTTTTGATCTATATCGGAAATATCTTTAGTGCGTTTAGGTATTATCTGTGGTTCAAATGAGCCATCTCGGTCACGAGGTACATCTACTGTCATTTCTCCCATACTAGTTTTTACATTTTTATTAATATAACCATTTCTTCTATTATCAGTGTTTTTCTCACCTTTAGAATTGTTTTCATATCCTAGATAACTATTCATCTCGCCTTGTAACATTGCTTCAAAAATCGGGCCAAAAATATCTTTTAAAGCTTCTTGTACATCTTTAGCTGTCTCCGGTTTATATTCTTCAATTATTTTATTTACTAACTCATTATTAACTTTATTTTTTCGTCGCATTTTATTTCCTTCTTTCTACTAATAATTTTAACATATTATAAAAGTGTGTCAGTTTTTGAAACAAGAATTTTTTTATCTTATTTCTCAACTTACACACTTTATTTTACACTCTCTTTAATGACATGAAAAAAAGATAACCAAAGCGTTATCTTTTAATTTTATTAAATACTTCTTCTGGTTTAAGTTTAGTTTGTTTTTCTTTATATTGTGGTTTTAAATGAAGATGAAAATGTTTTACTTCCTGATATAAACCGTTATTTTGTACTAAGGTTAAACCATCAGTATTTAATTTTTCTCTTAATGTTTGGTCTAGCTTTCTGGCAACATCCATGATGTGGATTAGAGTATCGTTATCGATATCAAATAAATCTTTATAGTGTTTTTTTGGAACGATTAGGGTATGTCCATTGGCATCAGGTGATGCATCTAAGAAGGCTTTAACAACATCGTCTTCATAAACTGTATATGAAGGAATTTCTCCTTTTATTATTTTGCAAAATATGCAATCCATTTTATTCACCTCATTTTCAGTATACCACAAAAAAGAAAAGAAATTATTCTTTTCACGTGAATATCTGCGAACATTCTATTTTTATATTGGTGAAATAAGGTATTTTTTATTCAAAAAGGTAGGAAAAATATATAAAAAATGTTAAAATATGGTTGGAAGGTGAAAATTTATGCAAAATTGTTTAAAGATAGAGAATCTAACTGTTAAGGTTGGATATAAAGAAATTTTGAAAGATTTTAATTTAGAAATTAAATCTGGAGAAATTCATGCGATTATGGGTCCAAATGGAACTGGTAAGAGTACTCTTACAAAGGTTATCATGGGTGATCCTGCTTATAAGATAGTTAAGGGGAATATTTATTATAATGATAAACTTCTTAACGATATGCCAGTTAATGAAAGGGCCAATTTAGGTATCTTTTTAGGTATGCAAATGCCAATGGCTATTGAGGGTGTTAGTAATGCGGATTTCTTAAGAAGTGCTTTAAGAAGCAGGGAAGGTAATGATTTTAAGCTTTTACCTTTTATTAAAGAGTTAGATAGGATGGTTGAGAAGTTACATATGGATCCAGAGATGATTCATAGAGGTGTGAATGATGGTTTTTCTGGTGGAGAGAGAAAGAAGAACGAAATTTTACAGATGAATATTTTGAAGCCAGACGTTGTTTTACTTGATGAAATTGATTCGGGACTTGATGTCGATAGTTTAAAATTAGTCGGTGAAAGTGTGATGGATTATTATAAAGAAAAGAAGCCAGCTATTTTACTTGTTACGCATTATCATAGATTACTCGATTATATCAAGCCGGATTTTGTTCATATTATGAAAGACGGAAAGATTGTTAAGAGTGGGGATGCTAATCTTGCTTACCGCATTGAAAAAGAAGGGTACGATAAAGTAGTCGGTGAAGCAGATGAATAAGATTGTTTTTGATGGTGATAAAACACGTTTAACGGAAACTGACGGTAATATTAGTTTTGAGGTTCACAAAAGAGAGAATGCGTTAGATGTTTACGATATAAAAGTCGAAATTGAGGATGACACGGATATTTTGGTAGAGTGTAGTAGTGATTTTAAGGCTGATATCGAGATTAACGTTTTAAAGGATGTAAAGGCTAATTTATACGAGTTTAAAACGGATGGTGATTACAAATTCCAATATAAGTATAATTTAGAGAAGAAGGCTAATTTGCGGGTTGAAAAGGTTTACGATGTAAAGACGGCTAATGAAATGACGATTATCGATTTAAATGGTGATGAGTCAAAAATAGAATATTTCTTTAAGACAGTGAGTACGGATAAAGAAAAGTATAATTTTTTAGTTCATCATAATGGTAAAAAATCAATAAGCAACATAATAAATAATGGAGTTAATATTTTAAATGGCTCTTTAGAGTTTAATGTTTCAGGTTTTGTTAATAGAGGGATTATTGGTTGTGATGTTAATCAAAATAACCGAATTATTAATTTGACAAGAAACAAATGCGTGATTGAACCTAATTTATTTATCGACGAGTACGATGTAGTGGCAAATCATGCGGCTCATATTGGAACATTTTCATTTGACGAGGTTTTCTATTTGATGAGTAGAGGTATTCCAGAGGAGGAAGCTGAGAATTTACTTACTAAAGGTTTCTTGCTTAAAGATATTACAAAATATAAAGAGGAACTTAGTGAGGTTATAAATAAGTATTGGAGGTGATGATTATGCACCGCGAGGATTTTAATGTTTTAGGTACAGGAGTTATTTATTTTGATAATGGAGCGACGACATTAAAACCGAAGATTTTAGCCGAAGCAATCAGCGATTATTATAATAATTATAGTAGTAATGCTCATAGAGGCGATTACCAAATGAGTATTAAGGCAAGTTCGATGTATGAAAGGACTCGTGAACTTACGAGAAGACTTTTAAACGCGGATAATGCTAGTGAAATTGCGTTTACTAGTGGTTCAACTGATTCAATTAACAAGATTGTTTTTGGCTATTTCAGGTATCATTTGAAAAAAGGCGATGAAGTTTTACTTACAAAGAGTGAACATGCTTCAACTTTACTTCCATGGTTTGAACTGGCCGATGAGCTTGGTCTTTCTATTAAATATATTGATCTTGATGATAATCATGAAGTAACTATAGATAATGTTAAAAGAGCGATTACTTCTAAGACTCGGGTTATTTCTATTGCTCACGTCAGTAATGTAATGGGGGATATTAGACCTATTAAGGAGATAAATAAAATAGCCCATGAAAAGGGAATTTTAGTTCTAGTTGATGGGGCTCAAAGTGTGCCACATATGAAGATAGATGTTAAGGATTTAGATATTGATTTCTTAGCTTTTTCCGCTCATAAGATGTGTGGTCCAACTGGAGTTGGAGTTTTGTATGGTAAAAGTGAGCTTTTAAAAGAACTTCGGCCAATTATTTTTGGCGGAGGCATGAATGCGGATTTTAGTACAGATGGGACGAGAATCTATAAAGAGATGCCAGATAAGCTTGAGGCAGGTACACCAAATGTTGCCGGGGTTATCGGTTTTGGATATGTAATTGAATATTTGATGAATATTGGTTTTGATAAGATTCATGAATATGAGAAAGAACTTAAGAAATATGCGGTTTCAAAACTGAAAGAAAACCCTAATATTACGATTTACAATGAAAATAGTGAATCTGCAGTTATAGCTTTTAACTATGAAGGTATTTTCCCACAAGATGTGGCAATTTATCTCGATAAATACAATATTTGTATTAGGGCAGGTAATCATTGTGCGAAGATTTTAAAAGAAGAGATTCACAAGAAGAATACGTGTAGAGCTAGTTTATATTTTTATAACACTAAAGAGGAGATTGATAAGCTAGCCGAAGTACTTGCAAATCCTAATATTAAAAACGAGATTATTTAATTTCGTTTTTTTTATGGATAATTTTTATATTGTATGTTATTATTTATGTAATATTAATTAAAATATTTTATGATGGGAGAGTTATATATGGTAAAACCAAGAAAGTTACAAAAAGGCGATACTGTTGCGATTGTAAGTCTTTCAAGTGGAATGGCAGGTGATGATTTATTTAAGCATAGATATGAACAAGGTAAAAGAAGACTTGAAGAAGAGTTTGGTTTAAAGGTTGTCACTATGCAAAATGCTTTAAAAGGTAGTGATTATCTTGCAAAACATCCAGAAGCCCGGGCTGAAGATTTTATGAATGCTATAAAAGATAAAAAAATAAAAGGAATTATATGCAATATTGGTGGGGCTGATACGGTTAGATTACTACCTTACATTGATTATGACCTTATAAAAGAAAATCCAAAAGTTTTTATGGGATACTCTGATACAACGGTTAATCATTTTATGATGTATAAAGCTGGAGTTACTTCATATTATGGTCCATCGGTGATGGGTGAGTTTGCAGAAAATTATGAAATGCATGATTATACAAAAAAGTATGTTAAAGAAGTGTTATTTCAAAATAAAGAAAATATTAAAATTTCTTCTAGTCCAGAGTGGACAAGTGAATATTTAGATTGGGCAAATGCTGAATATGATAACGTAAAAAGAAAAATGAATAAGGAAAAACACGGATATGAAGTTTTACAAGGACAAGGTATTTGTGAAGGCGAATTATTGGGTGGATGTTTTGATGTTTTTCCGATGTTTATTGGAACAGATATATGGCCTAAAAAGGAAGAGTGGAAAAGTAAAATATTGTTTTTAGAAACTAGCGAAGATGAACCAGAACCTGATTATATCGAATATTATTTACGTAATTTAATTGCTCAAGGTATAATTGATGAGATTAATGGAATTATTGTAGGTAAACCTCAAAATGAAAAATATTATGAAGAATATAAAGAGGTATATAAAAGACTTATTTCTGAAGAAGCAAACAGGCCTGATTTACCAATTTTATACAATGTTAATATTGGCCATACAGCACCTATGTGCATATTTCCAATGGGACAAAAAGTGAGAGTTGATTTAGAAAAAAAAGAAATTGTTTTTCTAGAAAAACCAATGAGTGATTAATTATTGAATTTAAAATAAATGATTTGCTAAAAAAAACTTGTTACAATATGATATGAACCGTTTTTTGTTTATAAAGAAAAATTCTATTGTAGAACTAGGAAGAATGTGTTACAATGTATATAGATGAAGGAAACTTCATATAATAAAAAGGGAGTACTTAAGCATTGCCTAAAGTACTTGCTCAAAAAGTTTTTTTGTTTAAGTACTTAATCTATAAAAGATTGAGTACTATTTTTTTATACATAGAATCATTAATGAAACTATTAATAAAATGATGATTATTACTTGAAAAGTAATTAAAAAATCCTTTTTGTTCATAAAACATCAAGTCTCCTTCTATTTGAAGTAGGCAAGTACTCAAGACAGTTAAAGTATTCCCTAAAGAAAATTATACCAAACATTTGTTTTGTGTGCAAGCACTTTGGACTTTGAAACCAACATGTTTTAAAGTATAAATTTATAGCAGTGTCATATAGGTAAGAAAAAATTATTTTAAATTTTTCATTTTTTTATATTGACAAGTGTATGAAAATACACTTATAATGTAGATGGTGGTTATATGGAAGTTAATAATCCAAAATATAGGAATCAAGGTATTCACGTTGTATGTAGTATTTTTACTGTCGACAAAGGAGAGACAAAAGTTTTACTTATTAGAAGAAAGAATGAACCTTTTAAAGGAATGTGGGCTTTAGTTGGCGGGGCTTTATACAATGATGAAGAGTTAATCGATGGCTTAAAGAGAGAACTTAAAGAAAAGACTGGAATCGAAAATATTCATTTGGAAATGGCAAATGTTTATAGCAGGATTGATAGATCACCAGTTATGAGAATGGTTGCCATTTCTTATATTGGAATAGTTGATAAGAATAAGCTTTCAATTTTAAAAGAGACTTTAAAAACTGTTGATTGTGATTGGTTTCCTTTAGATAGAATTCCGAAACTTGCTTATGATCACAATGAAATATTAGAGGATGCGGCAAAGTTACTAAAAGAGAGAATAAAAAAGACAGATATGCTTAGGTATTTATATCCATCTGGATTTACAATGCCGGAGATTCAAAAGGTTTATGAAAGTATTTTAGGTGTTAGCTTTGATAGAAGAAATTTTAGAAAAAAATTACTTAGTTTAGGTTTTATAAAAGAGACTAATAAAACAGAAAGGTTTGAGGGAAAGAAACCCGCTAAGATATATGAGTTTAAAAAACAAAATGAGATAAAAAGTATTTTTTAACTTTTTTATTCCAGCGTGAAGTGTAACTTTGTACACATGTATTAAGGAGGATAAAATGTTTGTAGTAGTTAAAAAGAATAGTGATTCCTTAAATATGTTTAAGAGAAAATTTAATGATAATTTTAAAGTCTGTGGTGATGTACTTTTAGCTGGTTATGATTATGATATTTATAAGGATGATGATTTAACTTTAGTAATAGATTATGATAGTGAAGATTTAAAATTACTAAAATATACGATTATGGAAGGAGCTTGTGAATATAAATTTTGTGATGTAGTACTAAGGTTAAAAAATAAATATGGAAATGATTTTCTAGGGAAGCTTTCTCGTTATATGAGGTTTTCGGCTGTTATAAGTGATGGGAAACTTTCAGGAGCGGTGTTTACAGAAGGAAATGTTGATTTTAAACTTTTGTATAGTAAAGTAGGAAATATGGAAATCTTTTCTGATAGTGAAGATTTAATGAATTATACTGTAAGTGGTTTTAATGATATAATTAAAGTAAATTTTGTTCCTAATTTTGGAAAAATTGAAAACGGGAAAGTAAAGTCTTTAATTAGATAATTTTTGTTCTTTAATAAAGTGTAATTTTATACACATAAAACAGAAGAAGAAAAAATGTTTGCAGTGGTTAGAAGAAATGATTATAGTAAGGAAATCATAAGAAAAAAATTTCGTTATGGAAGATTACAAGATGAGTTTAAAGTTTATGACGATATATATGTTTATGGATGGGATTATGATGTTTATGAAATTGATAAGACATTAGTAGTGATTAGTTATAATAGAGATTTATTTTATCTAAAATATGGTAAGTATGGTGATAGTTCTCGCAGGATTATCAAAAAAATTATTTCAAAAGATAGTGAACTTGGTTTGTTAAAACTTAGTAAATATATGAATTTTTCAGCGGCAGTTTTAAAAGATAAGTTACTTTGGGGATATTCATACGGAAAAGTTAATGATCATGGATGGCCAGATCTTTGTTATTGTAACTTAGGTGGTAAGGCGGAGATGTATGCGGATAATATAGGTTTAACTACAGAATTTTTAGGTAAAGATGATAAATTAGTTTATTTATATAGTAAAAACGGTTTAAATATATATGAAAAAGGTAAACATAAAGTTTTAAAAAAATAATTAGAAAGGAAATTAAAAATGAGTTTAGAAAGACAACAAGGTATTATAGATGGAATTAATAAAATAATTTTAGAAGTTGTTGACGATGCTGCTAAAGAATATGCAAACGATGCTTTTGCTAAAGTGATAAGTGATGAAGAGACTTTGAAAAAAATGATGGATATGTTAAAAAATAAACTTTCAGATAAAGTTTCCACAGAACTGGACAGAAAAGTAACTGATTATATTAATAGTAATAATATAGCTTCGAGGTTAACAGATACTGTAATAAATAAACTTAAAGATTATGGCTCAGGAACTGTCCCTCTAGTAAAAATTGTTAAGCTCAACGATACGGAGATTGGAAGAAGTGGAAAAGAATATTTTCATAAATCATTTGATTCTATTCTTTCTTGTGTATCGTTAGATGATCCGGTTATGTTAGTTGGCCCAGCTGGAAGTGGAAAAAATATAGCAGTTTCCCAAGTGGCAGAAGTTCTTGGATTAGATTTATATTATACGAATAATGTTTCGAATGAATTTAAACTTACTGGTTTTATAGATGCTGGCGGAAGATATCAAGAAACAGAGTTTTATAAAGCATTTAAAAATGGGGGATTATTTTTCTTAGATGAAATTGATGCTTCAGACCCTTCTTCTTTAGTAGTAATAAATTCAGCTTTGGCAAATGATTATATGGCTTTTCCGAATGCAACTATCGACAAAAATCCGAAATTTAAATTTATATGTGCGGCTAATACTTTTGGCAAAGGTGGGAATTTGGAATATATTGGAAGAAATATTTTAGATGCAGCAACTTTAGATAGGTTTGATACAATTTATTTTGATTATGATAGAGATTTAGAGAGGGCGTTATATCCAAATGATGATGTTTTGAATTTTATGTGGACTTTTAGAGAGGCGGCTGATAATTTGAATATTCATCATATTGTTTCAACAAGGTCAATAGGTAAAGTTTATAAAAAGTATATAAATAAAATTCCTTGTGAAGAAATATTACTTAGTAATGTAATTAAAGATTTAGGAGAAGATGATTTAGAAATGATGATAGGCAAGATGAGGGAGTTACATAGTTATATTGAGTATAATGATTTTTATAAAAAAATTAAAACGCTTAAGTTAGGAAGATAATACGTATAAATTTGATAAGAAAAATTTTATGATGTTTTACGAATTTAATTCAATTAATGAATTTTGCAGGTTTATTTTAAATACACCAATTAATTATAGTGTTTTTTCTGAACCGGCAAGTGTTGTTGATTATGAAGAATTTACAGGGACAAAAAATTTTGAGGAAGCAATTAATCTTTTAAAATACGGAGATAGCTATCAGATTGAAAATTTTAGGTTTTTAAAGAAAAATTTTGATAATCTTTTGAATAGTAAAATTAATAGAAATCAGGAATTTAATTATTATATAGGTTATGCTCCAAATGTAAAAGCATATTTAGAGGGAAGTCCGCTTAATATGCTTTACAAAGAAAGAAGAAAAGAAACAAAAGTTTTAGATATTTATTTTAATTGTTCATGTAGTGCGAAGACAGATATTTTAGCAATTTACAATAGGGGAGCAATTACACTTTCTTTTATAGATTATTTGGAACGGATTGGTTATTTTGTTTCTCTTCATTTAACGGAAATGAGTTATGCTTCTCAGGAAAAATTTTATGTAGAGTTTAATTTGAAAAACTACGGGATGAGGGTAAATATATCAAAGCTTTGTTTTCCGATGTGTCATTCATCATTTCTCCGAAGATGCATTTTTAGACTTCAAGAAGTTACACCTGATATAACAGAAAAATGGAGATTTGGTTATGGACGTCCTTGTGAGAAAAAAATGATGGATGGATGGCTTAGTGATATTTTTAAGATTAAAGATAATTATATTATAATTCCAACGCCGCAAGAAATGGGAATAGAAGGAAAAGATATTCAAAGTGACGCTAAAAATTTCTTTAATTATATAGGAAAATATTACGATGACCTAACATATCAAAAGGTTAAAAGTAAATAATTTTCTTTTTAAAGTTGAAGTTTTAGTATTTAAAGAAAAACAAAAGGGACGGTTTAACATTATATATTTAGAGAGGAGAATGATATATGTCAAAATTTAGGTCGTTAACAGAAAATGAAATGAAAGAAATGTCAAAGTATGGGTTTGGAAAGATACCAAAGGTTACTGATTTTGCTATTTTATCTGGTATTTCAGGCAATTATTTGACAAAAGAAGAATATGATGATTTGGATAGAAGAAGAGAGAAAGATAGGTATCGTTGGTTACTTTCTTCTGATATTTGTGTTTATCATAGCTATGTTAATGATAAAGGTGAAGTTTTGGAATGGGGCCTTAGTCATTCTTTTCCAGCAGCGGTTGATAGAAAGGGCAATATTACTTATGCTATATGTAATGAACCTGGTTACGGAATACGTCCGGTTACTGTTTTGAATGAGGATATTGCGATAGGTGCTAATATTATTGACGAAAATATTATGGAAAATGAGAAATTTTTGGTTTTACAATATGGAGAATATATTAGAGATGTAGTAGATGAAGATTTAAACTATTATTTAGATAAGGAGTTAGATGAAGGAAATATTTTTAAAACTTCTAAAGAATATTATCCATATTGGCGTTATTATGATGAAAAAGAATCCTATTTTAGAAAAAGCACAAATAAAAATTTTCAAGAGTATTTATTTAATGGGAAAAAATTTGTAGTTGTTAGAACAAATAAGAACAGTTTGAATATCGGTAATAAATTACATGATGATAGAAGAATAGAACCTGATAAATCTTATTGGTTAATGGTTGAGCCTATTCAATGGACACTTTATACGGATAATAATTTGATGGTTGCTGATGAGGTTTTACTTTGTGGTGAAGATAGTAGAGATTGTTTTGGTCATTCTCCATATAGACCTAGATATGATTTTGAGAATAGTGGTAATATGAAGATGGATAATTATTTAAATAAAGTGTTTGCAAAAGATATTATTCCTAGTAATTCTTTATATAAAAAAGAATTCCCTAGGGATAGAGATAGTTATAAAAAATTAGTTAAGCTTTTAAATAATTAGATATAAAAATTTTTAGAAAAAATATGAAGATGGATTTTTAGAAGATTCATCTTTTTATAATGCTTTAATAGAACAAAAAATAATTTTCTTTTTTTAATTTTATATTGACACGGTGTCAGAAGAGATATATAACGAGAATGTAATTGACATAATGTCAGGAGATGATTAAATGCACAATGACTTAAGAAAAAATGAAATAGTAAATGCTTGTATGAAATTATATGACAAGTATCAGTTTAAAGATATTACGATGAAATTAATTAGTGAGGAAACATCTTTTTCAAGGCCTTCAATTTACAATTGTTTTGAAACAAAGGAAGAGATATTTTTAGCTTTATTTGCCAAGGAATATGATGAATGGAGTGATGAGGTTAAAAGTATTTATGATGAAAACGATGTTCTTTCAAAAGATGAATTTGCGAGAAAGCTTGCTTATTCAATGAAAGATAGAGAAAGGCTTTTAAAATTACTTTCCATGAATATGTATGATTTAGAAGAAAATAGTAGAATGGAAAGGCTTGTTGAGTTTAAAAAATCATATAAGGAAGCTGTTCATTCAGTGAAGATGTGTTTAGAAAAGTTTTTCCCAGAAATGAGTGAGGAGAATATTACTGAATTTTTATATTCGTTTTTCCCATTTATGTTTGGCATATATCCTTATACAGTAGTTACAGATAAGCAAAGAGCGGCAATGGAAAAGGCAGAAGTTAATTATAAATATTATTCTATTTATGATATGGCTTATATGGGAATTAGAAAGTTACTCGGGTGATTTATGAAAAAGATAATATTTATAGTTTTAGGAATAATTTTATTAATATTTTTAATTTTTGTTTATGCTAGTTTTAAAAATAATAAAGAAGAAGTGGAGGACGAGATGATAATAAGAGTTAGTTCAGGCGATAATGTTATTACATTTGAACTCAATGATAGCAAGGCGGCTAAAGATTTGTACAGTCAGTTACCACTTGATTTAGAAGTTTCTGATTTTAGTACAAATGAAAAAGTTTTTTATCCAGAAAAGTTAGATGCTTCAGATGCCCCATTTGCAAAAGGTGGTAAAGGAGTATTTGCTTATTATGAACCTTGGGGTGATGTTGTAATGTTTTATGATGATTTTAGTTCAAATAATGATTTGTATGAACTCGGAAAAGTAATTGATGGCGTGGATATGATTGAAAATTTAAGTGGTAATATTGTAATAGAAAAGGTAGAAGGGTAGGAGATATTATGATTACAAAGAAAGCTTTAGAAAATCACGATTCAATTTTTGAAGGGGTTAAATATGCCCCAGCTGGCGGAACTAAAGAGATAAAAGAGGCGATAGAAAGGATGAATATAAATGAAGACGAGCTTTTATAAGAATATTGTAAATATGATAAACGAGACTAAATAGTTTCGCTTTTTTATTTAAAATTTGTATATTTTGGAATTTTACTATATAATTATGGTGTGGTGATGGGGATGAAAAAATGTGCACTTGTGTGTAATCCTAATAGTGGACACAATAAAAAGAAGCCGATTATCGAAAAAATGATAGATGTATTAAAAGATTATGATTATGAGACAGAAGTTTATTATACGAAGTATTCTGGTCATGCAAAGAAGATTATCATGAGTTTAAAGGACGATATTGATTTAGTTGTATCACTTGGCGGCGATGGAACTTTCAATGAGGTTGTAACAGGTAATTTTAAGAGACCAAAAAAGCTTCTTTTATCACATATTCCACTTGGAACGACTAATGATTTGGGGGCAATTTTTGGTCTTGGAAAAAATCCAATTACAAATTTAAAAATGATCTTAGAAGGTACAGTAAAAGGTATTGATATATGTATGATTAACGATCAACCTTTTGTGTATGTCGCAGGTCTTGGAAAATTTACGGACGTGGCTTATAATACGCCAAGAAAACTTAAGAAGAATTTTGGTTATATGGCTTATATGTTTAATGCTTTAAAGTCATTTAATCAGAAGACTCATTTATTTGAGATGAGTTACGAGATTGATGGAGAAGTTTATACTGGTCTTTATTCTTTTGCTCTTGTTTGTAATGCGAGAAGGATGGCTGGAATAAATGTCTTTCAAGATGTAAAAATGGATGATGGAAAGTTTGAAGTTTTATTTTCAAATATTACAGCCAAAAAGGATATTATAAAGAGTTTATATTATTTTAAGGCTAATGGAATTAAAAATGTTCCAGGATTTTATTTCTTTAGAACTGATAATTTAAAAATTAGACTAAAAGATTATCCAAAAAATAATTGGTGTATAGATGGGGAGAAGCTAAGAGATAGAAGTTTAATTTTCGACATTAAGATTGTTAAGGGTCTTGAGATGCTTTTACCTAATAAAGAGCTTAAGAATATATTTATATCATAATTGCTTTTTGATTATATTTTTGGTATAATTGAAGAGCTTTTTAACGAAAAAGAAAGGAGACGGAAATGAGTAAAATTAAAATTTTTGCGCTCGGTGGTTTAAACGAAGACGGGAAAAATATGTATGTTGTCGAAGTTGACAAGGATATATTTGTTTTCGATGCTGGTTTAAAGTATGCCGATGATAAGATGTTAGGAGTCGATTATATTATTCCTAACTATGATTATATTAAAGATAATATTAAAAGAGTAAAAGGAGTTTTTATAACTCATGGTCATGACAATTATATGGGAGCTTTGTGTGATATTTTAAAAGAGGTTCCTGAGCTTAAGATTTATGGTACTAAATTTACTTTGGAGATTATCAAGGATGAGCTTGAAAGTGATGGTATTAAGAGTAATAATTTAATAGAAATTACACCACATAAAAAGATCGATTTTGGTAAAAATAGTATTTTCCCAATAACTGTAACTTATATGATTCCAGATGCGGTTGGATATGTTTTATATACTCCAGATGGGGCAATATTCTATACGGGTAATTTTGTGTTTGATCCAACAATGCTTGGTCCTTACAAGATGGATATTGGAAAACTTGCTTATGTTGGTAAACAAGGTGTTTTATGTTTACTTTCTGAGTCACTTTATGCGGAGAAGAAAGGATTTACTTCACCTAACCATAGGGCGGCTGATGCGATAAGCGAGGTTATTAATAATCACGATGGAAGAATTTTACTTAATATCGATCAAACGCAAATTTATAGAGTTCAAGAATTATTTAATGAAATTAAACACACTAAACGTAATGTTGTTATTTTAGGTAAAAGAATGGAACAAAATATTTTAAAGGCAATTAATATGAAATATGTCAATTTTGATGCCAAGAGAATTTGTTCGATTAAACATGTAAATGACGAAGGAATTATCGTAATTATTTCTGATGAAAGAGAAAGACCTTTTTCTAATTTAAAAAGAATTGTCAGAGGTTATGATAAGTTCGTAACGATTACTGATAAAGATACTTTTGTCCTTGTTTCACCAATCGATGATGGAATGGAAGGAACAGCGACAAAGATTTTAGATACTTTAGCTAGAATTGGTGTCGATACTATTGTTTTAGATAAGCGTAATTACTTATCACATCATGCTTCATCAGAAGATTTGATGCTTATGATTGATTTAATGAAACCAAAATATTACATGCCAGTTATTGGTGAGTATCGTCAACAAGTGGCTAATGCGAATGCGGCTAAACAGATCGGAATGAGATGTGATCATATTTTACTTAAGTTGAATGGTGATGTTGCTTATTTCGAAAATGGTGAACTTGTCGATAACGATATGAAAGTGGCAGTAGATGATATTTTAATTGACGGACTTTCTGCTGGAGATGTTGGTGATTTAGTTATTAAAGATAGAGAGTTACTTAGTGATAATGGTATTGTCATTATTACGGCAACTTTGGATAGAAAAACAAAGGAAATTTTAGCTGGACCAGAGGTTTTAACAAAAGGTTTTGTTTATGTTCGTGATAATATAGATTTGATTAAAGAGGTCGCAAAAATTTCTGAAGAGGTTATTAATAAAAATGTCAAAGGAAATTATGTTGATTTCAATAAAGTTAAATCAGGTATTAGGGATAAGGTTGGAAAATACTTATATGAAGAGACCGAGTGCAAACCAATGGTAATAATTGTCATAGGAGAAGTTTAAGACTTCTTTTTTTGACGAGTTTTAGAAGTGTAAAACTTCTTTTTTAAATGAATATGATAAAAGGAAAGGAGTAGTTTTTATGAAAAATATTTTTAAATTAGTAAAAAATAAAGTGTTTACGGTAGCTGAAGGTTTAGTAAAAGGCGGAAAAAGAGAAGAGTATGTCATTAATGGAATGAATTTGGTTTCACCGGAAAAAGCAGATGAATGGGTGAGATTTGTAGATTCGGCTTTAACAGGAAGTGAATATAATGATGGATATTATGTGATGAAAGGTGATTTAAAATCTGAAGTTATTTTGGAAAATGTTTTAGATGGTTTAGTTATGATAGACCATGGTTATTCTTTTTGGGAGGTTGATAAGGTGCTTAGAATGTACAGTCAAGGAGAAGAACTTAGATTTATCCGAAGGTGTTTAATTAAATTTAGTTTGTTGGGTGATGACTATTTAAAATATTTAAGCGGAAATGAGACTGTTAAAGTAAAGACTTTAAAATAATATTTCTTGAAGAAAATTAATAAATGTGATATTATCTAATGGAAGAAATGAGTTGATTTTATGTTAGTACCAAATGCTTTAGAGGAAAAAAAGAGAACAGGAAATGAAGTAAAGATAAGGAAATACGAGATTAATCCAAATTATAAGACTTTAGGTGCTGGAAAAAGTTATTTTGTTAAAACTTATGGTTGTCAGATGAATGTTCACGATAGTGAAAATATAAGAGCTATGCTGGAAGAGATGGGTTATAAAGAAGCTTCTAATATGGAAGGGGCCGATTTGATTTTACTTAATACTTGTGCGATTAGAGAAAACGCGCATAATAAAGTTTTTGGTATGCTTGGAAGGATTAAACATTTGAAGGCGGAAAAACCTAATGTAATGGTTGGTCTTTGTGGGTGTATGGCTCAAGAAGAATCTGTTGTTGATGAGATTTTAAATCGTTATAAGTGGATGGATTTTGTTTTTGGAACCCATAATTTGGATAGGCTTCCCGAAGTTTTACATAATTCAATTTTAAAGAAAAAATTAGAGGTTGAGGTATATAGCTGTGAGGGTGATTTAATCGAGGATATGCCGGTTAAACGCGATAGTAAGTATAAAGCGTGGGTTAATATTATGTATGGTTGTGACAAATTTTGTACGTACTGTATTGTACCGTTTACAAGAGGTAAGCAGAGAAGTAGAAGGCCGCATGATATTTTAATGGAAGTAAGAAGGCTTAAAGAAGACGGATATCAAGAGGTTACTTTGCTTGGTCAAAATGTCAATGCTTATGGTAAAGATTTAGGTAATTACGATATGGGTGATTTACTGCGCGATGTTGCCGAGATTGGTATTCCAAGAGTTCGTTTTATAACTTCACATCCTTGGGATTTTACAGATAAGATGATCGAGGTTATTGCCAAATACGATAATATTATGCCTTATATTCATCTACCACTACAGTCAGGTTCGGATAGAATTTTGAAATTAATGGGAAGACGATATACAAAGGATAGTTATTTAAAGCTATTTCATAAAATTAAAGATACAGTTCCTAATGCGACAATAACGACAGATATTATAGTTGGTTTTCCGGGAGAAACTGAGAAGGATTTTCAAGATACTTTAGATGTAGTTAACGAGTGTCAGTACGAATCAGCGTTTACGTTTATATTTTCTCCAAGGGTTGGGACACCGGCTGCGAAAATGAAGGATGATACTTCTTTAGAAGAAAAGGAAGATAGGCTTCATAGACTTAATAAGGTCGTTAATAAATATTCAAGGAAGGCCAATGATAAGTATTTAAATAAAGAGGTTAAGGTTTTACTTGAAGGTGTTTCGCTTAAGGATGAAAGTATGCTTATGGGATATACGGAAGAGATGAAGCTTGTTAATGTACGTGCGCCTAAGGAAATGATTGGAAAGATAGTCCCAGTTAGAATAATAGATGTTAAAACTTGGAGTTTAGATGGAGAGATGATTTAGTCAAAACGATTGGTTTTGGCTTTTTTTCATATTTACCTTGTAAATACTCGTGAAATTTGTTATATTATTCTTAAGAGTAGGAGCTTACAAATATGAAGGATAAGAAAAATACGAAAATTTCAGATTTTGTTTCAAAGGTTGAAGACGGAACAAATGAAGCTTTTGATAGGGTTACAGATTCCCTTATGGATGAAGATGCAGTAGAAGCGGATGGAAATTTTAATTATACTGATATTGTTACAAATACAAAAGAGGAAAAGATGCGAAAACTTCCTTGGATAGTTGCGATAGTTTTAATATTACTTATTGTTTTATCTTTTTGTGCGTTATTTTTTCAAAGTAATCCAAAGACTATTTTTGTACGAGCAATCGACGGTCTTTTTAATGGAATTACCAGTAAAATAGGTGATAATGCTTATGATATCGTAAATGGTAATTTAGATTTGGAATATGTTATTCACGGCGGTGAAAATAGTAATTTAAATGATGAGATTAGTAAGATAAAGTGGCAAGCAGATTATTCTTTAGATGTGACTAATAACAGAGCTTATGCAAATATTACTGGCGATAATGGTGAAGGAGAACTTAATTTTAGGGTTTATAATGATGAAGATGATAAGTTTATAAAAGTAAATAATGTCATGGATAATTATTTAAAGGTTAATAATGGACATTTTAGTTTAGATATTTTAAATAATTTTGGCGATGTAAGTACTTTGCTTGAAGGAATTAATCAGGCTTTTGACAAGGCGATTTCTCCGGAAAAAATTACTCGCAGTAATAAAACAATAAATGTAAATGGGGAGAATATTAAAGCTTATGAATCAAAGTTAGTTATCGACGGTAATAATAAGGAACGATTTAAAGAGTCTTTTATTAATTCTTTAACTTCTAATATAGATTTTATTACTTCTTTGAAAAAAATTAGAGATGCAAATGTATTAGATGGGCAAATGAGCCGGGATAATTTAGAAAAGATTATTGATGATATGGGAAATATTGAAGTCATTCTTTATACAAGAGGTGATGATCATTACTTGGTAAAAATGGATTTCACTTGGGATAATGGTAGTTTTTCTTTAATTAAAAATAATAACGAAAATTATGATTATGTTTTAAAAATTGATAATAGAGAAACTAGTGGTAATTTAAAGATAAGTAATAATGACAATAGTCATAATATTGAGCTTTCAGTTAAAGAGATGGAAGACGGAAAAGTCTTAGTTACGCAAAATATTAAACTTGATTTAAGAACTAATAATAATGGAAAATTTGAAAATGTCGATACGAGCAATTTTACTGAGTATGAGAATATGAGTGATGTCGATAAATTTAATTTACAGACGAATATTGTAGCGAATCCAGTTGTTTCAAAATTAGTTTCGGCTGGACTTGAGATAAATTTGGATGAGTGGTTTAAATAGCCACTTTTTTGTGTATTTTTCTTTGAAATTGCATATCTTAAAGTGAGGGGTGATATAATGGCATCTTATAAAGAAATAGTGACTAAGGCGATTATCGGAAAAGGAAAAAAGCATTTTAAGGATAAATATACAATTGAAGCTGAGCACACACCGACGACAATACTTGGGTGCTGGGTTATAAATCATCAATTTAAAGGATACAAGTCAGGCGATAAAATTGGGGTCGATGGTTCTTTTGATATAAACATTTGGTATTCTTATGACGATGATAGTAAAACAGCTGTAATTAATGAAAAGATCGAGTACAATGATTTGTTTAATGTAAGGGTCCGCGATAATGCTGATTTATCTGGTGATACCGATATTATTGTTAGGTCTTTGAAACAGCCAACGTGTTCTTCTGTTAATATCGAGGATAATAACAAGGTTTCTTTCGATATTGAAAAGGAACTTGGGGTTGAAATTGTTGGAGAGACAAAGGTTAAAATTGCTGTGGAAGAAGATGAGGAACCTTGGGATGAAATAGTCGACGATGTAAGTGATGATACTTTAAAAGAAATAGATGAAAATGTCGATGAAAATTATATAAATTAAGCGTTCATGTTTGAATGCTTTTTATTTTTGTGGTTTAGTTATTTGGGTAATTTAGAAATTGAATAATATTTAATAAAGCCTGGTTTTACACCAGCCAACAACGCGAATTATAACAATCAAAGAGGTTTATCGGAAATCGCGCCAGATAGTTATATGCCGCTTGAGATACATTATGGAAGAAAGCAGGCAGAAGAACTTGTAAAGTATTTGAATTTAATAAAAAGGAAAACGCTTATTTTAGTAAGTTCTTATAATAGAACTTTAGAAACTTTAGAGATTGCTTTTAAAAATATGCATGGAGATTATAAGGTAGAGGTTAGAGATGAACTTCACGAAATTAATTTGGGGGTTCACTTTGCAAGAACAAAGGAAGAAATTTTGGAACTTTATCCTGTTAGTGGTAAAAATTTTTATATGGCAAAGAAATTTTTTCCTAATGCAACTTGTTATATAGGTGGTGAGTCTCAAAGAAAGGTTAAATATAGAGTTTATAATATAAGTAATTATATTATGGAGAAGTCTTTGGAATACGACAATGTATTTGTTGTTGCTCACGAGATGGTTAATAAATGGATTTATTATTGGATTAATGATGAGCAAGAGCTTAATCATGATATGAAAAATTGTGAGGTAATAAGGGCTAATGGTAGAAATCGTGGAAAACCATTATTTAATCCGCAGACTTTTGTTCCGAAGGGATATATGATAGATATAAATGAATATATTCATCAAAAGCAGAATAAAGTTAAAAGAAGGTAGTGTTATACAAAAAAGGTTGACAGATGCCTTGCTATATGATAAAATCGTTTAAGAAATGGAGGGATATTATGGTAAAAATTAGACTTATGAGAATGGGTTCAAAAAGAAAGCCATTTTATAGAATAGTTGTTGCTGATGCGAGAACTAAGAGAGATGGACAATATATTGAACTTGTTGGTACTTATAATCCAGTAATGGATCCAGCTGAAATTAAAATTAACGAAGAAGTTGCTTTAAAGTGGCTTAAAGATGGAGCTGTGCCAACTGATACTGTAAAGAGTTTATTTACAAAAACTGGAATTAATAAAAAATTCCACGAGATGAGAATGAAAAAAGATAGTGAGTAATTTATGGATTTAGAGAAGCTTACAGATTTTATGGTTAAGGGTTTGGCTAAGAAACCAGATTTAGTTTCAGTAAAACTTTTCGACGATGAAGATTTGATTACGATTGAGGTTTTAGTTAGCAAGGATGATATCGGAATTGTGCTTGGGCATGACGGCGTTAATGCTAAGGCAATAAGGACGATAGTTCAATCTAGCAGTTTAGCTAAGCTCGGTAAACCGGCAAAGATTAACATAGAGTCTTTTTAGGCTTTATGTTTTTTGTTTACTAAAAAAGTTTATTGTGATATATTTAAATAGAGGAGGGCCAGATATGAGAAAAGGGTTTACTTTAGTTGAATTACTCGCCGTAATTATTATTTTGGGTATTATTCTTTTGATTATTGTTCCAAATGTTGCCGGTATTTTAAATAGGTCACAAGAAAGGTTAAATGAGGAACAGATAAGAGAGATTGAATCAGCAGCTAAGCAGTGGGGTCTTAGAAATTTAAATATTAAAGATAATAAACCTTATAAAGGTGGCAATGTAATTAGTTATGTAACAATTGATACTTTGCAAAAAGGGGGATTTTTAGAGAATAAGGATGTAAGAGATTTGACTGATAATAGTGATGTTTCTTTGAATACAAAAATTTGTATAAGTTATGATAATAATCAGTTTATATATGAATATGGTGGTGATTGTTAGATGAAGAAGGGTTTTACTTTAATCGAACTTTTAGCAGTTATTGTATTGCTTGGGGTAATTGTGACAATTATTACTTCTTCGGTAATTTCCACGATGAATAAATCAAAGGCATCTTTATCTGATACCCAAATAGAGACAATTGAGAATGCGGCAAGCAGATGGGCAACGCTTAACGCTGATAAGATTCCAAGTGAGAATGGAAAGTATGTGGATGTATCTATAGATAATTTGGCAAGTGACGGTTATTTAGATGCTTCTGATTTAGAAAATCCTAGTAATGGGAAGAAGCTATGCGGTTATGTGCGAATAACTTATGTAAATAATGATACTTATAAAAATCAGTTTAATTATGATTTTCATGAGAAAAGCTGTTAGCCTGTATATTACAGCTTTTTTATTTTGTGGTATAATAATCTAAAGTTTGGAGGAAGAATGAAGAAGATAATTTTGTTTTTAAAAAAATTGTGGTATATGTTTATAGGTTTATTTCGGAAAAATAAAAAAACTTTGGATAAAGTGGAATATAGTGAATATACGGAATCTTTTGAGAATAAAAGTAGGACAGGAAGTTTATCTGGTACTAGTCAAAACAATGCGAATAAGTTTTATTTTGATAAGATGATTTTCCTTACTATTCCAATGATTATTTTGTGGGCATTATTCGATAAAGAAAAGAAAGTTAAGGTTTACCGAAATATGCCTGAACAAGATGTAGTAATTCCAAATTTAGAAGGTAATTTAAAGAAGCTTGAAATTGATAAGGAAGAGGTTTTAAAAAATAAAGAAGATTTGGCAAAGGCAAAAAAGCTTGCTGATGATAAAAAAGATAATTTATCTAATAATTTGTCAAAAAATAACTTACAAAGCAATTTAAAACAAGCAAATAGTATAACTAACTTTAATCAGGTAAAAAGAGAAAATATTCCATTTAAAGTTTCTAGGTCACTAAAACCTAAAGTGATGATAGGTCCAAAAGATATGCTTAAGGTTGAGCCGATTAAACTTGGGGAAGCATTAGAAATTCAAAAAGCTAATGATGATGATATTGTACTTCAAAGGAATAGGCTAAAAAAGAATAGGGGACTTATGGCTATCGATAAACTAATGGCAGGAGTTTTAACAGTGCCTTTAATTGGAGTTTTAGGTATAAGTTATATTGGTAAAGCTTTTAGACAAGTTAAAATAAACAATAGGCTTAGTATGGCTTTGGGTGAAGTTAATGATAATAGTTTAAAAGTAAGAAGAATTAATCCATTTATGTTTTTTAGTAAAAAGAGGACAGAGAAGTTTACAAATAAATTACAGATGAGTAATTTAATGGGAACTCAGAGACTTAGAACTGGTATTTTTAAGAAATATGGTAGTCAAAATAGGACAAATAGCTTTAAAAATGTGGTTAATAAAATAGATAATTTAGAGGATAATTTAAAAAAAGGCCTTTATAAAAAACAAAAAGGTAAAGTAAAGGTTTTAAAATAGAATATGATGTTATATTCTATTTTTTTTGCCATTTTTTTAAATAGAAGTATGTTTGTAATTATAGAGACAATCGAAAGAGACGATTTAAAGTGGAATCAAGAAATACAAATATTTAGTATGGGTGGTAGTCGTATTTTTTTGGAAACTGATTAAAAAATGAAGGTTTGTGATTTATTTAAAGAAGTGGCTGTGTATTAGGTGATGACAAAATCAAATTTTAAATTAAGCATAGTTAGAAATGCAGAATGTGATTAATCAAGTGATTATTTGATTTTTTTTAATAAAAGTGTATAATAGGTGCATATTTAAAAGGGGCGTGAGCATATGGATTTATTAAATAAAAACACTGAAAAACTTGCTAGTCAATTAGAAAGATTAAATATAAAAAAATTTTGTTTAACTGGGGCTGGTAATTCACTTATGTCAGGATATTCTGCAATTTTTAAGACTGTGCCTTTATTTAAAAGAAATCCTTATTTAACCGCAATTTTCTCTAAACATAATATAGAAATTATTGCTACTCATTTTGCCCGCATTCAAAACAATAATGATGAACATATACATGATTATTTTCAAAACAATATTAGTGAACGTGAAATGTATAGATATAATAGAATTGATACTTTAAAACCTGATACGCCTGTTGTCGATATGACGGCGGATGAAATAGATAAATATTATCCAAAGAATCCGATTCCGAATCGTCATTTTAAGGATTTGGTTTTAACTAGAGAAGAGGGTAGATCTAATATTTTAGTTTATATTGGGGCGACTGGTTCTTTTCTAGATAATATAACAAGAGATGGTTTTCCAAAAATTATTAGTGGTTTTAAAAGAGATTATATTTCGATATCTGCTATTTTAAAGGAAATTCAAAGTAGTAATCGTTATAATGATACAAATACTCAAGTATATTTAGTTGGTATTCCAAGGTATATGGGATTGCAAATAACGGATATTCTTATTAATGGTCATTTAAAAGAAATTGCTGAAAATTATGCAAATGTAACTTATGTTGAACCTATTAAGGCGCAATTATTCTATGGATCAAAGCCTGATGTTCATTTAAATGCAGAGGAATATTTAAATTTAAATAATTCAATAATGAAAAGTATTGACGATAATTATATTGCCGTTATGGCTAAAATTGAAATTGATCGGTTCTTGTTTAATTTAAATAAGACTATTGAAACTTTGGTTAGGGAAACAGTAGATAATGATGCTGAAGATAAGATTTCTATTATGAGTGAAATAGCTGAAAGAAGAATTACTGAATTTTTAAATGGGACTATTGATAAATATATATCACTTATGGCAGCTGAAAACAAAGATATTTCTAAATTTTTACAAGAAACAAAAATGTATATAAATGATAGATTTCCTTATGATTTTTATTACGTTGGTAAAGAAAACGTTAATCAATTAATTATTAGATAAAGGGGGAAAAAACATGGCTAAAGTTAGTATTATAATACCGGTTTACAATGCTGAACCTTATATTGAAACATGTCTTAATAGTATATTAAGTCAATCGTTTAAGGACTATGAAGTTATATTGGTAAATGACGGAAGTAAGGATAACAGTTTAAATAAAATAGAAAAATATGTTTTAAATCATAAAAATTTTAAATTATTTGTAACAGAAAACAATGGAACTGCTGTAGCGAGAAATATTGGGTTAGATGCGGCTACGGGTAAATATATAAAATTTATCGATGCAGATGATAGCTTTTATTCTATGACAAGTTTAGAGGATATGGTTTCTGTAGCAGAAGAGTATAAATTAGATACTGTAATTGGTAAATATTATTCTTATATTAAACTTTTGGGATTAAAAATAGATTTAAAAGATGCGTGGAATACTTCCGGATTAACTGAAGAAGGACTATATCAAACGAAGGAGAATAAGTCTGTTCCTTTTATGGAAATGCCAAATGTTGGTAATAAACTTTTTTCACGTAATATAATTGGCAATATGAAATTTCCGGCTGGATATAAG
The DNA here is from genome assembly GCA_944329365.1 of uncultured Bacilli bacterium. Taxonomy (GTDB): domain Bacteria; phylum Bacillota_I; class Bacilli_A; order RF39; family UBA660; genus Coprosoma. The sequence goes on from CALVIC010000001.1 coordinate 46,172, forward strand.
TGGGAAGATTTAGCTGTAGTTCCTGCTTTAATTGCAAGAAGCGAACAATTTTATTATATAAATAAACCAGTATATAGTTATAGAATGAGTTTATATAATACAACGATAAAAGACTGTTTATTTGCTAATGATATATTTCAATTTTTTGAAGTATATGAAATGCTAAAAAATAATTTAGGTGATGTTGAACCTATATTTGAAGAAGAATTGAAAAAATTATATGTGGTTCATGGCTCTTTAAAATATTTAAATAGTTCTTTATGGATAAATATGACACCAGGTGAAAAAAGAAAGATTTTTAGGGACTATATAAATTTAATGGAGCTTATGTATCCAAAATATAATGAAAGTGATTTGTATAAGGACTACGTTTCTTCTGGACTGGCTTGTATTTTACAAAAATATGTTAATTTATTAATAGGAAAATTTGAAATAAAAAGTGATATAAACGAATTAAAATTAAATATAGATTCTGATAGAAAATTAATAAAAAGTAAAACATCTAAATAAAAGATGTTTTATTATATAAGAGGTAATAATTTTGAACTATATATGGAGACATTTTACTTTTAAAATATGTTTTTCTAAGAAAAAAATTTTTAAAAAGAGTAATTTCATTTTTTGAATTGCTCTTTTTAAGTGAAAGATATGTTTTTAACTATTTTTCATTTCTAAGTAGTTTAAAAATAATTTTAAGTTTGGAACAACTTTAGGAACAAATTCTTTATTTTTTATTATATTACGAGATATTGTAAAATGTGAAAAGATTGTAATAATTATAAGATAAATGTATGTGTTTATCTTATATTTAAAGTGGGAAAGTTGGTAAAATAATTTTTTGTGTGTTATAATTAATTATAAATGTATTTATGATAGCAAAAAAACAATAAATAAAAATTTTGTTAAATTTAAAATAAGGTAAAATTGAATAAAATGATATATATATGTTATATCGTAATGATAACCAAATGTTATATTTGAATTACCTGGACAAAATAATATTACTTTCAGACATTCTTAAGATTATTTTTAGACTTCTGTGATATTTTTAAGTTGATAGATTCTAAAATTCTAAAATTTGAAGGTAATTTTTTTGAAGATAATGAAAATTTTAGCTGTAATTTTTGTTTTATCAATTGTGGTAGCTTGTTTAGAAGTTTAAATCGATGATTATTTATGTTTAATTGGTGTAGGCATTCACGGATGGAACGGTAGTTGTACTACAAAAAAATGTTAAGGAAACTATTTATTAGTTATACTTTGGCATTTATCTTATTTTATACTTATTTTTAATGTTTAAGGGGTTTTAATTATGAAAATTTTTGTAAAGCGTAATAAATTTTTATTAATTTCATTATTAATTATATTTTTGTGGGTTTTGATTTCTTTAATTCAGTATAAATTTGATTTTGAAAATTTAAAAGAGTCTTCTATTAAAAATTTAGAATACTGCGTACAAAATCATAGTGATGATTTTTGTGACAGATTTTCAGTAGCTGTAATGCCAGATACTATTTCAATGTTTTTTCAACTAATTATTAATTATTCTTTAAGAATTTTTACTTTCTTTGTATATCCGATTTTAATTATTATATCTGTAACATCAGGTATTTATGGAATGGTTAAATCAGGAATGTTTAAAAATGTTTTGACAAGAATGACATATAAAAATTATATATCTAAAGTTTATTTATCCTCTTTAAAAAATTTAATAATACTTCCGTTTTTTTTGATAATTCTTTTTATTGGCTCTTATATTTTGGCAGGTGGTAATTTAATAATTCCAACAGAGGAATCAAGCTTTATATCTCAAGAGTATTTAAATAATTTAGTTGTTTTTGGTTTAGTTTATGTTCTTAATATTTTTCTTCTTAATTTATTTATAATTAATATAAGTTATATATTTACAATAAAAAGTAATCATTTTGTGTCAGCTGTAATTGGTTCTTATTTATGTTTTTGGATTATTTGGATAATTTTAGAAGCATTTGTTGGAGTGTTTGTTCAAAATGTGTTTAATGTTAAATTACTAACGAATTCTTTGAACTTTTCGGCTTTTTGGGTTTATGACCATGTAATTAGTTTGCCATTTATGGTACTTTTCGCTTTAAGTTTAGTCATTGTTTCGACAATTGGTGTTTATTTAATCGTCCGAAATAAGGAAAGGGTTGTTTTAAATGCGGAAAGAAGTATTTAATAAGTTTATTAATTCATGGGTATTTAAAATTATAATATCAATTTCAATCATTGTGACAATATTTGCCGTGACAAATTATGGACTTAATAAGTCATATGCTGTGGCTTTGCAAAGCATTTTAAGCTCGTCAGTTTATATAGTTTGCGGACTATTTCTTCCATTATTTGTGACAACAATTAATATATATAACATTTTTAATAATAACTATTTTTTTAAAATAAGGCTCGGTTCAAAGCAAAATGAGATTAAAGAGTTACTTAAATGTAGTGTTTATGCAAACAGTATAATGTTTTTTGTTATATTTTTACTTTTATTTGTATTTTTAAATTTGTCTTGTGCTTCTAATTTAGAATTTATGAATAGTTATCAATTTTATAATATTCCAAATATAATTTATATAATTTTTTATATTGTAAGGCTATACGCAATAATGATAGTAGTTTCTTTATTTAATAGTTTTTTATTAGAAAAATTTTCTACAAAAGTAGTAATAGGTTTAAATATAGTTTTTTATGGCATCTTTTTCGATTATAATTATGTACCATTTACAGATGGAAGAACATCTATTCTCGATACATCCCCACTTATTTTTGAGTATTTACAATTAAATTCATATTCTACATTTTTAACTGAAATTTTATGTTCTATTTTTGCTTTGTTACTTCCGATATTATTGTTAAATATTCTTTTAAATTTAAATGTGAAAAAAAGTGATGTAAATAGTTTTAAATATGTGGTGTTAAATGATACTGAATATACGATTAGAACTAAGAAATTTATATTAATTTTCTATTTTGCTTATTTAATTATATATTCATTGATTAAAATTTTTGTGATGAATTATAATGATAATGGTTTTAACGTTGTTTTAGGATTAAATGCGGATATTAACGATAATTTTTTAAATGTTATTTCATTTTTCCTTAATGTTTTAGTGTTTGTTATGCTTGGGACAATGTTATTTGTGAAAGATTTATCGAAAAACAAAAGTAATATTTTTTTAAGGATAAATAAAACAAAATGGACTATTTTAAAGATTATATCTATAATAATTCAGTTTGCCATTTTACTGGCGGTTGGTTATTTAGTTACTTTCACTATATTTAGTTTGTTTGATAAGATGCCAGATAATACTTTATTACTTTATTTTACAAATTTAACCATATTTATTTTGCTTGAACTTTTTATATTGATTTTAATATATGGAAATGTTATTTTAAAATTGTTAATAGGTTTAGGTTTGATATTATTACTTTGTTTTAACTTAATAGGGGTTGTAAGTATGACAAATTATATTTGGTATTTAGTGGTTTCTTTAATTATTATGATTATATTTGCGATTATGATTTTTAGAAAGAGAATTTATAAACTGTTTGAAAGTGAGGCTTTTAGATGAAAATTAGGTTAATAAATGTGTCAAAAGAGTTTAAAAAAGTTCCTGTTTTAAAGAATGTAAATTTAGAATTTGAAGAGGGGAAGATATACGGTTTTGTTGGGCGTAATGGTAGTGGTAAAAGTGTTTTACTTAAAATAATGTGTAACTTCTATGAACCGACAACAGGCGAGGTTTTATATGATGGTGTAGATATTGTAAAAGCGAAAACATATCCTCCAGAAACTAGAGCTTTAATTGAATCACCTTCTTTTCTTCCTGATCTTACAGGCTTTGAAAATTTAAAGTTACTTGCCGCAATTCAACATAAAATAAGTGATGAAGATATAGTTAAAACATTAAAGCTTGTAAATCTCGATGATGAAATGAATAAAAAATATAGTAATTATTCACTCGGTATGAAACAAAAACTTGGTATTGCCCAGGTTTTAATGGAGAATCCCAAAGTAATTATTTTAGATGAGCCATTTAATGGAGTAGAGAACGAAACAGTAAAGAAACTGAGAAAGGTTTTATTAGATGAAAAAGAAAAGGGAAAGATAATTATTTTAGCTTCGCATATTAAAGATGATATTGAAGAACTTGCCGATGTGGTTTACGAAGTTGATGCGGGTAATGTAACGGAAAGAAAATGAATTTGAAATAGGGTATAAAAGTTATATTCTATTTTTTTTGACATATTTTTTATTAGAGGCGATGTTAATGAAAAAAATACTGATATTATTAATGATAAATTTTCTTTTTATTCCAGTTGTTTCGGCTGAGGACTTAAAACTTGCCGAAAATGCAAAATCGGCAATTTTAATCGAAGCTAGTACGGGAGAGATTTTATTTGAAAAGAATGCGGATGAGAGGTTAGTGCCTGCAAGTATGACAAAAATGATGAGTATGCTTGTGATTATCGAGGCGATTGAAAACGGTGATTTGAAGTGGAATCAAGAAATTCAAGTGAGTGAGAATGCGTCTAGCATGGGTGGGAGTCAGATTTTACTCGAAACTGGTGAGAAGATGAGCGTTCGTGATTTGTTTAAAGGGGTTGCGATTGCGTCTGGTAATGATGCGGTGGTGGCTTTGGCTGAGGCGGTTGCGGGAACAGAGGATGCGTTTGTGCAAAAGATGAATGATAAAGCTAAAGAGCTCGGGCTTAAAAATACTAATTTTAAAAACCCGCATGGGCTTGATACAGCTAATCATTATTCGAGTGCGAGGGATATGTCGTTAATTGCTAAAGAACTTGTTAAACATGAAAAGGTTTTAGAGTTTACATCGGTTTATGAGGATTATTTAAGAGAAAATACGGATAGAAAGATTTGGCTTGTTAATACAAATAAGTTAGTGAGATTTTACGATGGTGTAGATGGTCTTAAGACTGGATTTACCGAAGGGGCAGGTTATTGTTTGACGGCAACGGCGAAAAAGGATGGAATGAGAGTTATCGCGGTTGTCATGGGCGAGGCTGACAGTAAGATGAGGAATCAAGAGGTTAGCGAGATGTTAGATTATGCTTTTGCTCAATATAAGCTCGAAAATTTGCTTGAAGATGGATATTATTTGGGAAAGTATAAGGTTTATAATGGTAAAGATGAGTTTGTAACGGTTATTCCAAAGGATGGGGCGACGATTTTGAGAAAGAAAGGGGAAAAGAGTTCAAAGGCAACTTATGAAGCTCTTGTTTATGAGCTTAAGGCTCCACTTAAAAAAGGTGATATAGTTGGGTTTTTAAAGATAAAAGAAGATGGTAAAATTATAAGGAAAGTTAAACTTACGGTTGATAAAGATGTGAAGAAGGCAAATTATTTGGAACTACTTGGAAGAAATATTAGAGATATGGTAACTGGAAAAATTAGTATTTAGAAAATTTATTTTTAGTTTGTTTTAAGAATTTTCGAATAAATTAAATGAGGTAATAATTTACTGTAATAAAATTTTTTAGTTGTTTACTAATTAGAAGTTATATTATAATGACTTCTTTTTTATTTGATTTTTACAATAAACATGTTAAAAAAAGTACATAGTAAATATAATTTAAGAAGCGGGATTAATTCTTTAATATGTCTTTTTTTTACCCTTGTTTATAGAAGGGAAATTTGTTATAATTATTAGTAACCGTATGAGGTGGTTAGATGTATAGAATGTATAAAATGTATAAAATGTTAGATGATAGGATCGTTTTTTTAGTAAACGATGCAATTAAAGGAGAAGCTGAGTTTAGAAAGGCTAGCGAGGATGTACTGGATGTTTTTCATATTTTTGTGGATGATGAATATCGTGGTCAAGGAATTGCTAATACTTTTATGGATCTTTTGGTTAAATACTGTGAAATGTATGATTACAAAATGAAGTGTTCTTGTCCTTACGCTAAAAAGTGGATGGAAAAACACGGAAAGGAGATAGTATGAAAAAGTATTTAAAGGTTATTTTGATGGTAGTAGGGATTCTTGCCTTGATTGGTATATGTTTTTTGCTTTATTTTAATTTAACTTATATTAGTAAAGAGCGGGTTCGAGATAGTATTGCTTCAGAAATGAATGTAGATGTTTCTGATTTGCATTTTAGTAGTATAGACTTGGAGATGGATGAACATATTTATGAGGCTGAGGTTTATTATCAAAATAGGGAATACGAATTTAAGATAGATGCCCGAGATGGAGATTTAGTGTATACTAATTATGTTAAGCCAAATAATTCAGTCAATAACAAAAATAATAATTCTAACAATGAGATAAATACTAATGATGAACTGACTATTGATGAGGCAAAAGCTTTGGTTTTGAAAGAAAATAATTTGAGTGAAAGTGACGTTGTTTTTTCAAAGCCCGAAAGTGATTATGATAATAATATGCTTATTTATGATATTGAATTTATTTATAACAATACAGAATATAATTATGAGGTTAGAGCAAGTGATGGCCAAATAATTAGTTTTGAACAAGATAGTGTTCACTGAGGTATTAGCTTAATTGGTTAATACTTTTTTATAGTTTGAAGGTTGTAGCAAGAAGGTAGATATAGGTGTCGAAGGTTTTAGATGGTGTTTTAGGTCAAGCAATTGGCGAGGCAATGGGAATTCCTCTTAAATTTAGGGAGAGAAAAACTCTTTTTGAAAGTCCAGTTACCGAGATGGTAGGTAATGGTAGTTATAATGTACCTAGTGGAACTTGGGGATGTGTAACTTCTTTTACTTTGGCGACAATGGATTCAATTATTAAGGCTAAAGGTTTAAATTATGAAGATTTGACTTTGAGATTTTGTGATTTTATGGAAAAGAATGAATATACAGCTGCAGGTGAGGCTTTTGATATTCCAAGGACTTCTAAAAAGGCTTTACAGAGTTATTTGAAAAAAAGAGTGGTTTTTAATGGTTCGACGACTGATAATGGAAATGGTTCGCTTTTGAGAATGCTACCGATTGCGATATATTCTTATTATGAGATGTTTGATGACGATGAACTTTATGATGCAGTAAAGAAGGCTTCAATGATTACGAATGCTAGTGATGTTTGTGTTATGGGCTGCTTTATTTATTGTAAATATGTTCATTTGATTTTAGATGGAGCGGATAAGTTTTCTAGTTATAGATATATCAAAGATTTAACTTATGCAAAGTTTACAGCTGATGCTAAAAGGTGTTATAAAAGGTTTTTGATGACGGATTTTGATAAGATGGATATTGATTATATTAGATCATCTGATTATGTGGTCGATACTTTGGAAGCTGTAATTTGGGTTATTTTAAATACTAATTCTTTTGCTGAAGCGGTCGTCGGAGCGATTAATTTAGGGGGAGATACTAGTACTATAGGCGCACTTACGGGGGCGCTTGCCGGAATTATTTATGGTTACGATGATATTCCACCGGAGTTTATTAGTGGAATTAAAAATCGAGATTTGGTTTTGAATGTGGCAAAGGATTTTGAGAAAAATGTTAGAGAACGGGTTATGAAGTATGATCAAGAGTTTAAAAATCAATATGGAGTAATTTTAGGAAATAACAAGGTTTTGTTTATCAAGACAGAGATGAACTCAAATATTTATGGTGTCGATAATCGTTATTTAAAGATTGCTCGGAAGGCTAATTATTTATATGGAGTTACAGTTGTAGTGTCAGCTTGTCAGAGTATGGACAAGAAGCTATTAGACCGAGATTTTGAGCTGATAGATGATTGTTTTGACGAGGATTATGAAATTTATTATATGGGAGTTGCTAGTGGGGCTTTGCTTGGAATTCAATATGAATGCGATAATTTAAATATTCGAAAGATGATGCTTGTTAATACTCCTTTAACAGTTAATTTGCACAAAACTAAAGAGGGAATTGAAAAATTTGATGGCGAGTTGTTTTTGATTTATGGTGATAAGGATTTGTCGGTTAATTATATTCCGCTTATAAAGGAGTATGAGAGTGATAAAGTTAAGATTATAAAGTATAAGGGTCAAGATCATACTTTTAATAGAGGAAATGAGTTTTTAAATTTACCGTTTTTGTATTTGATCAAGTCGTTAAAAAAATAGGCTTATCATGGCTTATACTTTTTATATTATGTAAAATGTGTTATTATTGATTTAGGAAGTGATACTGATGGAAGAATATATGCCGGATGTTTATGGAAAAAGTATATATACAATCGATTATACTAAGCTTTTAAGCCGTGGTATAAAGTGCCTTTTGTTTGATCTCGATAATACGATTGTTCCTTCACATGAGAATGTCCCTCCTAAAAAGGCTAAAGAGTTGTTTACGAGTTTAAAACAAAAAGGTTTTAGGGTTATTATATATACTAATAGTCCAATGATTAGGCTTCGGGGTTTTAAAAATTATTTTGGAGTCGATGGGGTCAGTAGTGCGTTTAAACCGTTTACTTATAAGCTTAAGAGATTACTTAAGAAGTACAATCTTACAGCTAGCGAAGTAGCTATTATTGGTGATCAGTTGATGACTGATGTAAAGGTTGGAAATAAGGTTGGGATTACAACGGTGTTAATCGAACCTATTTCGAAAAAGGATTTTGTTTTGACGAGGATAAATAGACGTTATGAGAGAAAAGTGATGAAAATTCTTCGAGACCACGATTTGTTTTGTAAAGGAAGGTATTATGATTAAGTGTTTGGGTTGCGGGGCGACAATGCAGTGTGAGGATAAGAATAAGGAAGGTTATACTAGAAGTTTAGATAACAAGTTTTGTGAGAGATGTTTTCAGATAAAACATTATAATAAACATTCATTTATAGATGCCGACGGCAAGAGGTTTTTAGAGAATGTCAAAGAGATAGAGAAGACTGGTGATTTGGTTTTATTAGTGACGGATTTTTTGAATTTTGATGATATTTCAAAGTTTAAGATAAAAAATCCAGTTATCTTAGTAATAACCAAACGTGATATTATGCCAAAGTCATTTTATGAAGAGAGATTTTTGAATAGTATTAAATGTGATTTGAATGTAGTAGGCAAGATTTTGGTTTCTTCTAAAAATAATTATAATTTAGATGCACTTTTAGAGATGATAAATAAATATAAGAGGAGTAAGAATGTTTATGTTGCTGGGTTTACGAATGCGGGTAAGTCTAGCTTGATAAATAAATTTTTAAAAAATTATGGAAATAGGGCTGAAGAGATTACGACTAGTATTTTACCTTCAACGACTATCGATTTAAATTATATAAGTATTATGGACGATCTTGTTTTAATCGATACACCTGGACTTATAGATGAGGGAAGTATTTATAATTTAGTTAGTGGCGATGAACTGGGCCGTATTATTCCAAGGAGAGAGATTAGACCGATTATTTATCAGATTAAATCTTTACAGACGGTAGTTATAGATAAGTATGCAAGTTTATATTTGGACGATAATAATATTACTATTTATATGTCTAATGATTTGCAAATTAATAGATTTTATAAGGAACGGTCTACCGATAATTTTAAATATTATGATATAGATGTTTTAGAGGGGTCTGATTTGGTCATAAAAGGTCTTGGCTTTATTAGATTTAAAAAGAGTGGTAAGGTTAGGTTAGGTTTGCCGAGGGGTGTTTTATATACTTTTAGAAAATAATTTTGGAAGATGCATATTATAAGAAATGATATGCTTTTTAAGTTATTTAAAAAAAGCTGTGTTCAACTTTATGACTGATAAGAAAACATAACTATACATATCAACAAATATAAGGATAATTTAAAACAGACTGTCTGTATAAAAGCTCAATGATATTGTCCCTCAGTCACAAAGTATAACAGGACCTTAAAAAAAATGACTTTTTTAAAGTAATCATTCCGACTTTTTTAAATTCAAAACATGACTATTTTAAAACTATGATTTATACTTTGCTTTTAAGTATAAAACCGGATAATATGGAGTATGTCACTCTTGATGATGAGGTATTAAGACAGCAAGCTATAGATGATCCTAAGTTGTTTTTGGAGGAACATCCGGCACCTTTGCTTGTAGATGAGGCGCAATATGCACCAAATTTATTTTCTTATATTAAAATGAAGGTTGACAGAAGTGATGAAAACGGAATGTATTGGCTTACTGGTTCACAACAATTTCATCTGATGAAGAACGTGTCTGAGTCTTTAGCTGGTAGAGTTGGCATAGTTAATTTAAATAGTTTTATGTATTCGGAAATTAAAAGAAATACATCTAAGGCTTTATTTGATCCATTAAATTTAAAAAAAGCAGAAAAAATAGATGTTAATGAATTATATGAACTTATATATAAAGGTGGAATGCCCGCACTTTATAAAAATAGTAATATTAATCCTAATATATATTTTCAAGGTTATTTGGACACTTACATTTCAAGAGATGTGAGAGAGCTTACAGGGGTGGGTAATGTAGACTCTTTTAAGAAGTTTATAGTTAGTGTGGCATCAAGAACTGGAGAACAATTAAATTATTCTGCTTTGGCAAATGATGCAGGAATAAGTGTGCCGACGGCTAAATCTTGGTTTTCAATTCTTACTTCTACAGGGCTTGTTTATTTGCTTGAACCTTATATGTCATCAGAGTTAAAGAGAATTACACATATTCCTAAAATAATTTTTATGGATACTGGTCTTGCTTGTTTTTTGACCGGATGGGATAGTCCCCGAGAGTTGCAGCTTAGTTCTAGCTCAGGTCATTATTTGGAGACTTATATCGTAAGTGAAATAATAAAATCTTATAACGCTAGAGGAATTAGGCCTAATCTGTCATATTATAGGGATAAAGATAAGAATGAAATAGATTTAATTTTTTATAAAAATAATACACTGTATCCATTTGAAATAAAGAAGACGGCTTCACCAAATAAATCTATGATAAAGAATTTTGATTTGCTTTCTAAAGTTAATAAAAAGGTGGGTACTGGAGGAATTATTTGTCTTTATGATGATTTAATGCATTTGGATGAAAATAATTATATTATTCCTGTTTCATCAGTTATCAATGGAAAAGATTAATTTTTAATAGAAATCTAATTTGTTTAAATTTATGATTTCTTTTTTATTTGTGATGTTTGAATAATCGATGGTTTGTGATAAAATTATAGTAGGTGATGAATATATGTTAGGGGCAATAATAGGTATCGAGGAAGATACAGTTTTAGTTAAACTTAATATTGATCTTAATAAATTTCAAAATTTAGTTAATTTGCACGTGGTAATGGAAGATGCGAACGACATGCTTGTCGGAGAAATTGTCGATATCAAAGATGGCATGGCTTATGTAAATTTAATGGGGCAAATTATCAACAATGAGTTTGTTTTTGGGGTTATGAGAAAACCTTCTTTTGGAGCTTCAGTTAAACTTATTTCAAAGGAAAAGATTCCGATGATTATAAGTGTCGATAATCCTTCTGAGAGAAAAGATGTATTTATCGGTGAGAGTCCAATTTATCCAGGGGTTAGAATTGGGTTTAATATAAATGATTTTTTTGCTAATCATTTTGCGATATTTGGGTCAACTGGTAGTGGAAAGTCTTGGGGAGTTGCGAGACTTGTTCAAAGTATTTTTGATAAGAGGTCAACGGTTGCTTACAGGGCTAGTATTTTTATTTTTGATGCATATGGTGAGTATCATGCGGCTTTTAAGACTTTAAATGAGAAGGTACCAGAACTCAGTTTTAAGGCTTATACGACTAATACGAATATATCTGATACGGAACTTTTAAAGATTCCTCTTTGGCTTTTGACAACTGATGATATTGCCTTGCTTTTAAATGCTGAATCAACAAATCAACTTCCTATTATTGAAAAGGCACTTAAGTTAGTTGGGGTTTTTGCGAGAGATGAGGAAGAGGTTATTAAACAAAAGAATGATATTATTGCGAGGGCTATTTTAGATATTTTGTCTTCTGGTAAGAATTCTTCGCAGATAAGAGATCAGATTTTTTCAATTTTATCAACTTATCATACAAAGGATTTAAATTTAGAGACAACTATTTATCAACCTGGTTATGCAAGACCACTTAAACAATGTTTGCTGATTGATGCTTCCGGAAAAATTAGAGAGATGGAGCTTCTTACAAATTTTATGCAGTCTTTTAAAGATGATTCAATTGAGCTTGAGATGCCAGATGGTTCATTTAAGTATGGACTTGAGGATTTTAAAATAGCACTTGATTTTGCTTTAATCAGTGAGGGCGCACTTACAAGTGATAAGGTATACGATGAAGATAATGTTTTAAAGGTTAGACTTCACAACTTGTTAAATGGTGATTATGCAAAATACTTTGAGTGCGATAAATATATTTCGAGAGATGATTATATTAAAAGTTTATTAATGGCTGATAATGGAAGAAAAGCTCAGATAATCAACTTTAATATCAATTATGTTGACGATAGGTTTGCAAAAACGATTACGAAAATATATTCTAAGCTATTATTTGAATATGCGAAAAATTTAGAGAGACGAGCTTCTTTACCTTTCCATATTATTTTGGAAGAGGCTCATAGATATGTACAAAATGATAATGATATTAATTTGCTTGGTTATAATATTTTCGATAGAATTACTAAAGAGGGTAGGAAGTATGGTGTTTTACTTGGACTTATTTCGCAAAGACCTTCTGATTTGTCGGAAACTTCAATATCACAGTGTAATAATTTCTTGATATTTAAGATGTTGCACCCTCGTGATATTCAGTATATAAGGGATATGGTTCCAAATATTACAAATGAAATTGTTAAGAGACTTAGAGTTTTACAACCTGGTAATTGTATTGCGTTTGGAAATGCTTTTCATGTTCCTGTTTTAATTAAGATGGATAAGCCATCACCACCACCTTCAAGTAGTAGTTGTGATATTTCTGAAAATTGGTTTATCGATAGAAAATAGGTATCTAATTGAGATATCTTTTTTTATTGTGGGTAAAATAATTTCGAAAATCTACAAGAAAATTAAAAAAATATGTAAACCTCTTGACAAAAAAATGGGGGGGCAATAATGTCAACTTAAGAGGGGGACGAATTTTGAAATATAAAAAATTCCCAATTAATTGTTAAATGGGAGGGGCATATTTTGATAAATTATTTTTTTGACCATGATTGGGTATGTCAAGAAAAGTGTGTAAGTTGAGAAATAAGATAAAAAAATCTTGTTTCAAAAACTGACACACTTTATTTTACACTCTCTATTATATTATTTTTGCTTTTGTTTTATCACCTTGATAAATGTTTCTTTTTACCATTTCTTTATCGATATCATTTAAGACGTTTATTTTTTTAGGAAGCCATAATGGAGCGATTAGTTCTTCTTCCATTGGATCACCAGTTAGTCTTTGGATAACTATTTTAGGATTTAAATATTCTAATTGTTCACAGACTATATCGACATATTCTTCTTCAGTTAATAGGTGGAATGGCTTTATTTTGTATAGCTTTTCAAGTGGGGTATCTTTTAAGACTGACAGCATATGAATTTTTATGCCATCGATGTTTAATTTATTTAAATATTTAACTGTTTCAATCATCATATTTTTGGTTTCATATGGAAGACCATTAATGATATGAACAACAGTAAATATTTTTCTTTTTTGGAGTTTTTTGACCATGTCTTCAAAACATTTTAAATCGTGACATCTATTAATTAGGATAGATGTTTTTTCATGAATTGTTTGAAGGCCTAATTCGACTGTTAGAAATGTTCTTTTATTTAAATCTTCTAAATAGTCTAAACATTCATCGGTTATGCAGTCAGGTCTTGTAGCAATCGCAAGGCCAACGACGTTAGGTTGTTTTAAGATTGGTTCGTATTTGGCTTTTAAGTCTGAAACTGGGGCATAGGTATTTGTTCTTGCTTGAAAATAACCTATGTATTTACTATTTGGCCATTTGCGGTCCATAACTTTTTTAATTGTGTTAAACTGAGTTATTAAATCTTCTTCGGGGTTGCCACCATATTCACCGCTTCCTGATTTGGAACAATAAATACATCCTGATGTTGATTTAGTTCCGTCGATATTGGGACAGGTAAATCCTCCGTTTAGGCTTATTTTACATACTTTTGTGCCAAATTTTTGTTTGAAAAAATAGTCTAATGTATGATATCTTTTATTAGTATTTGAATAAGGAAAGTTCATTAAAATCACCAGATATTATTATAACAAAAGTTTTTAAATTTGTGAAAAAATAATGAAAATATGTTATTTTTTGTAATTTTCCTTTATATTATAAGGTTTTTTTGATATAATGACACTGGGAGGTAAAAAAACATGAAAAGAAAAATACTTAAGGTACTTGGGATATCATTTTTATTTTTTGTTGTACTTAGTTGGATTATTCCAACAGGAACTTATTACAACGGAAGTTTAACAACTAATGACGTTGATCCAATAGGAATTATCGACATATTTACACAACCAGTAAATGCGTTTATTACTTTTTCATTATATGGAGTAGTATTTGCGGTTATCGGTGGTTTTTATGGAGTTATGGAAAAAACTGGAGCTTTAGATAAAGTTACAGATTGGTTAAATATTAGATTTGAAAAAAGAACTAAGTTATTTTTAGCAATAACTGTAATCTTCTTTGCTGTTTTATCTTCAGTAACTGGTTTAATTTTACCATTATTCTTGTTAGTACCACTTTTTGCGGCTGTACTTTTCAAGATGGACTACGATAAAGTAACGGTTTTAGCTTCAACTGTTGGAGCTTTACTTGTCGGTTCAATCGCATCTACTTATGGATTTAATATTTCTGGTTATACTAAGAATTTATTATATCTAGAAGATATGAATACTGAAATATGGGCAAAAGTTATTTTACTTGTTCTACTGACAGCTGCGCTCGTTATGGTAGTTTTATTTACTGGAAGAAAGAAGAGAGAAGTTGCTGAAATGGCAAGTGTTAGTGGAGCTGAGATTAATGTGAAGGCTGAGTCTGAAAAGGTTCAAACTAAGGCTTCTACTAAAAAGGAAGAAAAGGCTACAGTAAAAGAAACTAAGAAAGCCACTACAAAACCTGCTAAGAAAACAGAAAGCAAAACAACTGCTAAAACTACAAAGAAGACAACTTCAAAAACTTCGGGTTCAACTCGTGGTCGTAAGCCTAGTAAAAAGACTAATACTAAAGCTTTAGCGATTGCTCATGATATTAAAAAAGTTTCTGAGAAGAAAAAGGTTAGTGGAATTCCATTTGTCGTTATTTTGGTTTTAACAATGATTGTGACAATTCTTGGAATGTATAATTGGTATTATGCATTTGGCATCGATGTATTCAACAACTTATATGACAATGTAATGAATGTTAAAATTGGAGATTTCCCTATTTTTGAACATTTATTTAGTGGTTCAAGTCAATTTGGTTATTGGAGTAATGTCGACTTTATCGCACTTGTGATTTTTGCTTCAATGCTTATTGCATGGCTTTATAAAGTAAAGGTAAACGACTATATCGAAGCATTTATCGGTGGAGTTAAGAAATGGCTTCCAACTGCAATTTATGCAGTTTTGGCAAGTGTTATTTTCTCCGTTGTTTATCAAGCATTATCTTCACAAACCGGAACTATTGTTGATACTATTAATGCGAAAATATTTGAATTATCAGATGGATTCAATGTAGTATTTACTGGTGCGGCAAGTCTTATCGGAAGTTTCTTCTTTAACGATTTATATTATTTACTTTACGATATGTCTTCATTTATCAGTGGATATGATGCAACAACACTTCCAATTGCTGGTTTACTTGTTCAATCAGTTTATGGTGTTGCAATGTTAATATTCCCAACAAGTGTAGTTTTAATCGCTGGTTTAAGTTTATTTAATGTTTCTTATAAACAGTGGATGAAATACATTTGGAAGTTTGCCTTAATTGCATTCTTATTAGTATTACTTGTTTGTGGTATACTTACGTTATTATAAGAGAAAGTTTAAAATTTTCTCTTATTTTTTTTGAAAAAATGTTCATAGTAATAATGGTGATTTAAATGAAAAATATTTCTATTTGGCGTGATAAAAAGGTAAATTCGGAGCCTTTTTTAGATGAGAATATCGAAACAGATATTTTGATAATTGGTGGAGGGATGACGGGACTTAGTACAGCTTATTTTTTGAGAGATAAGGGTTATAAAGTTTGTTTAACAGAAAAAAACTATATTGGTAATGGAGTTACGACAAAGTCGACTGGAAAGATCACTTATTTACAAGATATACTTAAAGATATAGATAATATTGATGATTATATAAAAGCGCAGATTGAGGCATGTAATCTTATAAAAAAAGTGATTATGGAGAATAATATAGACTGTGATTATGAAGAAGTTTATCATTATTTAGATAGCGATGATAATAGAAAGATTAATGATTTATATAAGAAAATAAAAAATTATTGTAAGAGGGATGGTGATACTTTAAAAGCTTTAAGTGCGGTTTTTAATCCATTTAAGTTTTTAATTTCTTTGAAAGAAATATGTTTGAAATCTAATGTTAAGATTTATGAAAATACAGGAATTATAAAGGTTGACACAGATAGATTTATTGCTTATACCGGTAAGTATAAAATAAAATTTAAAAATTGTGTTTTGGCAACTCATTATCCTTCACTGGTTAAACTTTTATTTTTGCCAGTTCACTCTTATCTCGAAAAGTCATATTTAGGCGCTACAAAGGTTTTTGATAATAAAAAAAGTAGTGGTATTTCAATCGATAAAGATAGTAGGTCATATAGGTATTATAAGGATTACTATATTTTTTTAGGTGAGGTAAGTGATACTAGTATGAATTTTAATGTTTCTTTGGATTTTGATAATTTAATAAAAAGGAATATTACAGCTGATTATGTTTGGTCAAATAAAGATATCATGACAATTGATCATATGCCATATATTGGAAAAGTTTTAGATAATATTTATATTGGTACTGGTTATAATACTTGGGGAATGACTAATGGATTTTTAGCAGGTAGGATTATAAGTGATTTAATTTTAAAGGGAATAAGTGAATTTGGTGATTTGTTTGATCCAAAGAGGTTAACTAAGTTGAAAGATTATTTGAAATTTCCAATTTTCATGGGAATTAGTGCGAAGGCATTTGTGAAAAGTAGATTAGATGATAATCCATATAAATTAGTGGCTTTAAAAAAAATAAATAATAAAAAAGTTTTGGTTTATACGGATAAGGATGGTAGGAAACATACGGTGTGCCGAACTTGTCCTCATTTGAAATGCGGGATTATTTTGAATAAAGTAGAGGAGATTTGGGAATGTCCTTGTCATGGTTCAAAATTTGATATAGATGGTAAGTGTATAGAGGGTCCTAGTAATTTTGATATATCATTTAAAGAAAATTCTTAGAATGGAATATTTTTCATTCTTTTTTTTATAAATTTTTTGTGATAAAATTATAGTGGTGATAGTATGCAACTTGAATTTGATTATAAGTTAGATGGTGAGACTTATAAGGTAATAGTTACTAAGAAAAACAACAAAAATACATATATAAAGGTTAAAGAAGATTTAACCATTAATGTTTCAACTAATTATTTAGCAACAAAACATTATATAAAAGGGTTACTCGATAGTGAACGCGATTATTTGCGCAAAGTTTTGCAGAAGTTAAAGGTTCGAGCAGAAAAAGAAACAGATTTCTATTATTTAGGGGAAAAATATGATATAATATGGGTACCATTTAGTAAAGTAGAAGTCGATGGTTTGAAGATTTATGCAAAGGATGAAAAACAACTTGAAAAGTGGCTTAAGAAAGAGATGCTTCGAGTTTTTACTGAGAGACTTGAATATAATTATGATTTATTTGACGAAGATATTCCGTTTCCAAAGTTAAAAATTCGAAGTATGAAGACTAGGTGGGGTGTTTGTAATAAGCGTGATGATTCAGTGACGCTTAATTCTAAACTTATTAAATACGATATTAAAGAAATCGATTATGTAATTATTCATGAACTTTCACATTTTGTACATTTTGATCATTCGAAAGATTTCTGGAAGACAGTGAGTTATTATATGCCGGATTATAAAAAGGCAGTAAAAGTATTAAATGGATAAGGAGGGTTATTTAGTGAAAAAAGTTTTGATTTTAGGAGTTACTATTTTGGTAACTATTTCAATGGCTGTTCCAATGCAATCACAGGCTAAAGAAAAAACTCTTGGACAGCTGAGAGCTGAGGCTAAGGCAAACCGTGATGCGTATAACGCGGCTAAAGAACAAAAAGAGATGACTGAGCAAGAAAGAAATGAGACTACTAAGCAAAAGCAAGAAGTAGAGGCTCAAATTAGTCAAATTCAAAAAGAGGTTACAGAGACTTCTGATAAAATAGTTGAGCTACAAAAAGATATTGATAAAAAAGATGAACAGATGAAGGATATAATGAGTTTTGTTCAGGTAACTGATGGTGAAAATAATTATTTAGAATATATTTTTGGTGCTACTTCTTTTACTGATTTTATTTATCGAATATCAGTTGCTGAACAACTTGGAGATTATAACGAACAACTTGTTAAAGAGTACGAGTCGGATGTTAAGGAACTTGATGAAAAGAGAGAAGAGCTTAATAATAAAAATACTGAGCTTTCAAAGAAAGAAAATGAGTTAAGCCAGTTAGAGGCAAAACTTAATAGTGAAATCGAAGAACTTCAAGAAGGTATGATGAGTAAAGACGACGAATATGAGACACTTAATAATATGATTAACTTCTTTGAAAGCAAGGATATATGTACGGAAAATGATACAATGTCTTCTTGTCAGCGCAAACTTAACCAAAAAACACCTAGTGGAGGTGTAGATACCTCTGGGACACCAGGGGCTAATGGAACTTATATGCCAATAAGAAAAGGACGGGTAACTAGTGATTATGGTTATCGTTCATATGATAATTCGTTCCATACGGGTATAGATTTTTCTGATGGTGTTCATGGAGATTCAGTTTATCCAGTGGCAACAGGTACGGTTGTAAATATTACTTATCCTAAGAGTCCGAGAGCTTGTGGTAATCATATTGTCTATGTATATCACAATATAGGACGGGGCTATACAACTTCTTACTGGCATATGACGAGTGTTAATGTAAGATTAGGTCAAACTGTTTATCCTGATACTAGACTTGGTTCTATGGGTGGTCTTCCAAGTGAAGATAGTTGTGCTGGTGGTACGCATGTTCATTTGAATTTGTTTAATGGTCTTCATACGACCAATAGTGGAAGAATCGATCCACGAATACTTGTGTCAAATATACCAAGTAAGGGAAAGTATTTTACATCTTATTATGGAAACAGATAGGAATCGTCTGATTCCTTTTTGTTTGACAAATTTGTTATTATACTTTTGTTATATTAGTAAAAGGTGGTATAATGAAAGTAAAAGTTTTTGATGAAAGTCACGAAAAAGATTTAGAAGATGCAATAAATAAGTTTATTTCAGAGGAAGAGCCGGAGATTATGGACATTAAATTTTCGACGGCTATTGCAATGTTTTCTGAAGAACAAATTTATTGCTTTTCCGCACTTATAGTTTATCGGTAGGTGATGTTTATGAAAAAAACAGGATTTCTAGCTGGAGCGGCAATTTCGACGATTGGAATTGTTATATGCAAGGTTATTGGTCTTGTATATGTTATTCCATTTTATGCGATTATTGGAACGCAAGGCGGGGCTTTATATAGTTATGCTTATTCTATTTATAATATGTTTTTAAATTTGGCAACTTCTGGTATTCCAGTGGCAATGAGTAAAGTTGTTAGTGAATATAATGAAGTTGGATATTATAATACGAAGGAACGAACTTTTAAAATGGGTCTAAAAATTATTGGACTACTTGGATTAATTTCGTTTTTAGTACTATTTATTTTTGCTCCACAAATTGCTTATTTGATTATTGGTGATGTTAAGGGCGGGAATAGTGTAGAGGATGTAACGATGGTTATTAGAGTTATATCGACAGCTATTTTGGTTGTTCCTTTTTTAAGTGTGTCTAAAGGATATTTACAAGGTCATAAAATTATGCAGGTTTCGTCTGTAGCCAATATTTTAGAGCAAATTGTCAGAGTTATTGTGATTTTGGCAGGAAGTTTTTTAACTTTAAAAGTTTTTAATTTAAGTTTAAATACAGCAGTTGGTGTTGCTGTGTTTGGGGCAACGGTGGGGGCGTTGTTTGCTTATTTTTATGTTTATGCAAAAATTAGAAAAAGTAAAAGCTTAAATAAGCATGCTAAACCAACGCCGGCAGAGGTTAAAATAACAAATAAAGATTTAGTAAAGAGAATTATTTTTTATGCTTTACCATTTGTGGCTATTTCAGTTTTACAATCAGCGTTTGTCATGGTCGATGTGTTTACGGTAGTTAGGGGACTTACAGGTATTGGATATACAACGGAGATAAGTGAGAATGTCCTTAGTGTTATTGCAACATGGGGTTCAAAACTTAACATGATTGTCATGTCGATTTCAATGGGAATTGTTATGAGTTTAATTCCAGCTATAGCTTCGGCTTATGCGGTTAAAAATTACGAAGAAGTTAACAGTAAAGTAAATCAAGCTTTAAAGACTCTACTTTTTGTATGTGTGCCAATGGCAACCGGTCTTTGTTTTTTATCTTCAGCAGTATGGACAGTATTTTACGGTTATAATGAACTTAATAGTTCGGTATTTAAGTTACTTATTATGTCACAGATTACACTCTCTGTTTGTTCAGTTATGGTTAATGCAAGTCAATCTATGAATAATACTAAGCAGTCTATTATTGCTTTAGGTGGTTCACTTATCGCCAAGGTTTTATTAAATGTGCCGATGATGCATCTATTTAGTTTAATTGGAATTGAAGCTTATTATGCACCTATTGCTTTAAATATTTTAATCGATACAAGTGCGAGTTTGTATTTACTTTATATAGTTAAAAAGGATACAAGAGTAAGTTATTTTAAGACGGTTCAAACGATTATAAAGATTGTTTTGTGCACGGTTATAATGGTTCTTGTTTTATCTATTTTAAATATGTTTATTCCAAGTTATTCACATTCAAGAATGATTTCCATTTTGTATATTATTCTTTATGGTATAATAGGGATGATTACTTATTTCTTTGTTGCTTATAAGTCAAAAACAATTGATAATGTTTTTGGTAAGGGATTTGTACAAAAGGTTTTTGATAACTTAAAGAAACTTAAGAAAAAAACTGTTAAATAGTTTAAGAAAATGTTAAAATAATTTTAGTAAAGGAGTGGATGAGTTTGGAACAATTATCATTTATGGAAAAACTTCAGGTTTTGTTTAGTAATATTTTGGCTCATCCTCTTTTTTTAATTATATTATTAATGCCGGCCTTACTACTGTTGCTTAGGAAGAAACATGGTAAAAAGATTTTTATTGGAGTTTATTTATTAGTTATTATTTTCGTTTTGTTTATCGGAAATGAAGTTATTTTTGAACTTTTCGATAATATGATGGACGGCTTATTTATGACTCTTTATTTTCCAAATTTTATCACACTTTTTGTGGTTGTCGTTTTATGTTCGATTATCGCTTTGGTTTCATTTTTTGATAAGAAGATGTACCGAATAAATAAAATTATAAATATAACTGGTTTTGCAATTGTCCAGTTTATGTTTGTTTTGATATTGACGACAGTTAGGTCAAATAATATCGATATTTATGCTGATAATGCGCTTTATTCAAATAGTGATGTTTTGACTTTAATGCAGCTTTTAATGGGGGCATTTGCTTTACAGATTATTTCAATTTTGATTATTAATGGAATTAATAAAGTTACAGCTATTTTGGATAGAGACCCAAATAAGAAGAATATTTTCTCGAGAATTAAGAGAGTCAAGATAGATGATAGTAAGATTGGTTATATAAATGTCGTCGATACGAAGAATCCAAAAAAGACTAAGCTTAAACCATTTTCATTCGATTTAGATAAAATTGAAGAGGTTAGTGTTAAAAGTAGTAAGGGCGAAAGTCCAAATATATTTGAGAGTGAACCGGCTTTTGCAGTTGATGTTTTTAATGAAAAACCAGTTTTAGAGGATACTTCTAACAATAAATTGGAAACTGATGATAACAAGGTTTCAGAAGAAATCAAAGATACTTCGAAGGTGGAAAAGGTTTTGGATAAACCGAAGAAGAAACCTTCAAAAAAGGGTAAAAAGAAAATAGAACAAAAGAATAACAAGTCAAGTATTACTGGTGACATTTTAACTAAACAGTTAAATAAGATAAAAGAGGTTGAAGGTTTAGACGGTCTTACAAGTTCAGTAAGTCAGACGATGGATGTATTATCTAAAGAAACAAAAATAGTTAAACCTGAGATTAGAAAGATAGAAAAGAAGAAAGATGATTTAGAAAAAACGGAAAATCCAGTTAAACCGGTTGTTTCTACTGAGCCAGTCATAAAGAAAATTATTCCACCTGTTTCAAATGATAATTTGGTAAAACCTGATTTGATGAAACCGATGGAAAATTTTGATAATTACGAGGGATATAATAGTAAGTTTATAAATAAGGCAAATACACTCGCACAAGAGATGTTTGAGATGGCTAAACCTGAACCAATTAGGGCTTATTCAATCGATAATTTAGATATCATAAATATGCAGCTTACTTTGGATACGGTAATTAAATATAAATTCCAAAGAGGCGTTAAACTCAGAAGATATGATGAGAGTCCAACTATCGATGATTTGAATATTTTTGATTTTGATAAGCTTATGAAAATTTTACCGAAAAGTAAGGTTTATAGAAAGATGGGCAAGTAATGATACTTGTCTTTTTTGTTTGTTTTTGTTGATTAAAATTCTTCAAATATGACCATGATAAACATAGGATATATTGAAAGGAGAATCATCTATGTTTGGAAATTTTGAGGAAGAGGCGCGTAAGGTTTTAGTGATGGCAAAAAAGGAGATGCACGATCTTAAGCATCCTTATGTATCTTCTGAACATTTGCTTTTGGCAATTTTAAAATTATCTTCAGAAATAAGTGATAAGCTTAAAGAGTATGATTTAGATTATAATTCTTTTAAAGCAGAAATTATTAAAGTAATTGGAACTGGTTCAAAGCCTAGTGAATGGTTTTTGTATACACCTCTTTTGAAGAGAATACTTGAGAATGCAGTTTGTGATGCAAGAGATAACAATAATGGAGTAGTTACAGTAAATCATTTATTCGCTTCACTTTTAGAAGAGGGTGAAGGAGTAGCTATTAGAATTTTAGTTGGAATGGGAATAGATATTGATGAACTTTATGATGATTTTGCCTATAAATTAGTGAGTAAAAGTAGTAATAAGAAATTACTTATAGATGAAATTGGTACTGATTTGAATAAGAAAGCTATGGAAGGAATGCTTGATCCAGTTACAGGAAGAGATAAAGAAATAAAACGGGTTTTGGAGATTTTGTCAAGAAGGGGTAAGAACAATCCGCTATTAATTGGTGAGGCGGGAGTTGGTAAAACGGCGATTGTCGAAGAGCTTGCAAGTATGATTGTCAGAGGTGAGGTTCCACTAAATTTGAGAGGTAAAAGAATTATAAGTTTGGATATGGCTTCTTCGGTTGCCGGAACAAAATATCGCGGTGAATTCGAGGAGAGAATGAATCAAATTATAAAAGAAATTGAAGAGAATGATGATATTATTTTGTTTATCGATGAGATTCATACTTTAGTTGGGGCTGGAGGTGCGGAAGGAGCAATAGATGCTTCTAATATTTTTAAGCCAGCTTTAGCTAGAGGAAAGATTAGATGTATAGGAGCGACGACGACGGAGGAATATAAAAAGTTTATCGAAAAGGATAAGGCTTTAGAAAGAAGATTTCAAAAGGTTGTAATTGAGGCTCCAGATGTAAAAACGGTTAAGGATATTTTAGTTAATTTAAAAGAAATTTATGAGGGTTATCACAAGGTAATACTTGGTAATGAAATTCTCGATTTAATAATAGATTTATCTGAGAGGTATATGTATAACAGAAGACAACCTGATAAAGCAATCGACATTTTAGATGAGGTTTGTGCGAAAGTAAGTATTAAGGAAGGAAAAAATTTAAAGGAATATAGACGGTGCAATAAGGAGTTAAAAGATGTTATTGCAAATAAAAAGAAAGCAATTATCGATAATGATTTTGAACTGGCAAGTAGTTATAAAACCAAAGAATCAAAGCTAATGAACGATATTAACAATTTAGAACTTCTTTTATATAAAAAGAGTCCGAGAAGGGTTACGAAACACGATGTGGCTGAGGTTGTATGTGAGAAAACGGGAATACCGGTTTATGAACTTTTAAGTGAAAAGAAGACAATTATAAAGAAGTCACTCGATATTTTAAAGAAGAAAATTTATGGGCAAGAAGAAGCGGTGAGGGCAGCTTCTGATATTGCAAAGAAAATAAAATTAGGGTTTAACGATAAGTGCTATTCAATGCTCTTTTGCGGTCCTTCTGGAGTAGGAAAAACGGCCTTAGCAAAAGAACTTGGTAAATGTTTGGCGGGGAATAATGTAATTAGACTTGATATGAGTGAGTATAAGGAGGCGCATAGTATAAGTAAAATTATTGGCGCGCCACCAGGATATGTCGGTTATGAAGATGTTAGTAATGTTCTAGAGGATATTAGAAATAAACCTTTTTCAGTTCTTATTTTAGATGAAATAGAAAAGGCCCACAGAGATATTATTAATTTGTTTTTGGGGGTTTTAGATGAAGGTATAATGAAGGATAGTCGGGGCAATGAAGTTAGGTTTGACAACGTAGTAATTATTATGACTTCTAATTCTGGTTTTAATGAGATAAATGTCGGTTTTAATAATGAGAATAATTTGGGTTCAAAATTAAATGACAGTTTTTCTATTCCTTTTATGAATAGGGTGGATAGGGTTATTATGTTTAATTATTTGAAGAAGGAAGATATCGATAATATAATAAACGATAAATTAAAAGATCTGAAACACAAATATAAAGATAAAATTACAATAAATATTGGCGATAGTGTTTTAGATGAGATTAGAGAGAAAGCTAATTATAAATTATATGGGGCAAGAAAAATAAGTAAAATTATTAAGGATGATATTGAAAATAAGGTTATTGATGCGCTTATAAATAATAAGGAAAAGATAAACATTAAAGGTTTAAAGGAGGAAAATGTTATTTTATAATAGTAAAAAAACGCTATATTGCGTTTTTTTCATAATCGATAAAAAAGGTTTTATACCAAACTAAGAATACATAGACAGTCCAAATTTTACGGCAATTGTTTTTCTTAGAGTTGTAATGATCATCTAACATTTTTAGCAGTTTTTTTTGGTCGAAGAATTCTTTAGTAAAGTCTTGTTTAAACATTTTTTTGACAATATTATAATACTTTTCTTCTCTAAACCATTTAATGATTGGAACAGGGAAGCCTTTTTTTCTTCTTTTATACCATTCTTCTGGAATTCGTTTAGAAGCAGCTTTTCTTAAAGCATATTTTGTTGTATCATGAGATATTTTATATTCTGTTTTAATAGAGCTTGCTAATTTAAATACTTCTTTATCAAGTATTGGTACTCGTAGTTCTAGAGAGTTAGCCATACTCATTTTATCTGCTTTAAGTAAAATATCGTTTGGAAGCCAGAAGTGCATATCTAGGTATTGCATTTTTGTGACATCATCTTGATTTTTAACTTTATCAAAGTATGGTTTAGTGATATCTTGATATTTTAAATCACTTTTATATTTGTCAGCTAGGATTTTATTTGCTTCTTTATTATTAAAGATAAAAGCATCGCCGACATAATAGTCTT
Source organism: uncultured Bacilli bacterium (assembly GCA_944329365.1). Taxonomy (GTDB): domain Bacteria; phylum Bacillota_I; class Bacilli_A; order RF39; family UBA660; genus Coprosoma. Next base: position 71,961 of record CALVIC010000001.1, read on the forward strand.
CAAGTTTAGAACCACCTTTGGTTAAGAAATTTTTACCATGAAAACTTGGGAGTGGTGAGACGATAATTTTGATAAATTTCCTAATGAACATTGGTAGTTTTTTGTATTTTTTTAGAGTTTCATCTTCTTTATAGCTTGGGTATCCACCAAATAATTCGTCTGCACCTTCACCAGATAAGACAACTTTTACATCTTTGACAGCTAATTTTGATAAGAAATAGAGAGGAACAGCAGAGAGGTTGGCTGTTGGTTCATCGGCATAATATTGAACTTTATCTATATTATCGAAAAAACTATCCGCATTTATTAATTCATTTTTATTTTCAATGTGAAGTAGGTCTGATAAATCTTTAGCTAATGGGACTTCGTTGAAGTCTTTATAATCGAAGCCTACGGAGAATGTTTTGTTTGGCTTTAAATAGGAAACAACATATGATGAGTCAATTCCTCCTGACAAATAAGCGCCTACTGGGACATCACTTATAGTGTGATAGTCAATAGATTTTGTAATAGTATTATCTATTTCGTTTACTAAATTATTAAAATCTTGATTTTTAGGTTCAAATTTTATTTCATAGTATTTATGGGTTTCTATTTTTTTACTTTCTGCATCATAGATGAAATAATGACCGGGCTTTAATTTATAGACATTTTTAAAAAATGTTTCTTCGAGGACTGATGTTTGGAAAGTTAAGTATGGTTTTAAAGCTTTTTTATTTATTTTTTTCAAAAAGTCTGGATGTTTTAAGAAGCTTTTGATTTCCGAACCAAACATAAAGGTGTTTTGCATAGAGCAGTAGTAGAAGGGTTTTTGACCAAAATGATCACGGGCGCCAAATAATTTTTTGTTTTTTTTGTCCCAAATTACAAAAGCAAACATTCCTCTTATTTTGTCTAAGATTTTTTCGCCATATTCTTCATAACCGTGAAGGATTACTTCAGTATCGGTTTTAGTTTTAAATATATGTCCTTTTTTTTCTAAATCTGGTTTGATATCTTGAAAGTTATATATTTCACCGTTAAAGCAGATAACAAGAGTATTATCTTCGTTTGAAATCGGTTGTCTTCCACCTTTTAAATCAATGATGCTTAGGCGTCTAAATCCTAGAGCAATATCGTCATCTTTGTAGTACGATTCATCATCTGGTCCACGATGGGCAATGGCATCAGCCATGTCTTTTATATATTTTTTATCTTTTTTATTAATATATCCACAAAATCCACACATATTTTCACAGCCTTTCTATTATAAATGGTGGTTTAAATTTTATGTCAATTCGTCTTTTTTAGGTGGATATAGTTTATACGTTTTATAATCTTTATTGTATATTCTATTTATCCAAAAGTTTCTAATTAGACTACTATCTTTAGGGTTTTTAAGAGTATATTTATATTTTTTGTCTTTAATAAGTTTTAGTGCTTCATTTAAGGTGTCTTTATTATAGATGTATTTTTTTAAGATTTTTATTGGAGTGTGAAGCCATAAGAATTTATTATAATTATAATCTGTTTTTTCATCTTTATTTAAGATATAGTCATCAACTAGATATTTAGCCATGTTTAAGCCAGCGGCAGTTGTGAAATAGCTACTTCTTCCTTGTCTGATGTTTATTTCAAATAGTTTAAATGTTTTGTCGCGGTAATCGTATTTTAGATCGAAGTTAGAAAATCCAACGTATTTTATATTTTCTAAGAAATTTTGAATTGTTTTATATATTTCTTCGTTTCCTTCAGAGATAATGGCTCTATAGTTTCCGATTCCATAAGGAGTGTGCTCCTCAAGGATGCAGCGACCTAAACACATCATTTTGACTTTTCCTTCTTTGTTTGAGTAACAGTTTAAAACGTACATGGTGTCATCGCCACCTGGGATAAAGTCTTGAACGATTATATGACCGTTATATCCGGATTCGAATATTTTATTTACAACTTTTTTTAGTTCTGTTTCATTACTTATTTTGTAACTTTTTTCTTTACCTTCAAAGTTTACTTCGGAATAAAGGGTACTGTTTGAAGGTTTTAGGGCTAGAGGATAGGGAATGTCTATTTTTAAGTCCTTTTGGTTTCCTTTAGTTATGATGAATGTTTTAGGATATGGTAAGTTATATTCATCACACATTTTATAGAACGATTCTTTATCTTCTAGTTTGTCTTTTATTTCTTTGTTCATAAATGGAAGAACGAAATATTCTTTTAAGGCTTCCATATTATTGACGATAGGATTTGTGTACCATTCCGCGCATGATAATAAGATTAAATAATCATATTTTTGTTTATATTCTTTTCCTATTTCAATCATGCTTTTTAGAAATACTTGCTCATCAGTTAAGTTTTTGATTATTTTGAAATCTAAGATTTTACTGTTTTGGCATTCTTTTAGAAGAAATGTTCCAACGATTAATGATTTAACATTATATAAGTCATTAAATGAACGGGCTAAACCATAAGCATTGGCATCAGTTCCAAGAATTACAGGTAGAAATGTTTTTGTCATTTTTATCACCTTTTATAAATTATATAACAAAATAAAGGATAAAGCAATAAATGGATGGTTTTGGCAAGTTAAATTTAGACTTGAATGAGAATGTGGAAAGAATGGAAATTATGTGGAAAAATAAGGAAAAATGTGTAAAAAGATGAGTGTAAAATGACTATAAGTGTCTAGAAAGTGTCAAAAAATAGTAAAAAAATCATATACAAATGACACAAATTATGTTATACTACCTAATAGGTGATTGAGTTATGGTAGAAGAAGTCAAGGCTGCTTTAAACGAAAACCCAAATATTACGGCAGAAGTCAAAGATGAATTGATGTATCTTATTACGATTTTCTGTAATAATTTTAAGGATGTTAATTTAGATAATTTAAAGGAGCGACTTAAGACACTAAAGATAAGCCGTGGGAGTATGTATTTAGTGAAGCTTCCTTGCCAGTATAATCCCCATAATAATGAGATTGCGATTAATCTTGGAAGGTTTGAAGGTAGTGATGCTAAACATTGGATGATGCATGCATTACTTGGTGTGATTACAGCTAAAGATAATTACTATGGTTTTAATAACGAAGATGGAACTCTTCAAGCCCTTAATGAAGGATATACGGAAATTTTAACTAATTATTTAGTGGGTGATGTTGAGGATAGCTTTTATACGGATGAGGTTATTATGACTAACTTAATTAGTAAAGTTATTGGTAATGACGTTATGTATAAGGCATATTTTACAAATGATGCAAATTTACTTTTGAATGCAATGTCACAAGCGGAGGGTAAGTAGTTATGAACGATTTAATGATAGAAATGAATGGTAATTTAGAAGGTAAGTTGAATAATAGACAGTCTCGTGTTTTTAGTCTTCAAGCAATGATTTTACAAGTTTATCCTAGTTTAGGTAATTATCCTGAATATTTCTTTACTGATCCACGTATGCTTGAGAATAGTTATGTCGATAAACGTGATAATCCTGAGGCATTAATAGAAATGGTTAATGAAAATGTGAGACAAAATAGTGTCAATATGAGTATGACAAAATAAAATGTTTTGTCTTTTTTTATAAAATTAAAAGAGGCTTTTGCATTTGAAATATTCTTTATTTAGATGAAGTTTTAATATTATTAAAGTTCTTAGGTATATTTTCATTATTTTATTAAATCCTATCATACTGGTAATTTCAATAAAAAAATGACACTCATTGACTTTTAAGTAAATGAGTGTCTATACACACATAGGTAGACATTCAACTTAACGGCATTGAATGTTCCTTTTTTATTATATGAAGTTTCCTTCATCTATATACATCGTAACACAAAATTAACTTTATGACAAATTTTAGAGTAATTTATTATTAAATATAAAATGGTATATATGAATTATTTAATGTAGAGATTTTATATTATTGGCTTACGTTTTTTTAACAAAAAGTTTAAAAAGCATTGATTTTTAATAACTTAATGTTATAATTTAATAAAGGAGGTAAATTATGAAGAAAATTGATTTAACAAAACTTTTAAACAACAAGAATTCTGTTATGCCTGACTGTGGTCCAAGTCATTCTTGTGGCGGCGGTGGAAGATAATTAGCTTCGGCTAATTATTTTGTTAGTGAGAGATGAATAAGAAATTTGTTGTTAATAATCATGAATATGTTTTTGATGGAAATAATTTAGAATTATATTTAGTAAAAGACGGTGTTAAAAACACGGATGAAAAATCATGTTCTAGTATTTTTAAAAAGGAACCTGGTAAATTATATAAATTAGTGTTCAATGTAGCTAATTTGTGTAATTTGAATTGCAAATATTGTTATGCAAGTGGCGGTAATTATAACCGAGAAAATAATGTTATGAGTTTTGAGCAAGCAGATAAGATTTTGGAAAAGGTTTTCAAAAAATATTCTAAACTTGAAACAGTATATTTTTTTGGCGGAGAACCTCTTTTGAATTTTAAACTCATTAAATATCTTGTAGAAAAAATTGAAAAACATTATAATGGTTCTAGGATAGACTTTAGAACAGTAACAAACGGAATGTTTTTGACTCCAAAAAGAATAGATTTTATGAATGATCATAATTTTAAATTATATGTAAGTCTTGATGGGCCAAAACAAATTCATGAATATTTGAGAGGGGCTGGGACATTTGATTTAATAATGGATAATTTGAAATATTTAAAAAATAAGGATTTTGCTTCTAAAACAGAAATACTTTGTACATATACTAGATATCATCAAGAGCATATAACCTTAGAAGATTTGGAAGTTTTTTTTAAAAAATTAGGTTTTCGTTATTCAATTCACGGTGTTGATACAAATGATGAGTCTTTGAAATTAATTGAAGATGGAATAACATATGAAGAAAGCGAAAAGAATTTTATAGATATTTCTATGGATAGAATTATTAATGATTCTATGAATGTAGGTACTAGCTATTATCTTACTTCTGTAATTAATGCTTTATTGTTTCATAACAAGCAAGATTATTTTTGTAAGGAATTAGTGAATGATTATTCTAATGTGTTTGATTACAATGGTGATGAATATAGTTGTATTAGATTTTTAGGAACACATGGTAAGAATGATAAAGAGATAAAAGAGAAAAATGTAAAATCAGCAGATGTTTGTAAAAAATGTTGGTGTAGATATTTATGTAATTTATGTTTAGCTGATATTATCATGGGTATAAACGATTATCCTTTTGATGGTGATGATTGTTCGATTAAGTCACTTTATGAATATGCTCTTCAAAAAATAGTAGATCTTATGGAAAAAAATCCTTCGAAATTAAATTTATTGGTAAATAATTATATTGACAATTTTATAAAATAGGAGGTGTTAAAGATGTCGATTATAAAACTTAGTAATGTCAGTAAGTCGTATGGTGATACAAAGGTATTAGATAAGGTTTCTTTTGATATTAATGAAGGAGATAAAGTAGGAATTATTGGACCTAATGGTTCTGGAAAGTCTACTTTGGTAAAAATTATTATGGGTATTGAGGATCCCGACTCTGGCAAAGTAGAGGTTTCTTCAAAAGTGGCAACCGGCTATTTAAAACAGGCAACCGATTATTCAGTGTCAGATTTTGTTAATATGAGTTTAGATAAAGAAGAAATATCTAATTTCTTAAGGCTTATGGGAAATCTTCATTTAGATAAAAATATTGATTTTACTGATGAAAGACTTGAAAATTTGAGTGGCGGTGAAAAAACTAAAATTGCGATTTCTTCAATACTTGCTATTCAGCCTAATTTGCTTTTGCTTGATGAACCAACTAACCATGTTGATTTAGAGTCAGTTTCATGGCTTATTAATGTGATAAAAGATTATTCTGGAACGGTTTTAGTTGTTTCTCATGACAGATATTTTCTTAATGAAGTAGTTAATAAAATATTGGAAGTAAAAGATGGAAAAGTAAGTGAGTACTTTGGTAATTATGATTCTTATGAAAGAGAAAAGGAAGCTGAACTTGAAAATTTGAAGGATAAGTATGAACTTCAACAAAAACAGGATAAGAAAATTCTTAAGGAGATTAGAAACTTAAATGAATGGTCAAAAAAAGGAGAAAGAGAGGCAGGAAGGCAAGGTGGTAGTCCTTCTGATGCTAAAATTAAAGGTGTTAAAACTAATGCACAAAGGAAGGCTGCCAAAGCTGCTAGAGCAGCCGAAAGTAAAAAAAATAGACTTGAACAAATGCGAAGCGATTATATAGAAAAACCGAAAGAGGATAAAGAAATTAAGTTTAATTTTATGGGTGAGGCAAGTGGTGCTGAGACGTTGATTAGGGTTTCTGATTTGACAAAATCTTTTGGTGATAAGACAATATTTTCTTCGGTTAATTTGACTATTAATAGAGGTGAAAAGATTGGTTTAATTGGGCCTAATGGAAGTGGCAAATCAACTTTTATTAAAATACTTATGGGAAAACTTAAACCTGATACTGGTGAAGTTTGGAAAACACCTTCACTTAAGACCGCATACATGAGTCAAGATGTCTTTGATTTAGATGGTGATAAGACAATATTTGAAATGGCAAATAGATATGACAACGAAAAGAAACAGTTTTTCTTCAGTAATTTGGTTAATATGGGACTTGGCCGTGATTTATTTAATCATAAAATAAAAACACTTAGTTTAGGTCAGCAAATGAGACTTAAATTAGTTCAAATCATTATCAATGATTATAATTTACTTATTTTAGATGAGCCGACTAATCATTTGGATTTACCTAATAAAATTGAACTTGAAAAGGCCCTTATGAGATTTCCAGGTTCAATTGTGATGGCAAGTCATGATAAATATATTTTATCTAAGGTTACTAATAAGGTGTTTATATTCGAAAACAAGAAAATTACAAGATTAGAGGATGGCTATAAGGAATACATTGATAAAGGTAAAGATAAAATTAGTAATCAATCAAATTTGGATACTTCATTAAGTCTTTCAGAAAAACTTAGAAAACTTGAAGATGAAATGGCGGATCCTTCTAAAACGGCTGAAGAGATAGAAAAAATTTTAAATATTTATTATGAATTATCTGCGAAGCCTAGTTTTCAAAAGAAACATAGTAAAAGATAATAGATTAAAAGTGTCTATTATTTTTTATTTTATTGTTAAATGAGATATAAATAAGTTATAATGATATTAAATTGTAGGTGATGTTTTATGTCTTATCAGTTAAGCAAGGGTGAGCTTAGAGAGAGAAAGATAAGCAGAGAAGAGTTTAAAAAGATACCAAGGAATGATATATATGTGGTTTTAGATAGTTTAAAATGTGCGCATAATATTGGAACTATTTTGAGACTTGCCGATTCATTACTTGTTAAAAAAGTGTATATATGTGGTGATACTGTGCATATGCCAAACAGAAAAATAAGATCTAGTTCGAGAGGAGCAGAGAAGTGGGTACCTTTTGAGTATAGGGAAAGTTCTAAAGAGGTAGTTTGCGAGTTAAAGAAACTTGGGATAGAGATAGTTGCAGTAGAGGTTACAGATGATAGTATCGATTACCGAGATTTTAGACCTAAGGGTCCGGTTTGTTTAGTTTTAGGAAGAGAGTATGATGGGGTTTCACAAGAGGTTCTTAATCAGGCGGACGAATGCATTCATTTACCACTTTTAGGAATGGCTAATTCGATAAATGTTTCGGCTGCGGCAAGTGTTGCTTTATACGATGTTTATTCAAAGCTTGAAGAAATGAAGAGAGGTTAGATAATGGAATTACTTGATTTATATAATAATAAAAAGGAAAAGATTGGAAAGGTTTATGATAGGGATTCTGGTGAGCCTGGTAGGGGTGAGTATAAGTTATCAGTACATGTTTGGGTAGTTAATAGTAAGGATCAGTTTTTAATTCAAAAAAGAAGCGAGAATGTTAAAAATCCTGGTAAATGGGCGTTTACGGGCGGAGCAGTGGATGCTGGAGAGAGTTCAGTAGATGGGGCGCTTAGAGAGGTCCGCGAAGAGCTTGGAATAAGTGTTTCCAAGGATGAGATAGAGTATTTTATTTCTTTTAAGAGAGAAAAGGGGTTTGTCGATGTATGGCTTATCCAAAAGGATATAGATATAAGTGATATTACTATACAAGAAGAAGAGGTAGCAGATGTTAAATGGGCCTCTTTAAAAGAGATAAAACAACTTATCGATGATGATTTATTTGTTCATTCAGTTAATTTGTATTTTAAGATGTTTGTGAAATTACTTAAGAAGTGTCACAATATAACAATGGAGAAGTAGAAATATATGAAGAGTAAGTTTGAAGTAAGTAAAGAATTTTTGAAAAACGATGATATTTTGAAATGCCCAATATGTGGTGAGAGACTTTTATTTTTAGATAAATCTTTAAAATGTGATAAACACAGTTTTGACATTTCAAGAAAGGGAACGATAAACTTAGTTTATAGTAAACATTATAAGAATAGTAAAATCTACAATTATGAGCTTTTTAAGAACAGAAGAGAGTTTATTATAGGTGGTTTTTACTTTAGATTATATAAATTTATTTCGGATATATTAAATGACAGATTTTCTTCTGAATGCACGATTTTAGATTTAGGGTGCGGAGAGGGTAGTCATAGCAAGTTTATTTTAGATTTACTTAAGTTTGATTATAAATATTATGGTTTTGATTATGCGAAGGATGCGATAAAATTAGCTAGTGATTATATAAACTATAATAGGTTTTATTTTTTAGGTGATGTGAATAGGATTCCTATTTTGGATAGTTCTATAGATATTATTTTAGATATACTTTCACCTTTTAATGAAAAAGAGGTAAAAAGAATTATTAAAGATAGTGGGGTGTTTATAAAGGTTTCACCAGGCAAGAATTATTTAAAAGAGTTAAGAGATGTTTTAAATATGGAAGAATATAATAATGAAAATGATGTATTTGATAATCTACAAAAGAGGTTTAAAAAAATAGATAAATATAATTTAAATTATAAGATAGAGATTAACGAAGATAATTTTCAAAATTTAGTTAAAATGACGCCTGCAAAAAAGAATAACTCTTCGGTTATTTCATTTGTAACAATAGATTTGAATGTGTATGTTATTAGAATATAAAAAGGCTCATTTACTTTTTTAGTAAATGAGTGTTTACTCATATTGGTAGACGTTCAACTTAAAGTGAACTGTCCATTTTTCGGGGGACAGTTCACTGTGATTAGGTGAAACCAAAAATCTTGGCAACATCCAACATGGAAGTATTGAACGTTCCTTTTTTATTATATGAAGGAACCTTCATATATATTGTAATATAAAATCAACTTTAAAGACAAACAAAAGTACGTGTCTTTTTACAAAAAGTTATGAAATATATTGCAATTTATATAACTATTCGTTATCTTTATATATAAGGAATGTTCAATAGAGTTGGTGCGGCCTTCAATTAAAGAATTGGAGGTGATGATTATGACCAAAAGAGAAAGCTCTCTTTATTTTATAATCATACTTCTTTTAATTTTAGTATTTAAACTTTTATTTAATTAAAAGAATGCACCTAACTCATCAACAATGATTTAGGTGCGCCAAATAATTTTATATATAGGTCGCATTCAACATTGCAGCATTGAATGTTCCTTTTTATTATATGAAGTTTCCTTCATCTATATTCATTGTAACACAAAATTAACTTTATGACAAATTATATGGGTAAATTTTAAAAAATAATTTTTTGGATTTCAACTTGAAAAATAAAATAGTTATGTTATAATACTTATGAAGTTTGTGAAGGCTTTGATAAAGAAGTAGTAATAAATTTTTTATTTAAAGAGAGCTAGTGGATGGTGAAAACTAGTAATAAAGGTTTATGAATTCGTCTTTGGAGCTATATATTGCAAAGATATATCGTATGAGCGCGTTAAGCTATTAGAGGTAAGTTTTACTTACGAAATAAGGTGGTACCACGGAAAATCACGTCCTTAGTTTGGATGTGATTTTTTTGTTTTAGGTTTTCACTTAAATTAAAGAGGCGTTTAGGGAGCTATAGTCCCAGGCCTTAGGAAAGGAGTTTTTTATGATAGATGAATTAAAAGACATTAAGAATGAGGCACTAGATGAAATAAAGAAAGCTAGTGATGAAAAAGAGTTAAACGAACTTCGCACAAAATATTTAGGAAAAAAAGGTAAAGTAAGTTTAATGACTAAACAAATGGGAACTTTATCAGTTGATGAGAAGAAGGAGTTTGGAAAGGCTTTAAACGAGATTAAAGGTGAAATCACAGAAGTTTTAGAAGAGGCTATGAAAAAGGCTAAAGAAAAGGCTTTAAACGAAAGACTTGAGAGTGAAAAAATCGATGTTACATTACCTGGTGTTTCGGCATTAAGTGGAGGTATGCATCCACTTATGAAGGTAGTTGAAGAGGTTGAAGATTTATTTATTTCAATGGGATTTGACGTAGCTTCTGGTCCTGAAATGGAAGAGGATTTATATAATTTCGAAAAGCTTAATTTACCAAAGAATCATCCAGCTAGAGATGATCAGGATAGTTTCTATATAACAGCTGAGAGACTTCTTAGAACGCAGACTAGTGCGATGCAGGCAAGAGTTATGGAAGGCAATAAAGAAAAGACTGAAATTAGAGTTATCTGTCCTGGTAAGACTTACAGAAGAGATGATGATGATGCGACTCATTCTCATCAATTTACGCAAATCGAAGGTTTAATGGTTGGGGAAAATATTTCACTTGCTCATTTAAAAGGGGTTTTGGAAGTTTTCGTTAGAAGATTATTTGGCGAAGACAGAGAGATTAGACTTAGACCTAATTATTTTCCATTTACTGAGCCGAGTTTAGAAATTGATGTTTCTTGCTTTAGCTGCGGAGGTAAGGGATGCAATATTTGTAAAGGTACCGGCTGGATTGAAATTTTAGGTGGCGGTATGGTTCATCCTAATGTTTTAAGAGGCTGCGGATATGATCCTGATAAGTTTACCGGTTTTGCATTTGGTATTGGGCCTGAAAGAGTGGCTATGCTTAAATATGGAATTAATGATATTAGAAGTTTTTATACGAATGATTTAAGATTTTTAAAAGAATTTAACCGCGTAGAAAGTGGGGTTTACAATGAAAGTAAGTAGAAAGTTTTTAAACGATTATATCGATATCAATGGAATTAGTACGCAAAATCTTGCCGATAGATTAGTTTCTGTAGGTAACGAGTACGATAGTGTTTCTAAGTTTGTTCCAGCAACTAATTTAGTTATCGGTCATGTTGTAGAATGCGAGATGCATCCTGATTCTAAGAAGCTTCATATTTGTAAAATTGATTTAGGTGATGAAATTGTTCAAATTGTTTGCGGTGCGCCTAATATGAGAAAAGGTCTTAAGGTAATCGTTGCGAGAGTAGGGGCTAATCTACCTGGTGGGGTTATTAAAAAGGCAAAACTTGCAGGATATGAATCAAATGGAATGGTTTGTGCTTTTTCAGAACTTGGTATTCCTCACAAATTTTTAAGAAAGGAAGATATCGAAGGTATTTATGAGCTTCCAGAGGATGCACCAGTTGGAGAAGATCCACTTAAGTATTTAGGTTTGGATGACGAGGTTATCGATTTTGATTTTACTTCTAACAGGGCAGATATGCTTAGTATGATTGGCATTGCTTATGAAACGGGGGCTGCTTATGAGAAAGATATAAAGCTTCCTGAAAATGAGTGTGAAGAGATTGCTGAAGATGTAAACGATATTTATAAGATAGATGTTAAAACTGATAAATGCATGGCCTATTTAGGTAAAATGGTTCGTGGTGTCAAGGTTGGTGAGAGTCCAGAATTTATTCGCAATAGGTTAATGGCTTCTGATATTAGACCAATCAACAATGTCGTAGATATTAGTAATTATGTTATGCTTGAATATGGCACACCACTTCATTTCTTCGATGCTGATAAACTTGGTAATAAGGTTATTGTTAGAAATGCAAGAGACGATGAAGAAATTGTTACTTTAGATGGAATTTCACGAAAATTAGATGAAAGTGATATAGTGATTGCTAATGATAAGGAAGCGGTTGCTTTAGCTGGAGTAATGGGTGGCCTTGATACTGAGGTTACAAATGAGACAAAAAATATATTTATCGAATGTGCGATTTTTGATAAGACAAGCGTAAGAGTTACTTCAAAGAAGATTTTAAGAAGTGAATCATCTAATAGGTTTGAAAAAGGTATTGATCCAAATAGAATTTTGCCGGCTATTAAAAGAGCTGCTTATCTACTTAATAAATATGCTTCAGGCTCAGTTTTAAAGGGAGTTACAGGAGTAGATAAGACTAGTAAAGATGATAAGGTTGTTAAGGTTACTTTAGATAAGATTAATAAGGTTTTAGGAATGAATTTAACTAAAGAAGATGTTATAGATTCTTTAGAGAGACTTAAATTTAAAGTAAGTTTTAAGGATGGAGAATTTACGGTTTTAGTTCCAACGAGAAGACTCGATGTTAATATAAGAGAAGATATTATCGAAGAGGTTGGAAGAATTTATGGTTATGACAAGATTAAAGGAGTTTTGCCTGAAGTTTCAATTAGATGTGGTGGCAGAAGTAAGCTTGAAGAGATGAACCGGACTTTGGGAGATAAGCTTATTGGTTTAGGATTAAATCAAGTTTTAACTTATTCACTTTTATCTGATAGACAAAGTTCTTTATTTAATGATGATAAAAACAAGGTTTATTTACTTAATCCAATGAGTGAAGATAGAAAGGTTTTAAGGACAACTTTACTTGCTTCTTTACTTGAAGTATTTGAATATAATTATGCTCATAATGCGGAAAGTGTAAATATTTTCGAAACGGCTTCTGTTTACTTTACTGATGATAATTATAGTGAGAAGCCAAGAATTGCTGGTTTAATGTATGGTGATTATATGGTTAATGCTTGGGAAGGTGTTAAGGTTTGGGTTAATTTCTATACGTTAAAAGGTGTTTTAACGAGTGTGTTTGATTATTTAGGTTTAGGTAGTAGACTTAAGTTCGAAGCGGCAGAAAGGAAAGATATGCATCCTTATAGATGTGCGAATATTTTAATTGGCCGTGAGGTTATTGGATATATGGGCCAGGTTCATCCAAATGTTTGCGATAAAGAGGTTTATGTATTTGAACTTGACACTGATAAGATTATGAATCAAAAGGTTAAGAATATTAAGTATAAAGAATATTCTAAGTATCCTAGTGTGAGTAAAGATTTAGCTTTCTTAGTGCCGAAAGATATGAAGTCTGAAGATATTTTAGAGGTTATTAAGAGATCTGCAGGAAGACTTTTAAGTGATGCTTTTGTATTCGATGTTTATGAGGGTGATGGAGTTTCAGATGGAATGAAGTCAATTGCTTATAATTTAACGTTTACAAGTTTTGATAGAACACTTAGTGATGAAGAAGTTAATAAGATTACAGAAAATGTAGTTAAGAATGTTCATGATAAACTTGGAGTTAATTTAAGATAAAGGGTTTAAAAAGTAAACTCTTTTTTTGAATTCTAATGTGTTATTTTTGATATGAAAAAAACCTAAACTTCGACGTTTAGGTTTAATTTACAAAATTGGAGGGCCTAGTCGGATTTGAACCAACGCATCAGGGAGTTGCAGTCCCACGCCTTACCACTTGGCTATAGACCCATCTGACAACATATTCATTTTATTATATTTTATTCGTTATGTCAACTATTTATAATATATTTTTATTTTGTAATAAGATTGAAATTATTTATTATTTTGTTTATAATATGGGTAAATTTAAAAGGAGGAGTTTATTATGTATGATAGTATATTTGTATTAATTCCAACTTTTGAACCGTCGCTTAAATTATATAAGGTGTTGGACAATTTAAAAGATGCGGGATTTAAAAATATCATAATTGTCGATGATGGAAGTTATGATAAAGCAATTTTTAAGAGGATAAAAGATTATAAAATACTTCGGCACGATAAGAATTTAGGTAAAGGTGAGGCATTAAAAACAGGTTTTAAATATATTTTTTCTTTAAATTGTGATGGAGTTATTACTGTAGATGATGATTTGCAACAAGATATTTCGGATATAAAAGCGGTAGCTGATAAATTTTTAGAAAGTAGAAATGTGGTTTTAGGGGTTAGAACTTTTGATAAAACAGTACCTTTTAAAAGAAGATTTGCAAATAAGAGTGCGGCGTTTATTTTTAATATGAAATATAAAACTAAAATCAGTGATACGCAAACAGGTCTTAGATGTTTTCCTAAAAAAATTTTAAATGATCTTTGTGAGGTTTCTGGTAGTGGTTTTGAATATGAAATAAATGTGCTTAAATATTTAGCGGTTAATAATATTCAGGTTGATTTTGTTCCGATTAAAACTATTTACAATGATGAAGTTTCAAGATATAAAGATTTAAAAGATTCTTATAAAATTATAAAGGCAATTTTTAAGGAGAAAGAGTAAATGTATTTAGTTTTATTGTTTATTATTTTAATTGGAGCGATTGCGTTATCTTCTTTATTTAATAAGAATATAGGTTTTGGTATTTTACTAGATTTGTTTTTAATAATGTTTTTGATGTATGTTTTAGGAATTTTTTTACCTTTAAATATAGCTTTTTATATAGTTATTATAATTTCGATAATAGGTTTTATATATGCTTTTTATAAAAAGAAGATAGATAAGGATAAACTTTTTAGTTTTCCTTTATATGTGTTTATAGTTTTATTTATTATACTAAGTTTGATAAATGTAGGTAAAGGTTTTCATAATGTTGATGAGTATACACATTGGGGTGACATTGTATATGCGATGTTTTATGGAAACAAGCTATCTGCATTCAATACGCTAGATGGGTGGTATAGCTCATATCCTCCGGCAATTAGTTTATTTCAGTATTTCTTTGTAGAAATGTTAGGTTATAGTGAAGGAGTTTTATATTTTGCCTATCAGCTATTTGGGCTTTCGTTGATTTTACCTTTTTTGGATAAATTAAAAGGTAAAGTAGGACAATTTATTTTAATTTTATTAATTTGCTTATTTTTCCCATTAACTTTATTTGATGATTTTTATAATAGTATTTATGTCGATGCAATGCTTGGCTTGGTGTTTGGTTTTATTATTGCTTATGCGACATTATACAAAAATTTGAATAAAGCAGATTTATTAATTATAAGTCTTGGTTTATTTATTTTAACCTTGCTTAAAGATGCAGGTTTATTTTTGAGTTTAATGGCATTTGTATATTTGTGCTTGATTATGAATAAGAATAATAAGCGTAAATATTTTATGAGTGTATTTATGTTCTTACTGTGTATTTTGATTGCTAAAGTATCTTGGACAAGTATTTTATATTTTAGTAAAACACCGATAAGACATATGAGTACGTTTTCTTTTTCTTCGTTTTATGATGTTTTAACTGGTAATAGTGAAGCTAATATGCTTAATATAAAAAATGATTTTTTTCATAATTTTTTTACGATAAATATTTTGAGTGAACCGGTGAAACTTACTTATATTGCTTTACTTATGGTATTTGTTTTAGTAATTTTCTTTATCTATAGGAAAGAAAATAAAAATAAATGGGCTTTAGGATTTTTATTAATAGGGGCTTTTATTTATATGTTTGGTTTACTTATATGCTTTTTATATAATTTTAGCAGTAGTGATGACCCTGGACTCTCTTCTTATAGTAGGTATTCAATTATTTATTTAAATGGTATTTTGATGTTTATAATTATAAGTTTGATTTATAAATATCACAGTAAAGAGAATTTATTTATTATATTGATTGTAATTGTATTTTTCAATTCTACATCAATAAATATTTTTGAAGGAAATTATTCTAGTTCTGAAAATAATTATTATAGGAAGGTAATAAGTAACGTTGATAAAGGTTCAAAGGTTGTCGTGTATTCGCGTTATTATCAAAGAGACCGATATGCAAAATACCATTATTTAACAAGACCAATTAAATTATCTGAAGACTGTAAAAAATCATGTATTACATCTGATGAAAATATTATAAAGAATAAGGATTACGATTATTTATATGTGGATGATGGTAACTTCATTAAAGTTGATGGTATTAAATTTGAGAATAAGAAGTTTTATAAAGTTAAAAAAGGAAAACTGATGATATTAAAAAAATAGAAATAATAGGAAATGACAAGTAATGTTAAGAAAGCGATTTAGTGAAAATATTACTTTTTTGATATTATAGAATTAGTAAAGGTAGTTGTGTGTAAAATGAAGAAAGGTCTTGCAGTTTTAATAACAATGATTTTAAGTTTTAGTTTTTTGTTACCTGTGAATGCGGCTGAAAAGGCAGCCGGTCAATTAAAAAAGGAAGCAGTAACTAGTGGTGATGGACTATATGCTGATCCAGCTGTACAAGGAAGATATGTATTTAAAGGAGTAAACCCCAATAATTATATAACTATTGGTGATGACGTATACAGGATTATTTCTGTTGAGAGTGACGGCTCTTTAAAAGTTATGAGTACGGTTTCTATTGGAGCTTAGTGCATTTGATTCATTGGGTGCTAGAGACTCACAAAACAGTAATGATTATTGTTATGGAACACCGATTGATGGATGCAATGTATGGGGAAGTAAGACAACGATGCTTGATGTCAGTGGAAATCATGTGACTCAAATGTTACAAGAAGTAAATGGTCCAAAATATGATTTGCCAGATGAAGAAGCATCACTTAATACTTATTTAAATGGTGAATGGTATGAAAGTTTAGATGATAATGTTAAAAGTTTAATTGTAGTTCATGATTTTAATGTCGGTCATGTATCAGATACTTAAACATCACTTACGGAAAGTGTCAAGGAAGAAGCCGCATATAAATGGAATGGCAAAGGTGGATTAATTAGTGTTACAGATTATGTGAAGGCAAGTATAAATAGTGCCTGCGATAGTGTGCCTGAATATTCAAGTTCTGCTTGCGTGAGTAACCCTAATTATTTATCATCAGATTCAAATTATTTTCTTATAACGCCTCATAATAGTCGTGGTGGAGTAGCAAGAAGTTTTGTTCAATCTAATAATCAATTAGAAGGTGGTATAAGTGGAGGTGGTGGCTTAGTTTATCCTACATTTTATATTAAACCTAATATTACATTGTCAGGTGCAGGATTAAAATCTGATACATATGTTATTTATGAATATGTTGATTCAGAGAATGATAGCACGCCAACACCTGATACAAATACACCATCACAGGTAGTCGAGGTTCTTTCTACATCTGCATATGTTTCACTTATAATTAGTGTAGCTGGAATAGTATTGGTTGTTTTGGCAATCGGAATAATTTATTTTACTTCTAAAAAGAAAAAACTAATAAAAATTAATTTGAGTAATTTTGTTTGTAATACGATTTTTTAACATATTTTTATAAAATTGTGATGCAATACTTATGAGAAAACCTCTCTTTTTTGTTTGACGACGAATATTATGGTAGAGTTTTTTTGTCATCCGAAATCATTTTACACTATCTATCTCTTGCTTTTCTTCCTTTTTTTTGCTATTCTAAAAGTAGTAAAGGTAGGTGTGTGAAAAGTGAAGAAAGGCTTTGCAGTTTTAATAACAATGATTTTAGGTTTTAGTTTTTTACAACCTGTAAGTGCGGCTGAAATGGCAGCCGAACAACTCAAAAAAGAGGTGGTAACTAGCGGTGATGGATTATATGCTGATCCAACTGTACCAGGAAGATATGTATTTAAAGGAGCAAACCCCAATAATTATATAACTATTGGCGATGATGTATACAGAATTATTTCTGTTGAAAGTGACGGTTCTTTAAAAGTTATGAGTACGGTTTCTTTGGAAAGAGATTTTGATAGTTTATGGAGTAGAAGTTCAAGTGATAGTAATGATTATTGCTGCTATACAGGTGCAAGTGGTTGCAATGTATGGGGAAGTAAGACAACGGTATTTGATACAGATGGAAAACATGTGACTCAAATGTCACAAGAAGTAAATGGTCCAAAATATGATTTACCAGATGAAGAAGCATCACTTAATACTTATTTAAATGGTGAATGGTATGAAAGTTTAGATGATAATGTTAAAAGTTTAATTGTAGCTCATGATTTTAATGTAGGTCCTATATCAGATACTCAAACATCACTTGCAGAAAGTGTTAAGGAAGAATCTGCATATAAATGGAATGGCAAAGTAGGTTTAATTGGTGTGACAGATTATGTGAAGGCAAGTACAAATAGTGCCTGCGATAGTGTGCCTGAATATTTAAGTTCTGCTTGTATGGGTAACCCTAATTATTTATCATCAGATTTACAATATTTTCTTATAACACCAGATTCTTTTATGGCGGATTATGTTGGATCTATTAGTAACCAGAATATTTTTGTTCAATCATCTAATAATATTTTAAGTAATCATACAAGTGGTTATGGCAGCTTAGTTTATCCTACATTTTATATTAAACCTAATAATATTACATTGTCAGGTGCAGGATTAAAATCTGATACATATGTTATTTATGAATATGTTGGTTCAGAGAATGATAGCACGCCAACACCTGATACAAATACACCTTCACAAGTAGTCGAGGTTCCTTCTACATCTGCATATGTTTCACTTATAATTGGTGTAGCTGGAATAGTATTGGTTGTTTTGGCAATCGGAGTAATTTATTTTACATCTAAAAAGAAAAAAACTAAAAAAAATTAATTTTAAAGTATAAATTTTAAAAAAATAATTTGGCTTATTTTGACTAAAATAGGCCTTTTATGTTATTATTATGGACGAAAAATTAATTTTACGAATTATTTTTTATGGGTTGCTCATTTTAAAAATATGGGGTATACTTATATAGAATATTGCGAGGAGGATTTGCATGAGTAAGCGCAAAGAAAGTGGAAACACAAAGAATAAGAAATCATTATTAATTATATTTTTAATAAGTACTTTATTAATGATAGGTGGGGCAGGATATTTAATTTATTCTGTAGCTTTGCTTGATACAGTTGAAAATTTACTTAGATTAGTTGGTTCGATAGTACTAGTATTTATTTGTTTGCTTCTTATTTTATTTGGTATTAGATTTTTAAGAAAGTCAAAAAAGGTTAAATTTTTTATAGTAATAATTTTAATGTTAGTTATTGCTTTTGGTGGCTTTTTTGTAGCTAGGTTTATTGGCAATGTATATGGTACTTTAGCTAGTATTAGTGATACGGATGGATATACGACTTATTCATCTAGTATAGTTGCTTTGAAAGATAGTAGTGCTAATGATATTGACGATATTGATAAAAGCAGTGTAATAGGAATTACTAGTGATAAAAATAGTATAGATGGTTATGAGATACCACAGGAGATAATTAAAGATAATAATTTAAAGAATGAAGTAAAGGAATATGATAATCAACTAGATGAAATTAATGATTTACTCAGTGGAGAAATCGATTATGCATTTTTACCGACAAATTATTCAGTGATGTATGCAAGTATGGAAGGGTATGAAGATTTAAAAGATAAGACAAAGATTGTTTATACCCAAACTAAGAAGGTTAAGGATAAAAAAGAAAACAATAGTACAAAGCCAATTACCGAACCATTTACAATTTTATTAATGGGTGTTGATTCGGAAAAAGAAGGGATTGAAAACAGTACGTTTAATGGAGATTCTTTAATGCTTCTTACGTTTAATCCGGAAACTTTAAGTACAACAATGCTTAGTATTCCTCGTGATTCTTATGTTCCAATCGCATGTTTTGCGGGTCAAAGAAAAAATAAAATAACTCATGCAGCTTGGAAGGGTGAGAGTTGTATGATTGATACAATTCAAAACTTCTTAGACGTAAAAATTGATTATTATGTAAAGATTAATTTTAAAGGTGTTGTTAAGCTTGTCGATGCTTTAGGCGGAGTACAAGTAGATGTTCCATATAATTTATGTGAGCAAAATAGTAATCGTGAATGGGGTAACAATACAGTTTACATTGAAAAAGGTTTACAAAATTTAAATGGTGAACAAGCTTTAGCGTTTGCTCGTAATAGACATCCTAATCCTGGTAAATGTTCTTCTAAATGGACTGATTATACAAGTAATGACTTTATAAGAGGTGAACATCAACAAGAGGTTGTAACAGCTTTACTTGATAAGATTAAAGACGTTAGAAGTATTGATACGATAAATAATTTACTTGATACAATTGGTTCAAATATGACAACTAATATGAGTACAAGTCAAATTTTGTCACTTTATAATGTATTTAAGGATATAATGGCTAAGAGTGGGGATGGAAGTATTACAGATGCTCTTGGTATTCAAAGACTTAAACTTAATGGTTATGATGCAAGAATAGTTGACTATGGCGGAACTAATTTATCACTTTATAATTTCGTTTTATATGATGATAGTGTAAAAGCGGTATCTAATGCGATGAAAGAGAATTTAGGACTTAAGAAGACAAAGGTTATTAAATCATTTAGTTTTGATGTTAATACACCTTATGAGGAAGAAGTTATTGGGGCAAAAGTTACTGGTAAAAAGAGTTTAGTTCAACTTCCAAGCTTTGTTGGCGAAACTTTAAGTTATGCTCAGTCATATTGTAGTAGTCATGGTATAAAGGTAAATGTTAAAGGTGGAAATGGTTATATTATTAGTCAAAGTGTTCCAGCTGGAGCGAATGTAGAGGATGTAAGTTCAATCACACTTACAGCAGGTGGTAATACTTCATCTAGTACAAGTTCATCGAGTAGTAGTTCTAGTTCATCTTCAAGTAGTACAAATAGTAAAAAAGAGGATGAAGACAATGGTACAAATAGTGAAACTGGTAGTGGGTCAAGTGGAGAAGTTGATGGTTCAGATGACGGAAAGCAAGAAGGTGGTTCCACTTCAACTGTCGATCCAACTGATCCAGAGGTTGGTGGACCGGATGGACCATCTACCGAAGTAGAAGAAGATTCATAAAAATTGAATCTTTTTTCTTTGGTTACTTGATTTTAATCTTTAATTATAAGATAATATTAAAAGGAAAGAAGGACTAGAATGAATAGAGAAGAATATGCAGATTTTTTAGTTAAATCAGAACATGATTATAAATATTATGAAAATAAATATCCTAAAAGAGATTTACCTGAGGGAGCAATGGTAACAAGATATGCTCCTAGTCCAACGGGTCTTGTGCATTTAGGTGCTTTATATACATCTTTTATTTCAGTTAAAATGGCTAAACAAAGTGGCGGAGTTTCTTTTTTGAGAATTGAAGATACGGATCAGAAGAGAAGTATCGACGATGGAGTTAGAAAGATTATCGAAGATTTAGCTAAGTTTGATATTAATTTTGATGAAGGTGTTACTTTAGAAGGTGATAAAGGTAATTATGGTCCTTATACACAGAGTGAAAGAGGAGACATTTATAAGGCTTTTGTCAAAAAATTAATTATTGAAGATAAGGCTTATCCTTGTTTTTGTAGTGAAGATGATTTAAAACATGATCACGATAGACAGGCGGCTAACAAAGAGAGACTTGGATATTATGGAATCTGGGCAAGGTGTAGAAGACTTAGTATGGATGATGTTATCGAAAAGGTAAACAATGGTGAGAAATATATAATCAGATTAAAATCAAGAGGCAATTTTAATCATCATTTTAAATTTAAAGATGAAATTAAAGGTAAGATGGAACTTCCAGAAAATGATCAAGATATTGTTATTTTAAAGTCCGACGGACTTCCAACTTACCATTTTGCTCATGCGGTAGATGATCATTTGATGGGAACGACTCATGTTATTCGTGGTGATGAATGGCTTTCTTCTATTCCAGTTCATGTTCAACTTTTTGAAATGCTTGATTTTGAACTTCCTAAGTTCGCTCATGTGTCTCCAATTTGTATCGAAGAAGACGGTAAAAAGAGAAAACTCAGTAAAAGAAAAGATCCAGAAGCGGCAATTAGTTTTTATCATGAAAAGGGCATTCCTAATAAGGCTTTAATGTTATTTTTAGAGACGATTGCTAATTCTAATTTTGAAATGTGGATGCTTCAAAATAAGGATAGTGATCCAGATGAGTTTAAACTTGATTTTAAGAAGATGCCAATAGGAGGAACTTTATTTGATTATGAAAAGTTAATAAGTATTTCAAAAAATTATATAAGTAAATTAAAAGCAACAGAGGTTTATGATATGGCCTTTGAATGGGCAAGTTTATATGATAAAGATTTTGCTTCATTAATGGAAAAATATAAAGATTATACAACTTCTATATTTAATATTGAAAGAGAGCAAAAGAAACCGAGAAAAGATATTGCATATTTTAGTGAGGTTAAGGATCAAATTTGGTATATGTATGATGAGTTATTTAACCCAAGTGTTTATGAATGGCAAAATGTTACCGATAAGAGTGAGATTAAAAATGTTTTAGATACTTATTTGAATGATTATTATAAAGAAGATGATGATAAGGATTCTTGGTTTAATCATATGAAAGAGGCGGCTGTAAAATTAGGATATGCTGGTGAGATGAGAGAATATAAGGATAATCCGGATAATTATAAGGGAAGTATAGCTGATTTTAGTACAGTTGTCAGAGTTGCATTAACGAGTAAGTGTAATACACCTGATTTATATGAAATAATGAGATTACTCGGAAAAGATAGAATTATGATGAGAATTAATAAGGTTACAGTGTAATCTTATTTTTTTTTGAAAAAATTGTCAAAAGTTAGCACTTATCCTTGACAAGTGCTAAAAAGAGTGATACTATTAAAATGTAAAAGAAAGAAGGAATGAATAATGCGTATGTTACCAAGAAGATTTGATTTAGACAGTATGTTTGATAACTTTTTAACCCCAGCTGAGGATATGAAATGTGATGTTTATGAAAAGGATGGAAATTATTATATCGAAGCTGATATGCCAGGTATGGATAAAAAAGATGTTTCTGTTTCATACAATGATGGTTATTTAACTATTAGTGCTGAAAAAAATGGTGAAAACGAAGAAAAGAATAAAAACTTCATTCGTCAAGAAAGATTTTATGGTTCTATGGAGCGTAAATTCTATGTTGGTGATATTGATGAAGGCAAAGTTTCTGCTGAATTTAAAGATGGAGTTTTGAAAGTTGTCGTTCCTGAAGAAAACACTACTAAATCTGATAGAGTTATCGAGATTAAGTAACGAAAAAGTCTCATTTTGAGACTTTTTTATATTGCTTTATTACATCATCTTTTGTGACGTTAAATTTTTTCTTGAAATCTCGGTCGGCGATAAAAATTAATTTAAAATTATTTGCCGATAAGTTTATTCCTTTTGCTTCAAGAAAGAATTTACGAGCATAACTAATTTTAGAACTTTGTTTTAAATGATTTGGATTTTCTAAAAGAAAGTCTATTTCTTTATTTTCAATGAAGAAAATGATTTTGTTTCGTAAATTATCTTGATCATATGAAATAATGCTTGGACATTTTATGAATATATATTTAAATGTTTCTGCGGTAAATCCTAATTCAATAAATAAGGCTTTTGTGTTTTCAATTTTGTTTTCGTTTTTACTAAAAATAGTAGGAAATGATGTAGTTATGGTATGTATTTCTTCCTCAGTATAATTATTTTTTACTAGGTATTTAATAATTCTAGTTATGTGTTCATCGGATAGAGAATATATTTGAGGAAATAAGATGCTCATTTTGTTTATGTCCTTTTGTTTATAATTTAAGTTTTCAAGAAGATTTCTTCTTTTTAGTATTTGGTTTTCGCTATAGTTATATAGTTGGGGAAGAGTTAAAAATAATTTTTTGATATCAGTAATAGAATAGTTGAGCCTTAAAAATAGATTGTTTTGGCTGTCGTACTTTTCTTTAGATATACTTTGAAGTTTTGATTCCTTTTTATATATACTGTTTATTTCTTCGTCACTATATAAGTTTCTAAGATTTTTTCGATGTTCTTCTAATGTTTCGAGGGAGTAGGCAATTAGTGATGGATTTCTGGTTATTTGTTTGATTATTTCTTTTTTGCTGAAGTACTTTGATTCATATTCAAAGATGTTTATTAAATAATTTTCAAAAGTTTCTATTGATATTTTTTTGATTATATATGATGATAATATTTTGTTTATTTGTTCTTGATTGAATCCATATTTTTCTAATATTTCTTTTTTTATCATAAATATGCGCCTCTTTACCGGAGTATAGAATACCATAAACTTCAAAAAAATACAAATTATTTTGGTATAAATTATTTACAAAATGATTAAAATATTATATAATGAGTGAGTAATTGATGCAGATGTAGTACAACGGTTAGTATATGGCCTTGCCAAGGCTAAGATGCCGGTTCGATTCCGGTCATTTGCTCCATTTTGAAATTAAGCCTTGAACTTCAAGGCTTTTTTGATGTTTAAATATAATTAGGTACAATTCAAGTATAATATTTCTTTAACTTCAGAAATTATTGTCAAATATACAGCTATCAAGTATAATGAAGTAAATGTTAAAGGAGAAGAAAACATGAAATTAGTTATTAAACATTTAAAGAAGAATTTTGAGAAAAAAGAAGTTTTAAAAGATATAAACTTTGAATTTGAAAAAGGAAAAATATATGGCTTACTAGGAAGAAATGGAGCTGGTAAAACAACCTTATTTAATTGTTTAAATGAAGATTTAGAGTTAGATGGTGGAGAGTTTTATATAAATGATGGAACTGATCAAAAAGTTGAGCCTGAAGATATTGGTTATGTTCTTTCTACACCGAATGTTCCAGAGTTTTTAACTGGAAGAGAATTTTTAAATTTCTTTATAGAAATAAATGAAAAAAGAATAAAAAATAAAAAGACTATTGATGAATATTTTGATTTTGTCCAAATAGAAAAAGAAGATAGAGATAAATTAATGAAAGATTACTCTCATGGCATGAAAAATAAAATGCAGATGCTTGTTAATATTATTGCCTCACCAGACATCTTACTTTTAGATGAACCATTAACTTCACTTGATGTTGTCGCCCAAGAAGAAATGAAACAATTATTTAAAGACATAAAAAAAGACCATATAATTATTTTCTCAACTCATATTATGGAACTTGCTTTAGACTTATGTGATGAAATAGTTGTTTTAAATAAAGGAGTTTTAAAAGAGGTAACCAAAGATAACCTAGATACTGAAAGTTTCAAAAATAAAATAATTGAGGCTCTAAAAGAGGAATAGTATGTTTGGAGCTTTTATTACATCTTTTAAACTAAAAAACACTTACCGTGTTAATAGTGTTATATATTCACTCAAACAGTTACCTTTAATTAAAAGAATATTACCAGAAAGTTTATATAAAAATAAAGCTTTAAAAATAATTGGTAATATCATTAGTATACTTATGGAAATAGGTACCATATTCTTGGGCAAACTTTTATACGTTTTCTTTTGTATTACATCCATGCTGTCAGTTTTTAAATTAGAAAGTGCAAATACATTTATTCATATATTTTTATTTTTAACCATTATTGGTGGCATCATGAACACCTATATGTTTAACCCGACAAAAGATAAATACTATGCCATGATAATCATGAATATGGATGCCAAAAAATATACTATTTCTAACTATATTTATTCCATGATAAAAACTTTTATTGGCTTCATACCATTTACTATAATCTTTGGACTATTATCTAAAATACCACTATATATATGTATAATTATGCCTATTTTTGTTGTCATGGTTAAAATGATTTTCAGTGCCTATGTTTTAATAGATTATAAAAAAACTAAAATAGCTAAAAATGAAAATAAATTAGATAAATTTACTTGGATAGTAATCTTCATCTTACTATTACTTGCTTATGGGCTTCCTTATATAGGTATAGTTATTAATCAAACTATTTTCCTAATCTGTTTTATTATTAGTTTAATTTTAGGTATTTTATCTATCAAAATAATAAACTCATTTGATAAATATAAACAAATATATAAACAAATTTTAACAAATGAAAACGTTTATGCTACAGAAAATGCGAAAAGTAATCAAACAATTAAAGAAAATGTTTCTAAACAAATAGAGTTAGATAAATCATTCACAAGTAATAAACATGGTTTTGCCTACTTTCACGAACTATTTGTCAAAAGACATAGTAAAATATTAACCAAATCAGTAAAAAAACAATCTGTGGTTATAATAGGTATTTTTGCCGTCTTAACTATTATAGTTTTAAAAAACAAAGATGTAGCTAAAATAATAAATGCTTCATTACTAATATACTTACCATACTTCGTTTTTGTGATGTATATTTTAAATAGAGGGACTTATGTAACGCAGGCTATGTTTATGAACTGTGATCATAGTATGCTTACTTACCGTATATATAGAACCCCAAAAGTTATTTTAGGAGTATTCAAAGAAAGACTTAAAACATTAATATTAATAAACTTAATTCCCGCTATTTTAATTGGAGCTGGTTTAGCGTTTCTTTTATGTATATCAGGTGGAACTATGGAAAACTTAAACTATATAATTTTATTTGTATCAATTATAGCTATGAGTATATTTTTCTCGGTTCACTATTTAGTTATGTATTATTTACTCCAGCCCTATAATGTAAATACGGAAATGAAAAGTTCTACATATTCAGTAGTTCAAGGATTAACTTATTTCGTGTGTTATTTCTTTATCGGCGAAAAACTTCCAACATTTTATTTTGGACTAGCTACTATTATTTTTAGTATAGCATATTCTTTAGTATCTCTAATCTTAGTTTATAAAAAGGCTCCTAAAACTTTTAAATTAAGGGTATAAAATGTTATATAAATCAATTTATAAATCGCCTTTAGGTATACTTACTTTAATAAGTGATGGAGATACTTTAAATTATATTTTATTTGAAAATGATAGATTTTATGAGAATATAAAATTAAAGGCTGAAGAATTAGATTTAAAAATATTTAACCAAACAAAAAATTGGTTAGATAAATACTTTAATGGTGAGAAGCCTAATATAGATGATATAAAAATAAAATTTAAAGGCACGCCATTTCAAATAAGAGTTTGGAATGTTTTAAAAAATATTTCCTATGGACAAACCGTTACCTATAAAGAACTTGCTAATAAATTAAGCAAACCAAAATCATATAGAGCTGTAGGCTATGCTGTTGGACATAATCCACTTCCTATTATTATTCCATGTCACCGGGTTGTTGGAACCGATGGAAGTTTAACTGGTTATAGTGGTGGTATTAAAAATAAAGTTTCTCTCTTGATTCATGAACAAAATGATATGAGTAAATATTTTATTCCTAAAAATACGAAAAGATGTAGGTGGTGTAGTTTAGATAATCCTTTGTATGTAAAATACCATGATTTAGAGTGGGGAGTACCTAATTTTGATGATAAATATTTGTTCGAAATGTTAATTTTAGAATCTTTTCAAGCAGGATTATCGTGGGAATGCATCTTAAATAAAAGGGAATATTTTAAAGAAGCTTATGATAATTTTGATATAGATAAAGTCATAAAGTACGATGAATATAAAATAAATGAGTTATTATCTAACTCAAAAATTATAAGAAATAAGTTAAAAGTAAAAGCTAGTATTAATAATGCTAAAATATTTAAGAACATTCAAGATGAATACGGAAGCTTTTATAATTATTTAATAACTTTTACAAATTCTAAGATAATATGTGAAGTGGATAAAACTACAAACTTTTTATCAGATGCCATTTCAAAAGATTTAATAAAAAAAGGTATGAAATTTACCGGTTCTACAATTATCTATTTTTATTTACAGGCAACAGGTTTTATTTATTCTCATGATAAAGAATGCTTTATGTATAAGAATAATTAATAACGAAAATAAAAATTGATAGATCAATAAATTTCTTGATAAGTGATTATTTATTTGTAATCTATTAATAGTTTTGATTTTTATTTTATGTATGATTTCGAGATATGTTCTATTTTGAAATTCAAAAGACGGATTTTGTTTGATTCGTTTTTTTATACTTTTGGGAGGATATTTTAAATTAATAAAACTTCTTATTAATTTAAAATAATTTTTTATTTAATAATATGTGGCTGGGAGGAAACAACTCTAGGTTGTGGTTGCTCAGACATTTGATATAAGCTTGGATTATTTGGTGTGTGTAAATCGTTGCCATATCGGTCATAATATTGCTTGGCGGTAGCCGCAAAACAAATTTTATCAGGGTCAATTTGAATATCATTTGTATTATGAGAATTATGTATTTCTTTGTTTTTACTTAGTTCTTTAGATATTTCTTGTTTAATAGTTTCTAAAAAATTTGGGTTATGTTTTTTCAAGATAGGAACTAATTTACAAAGTGCAGAAATGGGTACTTCTTTTTTCATATTTATAAATACTTGTCCTAGATGTGGAACATTTAGGTTAATACTAGGAAATGAATTTTCGCTTAATGGATTTGCCAAAAAGTTTTTAATATCATTGTCTGTAAAAGTATTATAAAAATAGGAGAATACTTGTTGAATCAGTATGGGATCTTTGGGGTTTTCGACAATATATCCAAGTTCTTTTATACGATAATAGTCATCTTCTAGGACAGAATATTTTTGAAAGTACTCTCTTGTATCGGCATTACATTTAATAGCAGAGTTTGTTAATGAGGATAAAAATAGGGTTTTAAGGTTAGTATAATATTGTTTTTCTGTTTTTTTTGCTAAAATAGGTTTATCATAAATTTTTAAGACTTCTTTTCCTAAACCTTTAGCAATGGACTTAAATAAAATATCACTCATTGTTTGATTAAAAGAGCGAATTGATTCATTATTTTCAAATCCATAGCCTATCCAATTATGATATTTTCCGGTTAAGACTGGGGGCTCACCTATACTATTTGCAATAAATGGAACTTTATTTTTAATATTTTCACATAATTGTACTCCAAATTTTAACGTGGGGTCATTTAAATAGATTACCAATAAATCAGATCTGGTTTGTCCTCCTGGTTGCATAAGTGTATTTTTAATGGCGTATGGTAAATTGAAAGAGTCAAAAACTTGAATAAATATTTTCATGAAATCTAAAGAGGCTTTACCATCTATATTAATATATAAGCGATGACATGGAATGTGTTGTTTGGTAAAATTGATATTTTTAGAATAAAAAACAATGCCGGCACCTTCTCCTTTTAGTTCTGAACTTGGTATTAATTTTGTTAGAAGGTTTCCATATATTGGGTTAGATAGCATTTTTTCTTTATCTTTTAATGTATAATTTGTTATTGATAGTTCATTTTGTAGTTTAATAAGTTCATCTCTATATTGGATTTTTAGTGAATTTGGGTTTATTTTTTTAATATTATTTAATTGTTCTTGGAAAAGCCATTCATAAAATTTAGAATAATCTTCTTTGGATATAGGATTGACTTTTTTTGTTGGAAAATTACAAAAAGTAGCGCTGGAATCCGCGCTAAATTGAAGTGGTTGTTCTCCTTTACATATTTGAATTAATTTTAATAAGTTTTTATCAGTATCAGGGGACTGGACTTCTTGATAAAATTCTCTAAAAAAACTTTGATCTAATTCTACATTATTCATTCTTATCACCTAATATTATTATAGCAGAGAATTCAATTATTGTTTTAAAGATTTTTTTATTATTTTTGGTAAGAACGTTATAAGAAAGATTAAGTATCTTTAATAATTTAATAAAATAAGGAAATAATAATTCTTAAGATATTCTTAATCTTACAACAATGTTATTTTATTTAGGCATTAATTATGGTAAAATGACTTTAGGAAAGTGATTATCATGGAAAAAATTCAAGGTTTATCAGAAAAGCAAGTTAAAGAACTTACGGAGCGGGGGCTTGTCAACAAAAATACGGATGTTAAAACAAAGTCAATTGGGCAGATAATTATGACTAATTTTTTTACTTTGTTTAATTTTTTGAATTTAGGTTTAGGACTCGCTATTTTTTTAGTTCATTCTTATAAAAATTTACTTTTTTTAGGTGTGGTCATTTGTAATACTCTTATAAGTACGATTCAAGAAATTAGAAGTAAATTAATTATCGATAAACTTTCACTTTTAAACGAAACAAAGTCTAGAGTTATTAGGGACGGAGTGGAAAAGGAAATTGGTATTCACGAAATTGTTTTAGGTGATGTAATTAGTTTGAGACCAGGTAATCAAATTGTAACAGATTCTAAATTGCTTTCTGGAGAGATGCTTGTCAATGAATCTCTTATTACTGGTGAGAGTGAGCCGATTACAAAAAAAAGAGGTGATGAGCTTTTATCGGGAAGTTTTGTTGTAAGTGGTAGAGGGATTGCTGAAACGATTCATGTTGGTGATGAAAATTATACGGCGAAGATTTCTGCTGAAGCAAAGTATTTGAAAAAAGTTAATTCTGAACTTATGAATTTTATTAATAAAATTTTGAAATATGTTAGTATTGCAATTATTCCGATTGGAATATTATTCTTTATAAGTCAACTTGGGGAGAATGATACTTTTGAAGAGGCGGTTGTCGCAACTGTTGCGGGGCTTATAGGAATGATTCCAGAAGGACTAGTTTTACTGATAAGTACGGTTTTGGCAATTAGTGTTATTAGACTTTCTAAATATAATGTATTAGTTCAAGAACTTTATTGTATTGAAACTTTAGCTAGAGTTGATACGATTTGTCTTGATAAGACAGGAACTTTAACAACTGGAGAGATGGATGTTTCAAGAATTGTTCCTTTAGAAGGTTTTAGTGAAAAGGAAGTAGAGACAGTTTTAGGATCTGTTAGTTTTCATATGGATAATGATAATCAAACGATGACCGCACTTTCTAAAAAATTTGAAAAAGAGGATGATAAAAAAGTATTGGAAGTTGTTCCTTTTTCGTCACAAGCTAAGTGGTCTGGTATTTCATTTGAAAATGAGAGTTATGTAATTGGTGCGCCAGAGATTGTAATTAAAAATTTAAAGAGTTTTCAAGATGTATTAGATGAATATACAAATAGTAATAGAGTTGTTATTTTAGCTAAGTCTAAGAGGAAACTTAACAAGCAAATTCCTGATGATATTTCGCCAATGGCTTTAATTATAATTAACGATAAAATTAGGGCTGAAGCTAGGGATACTTTGGAGTTTTTCAAAGAACAAGGTGTGGATATAAAGTTAATATCTGGTGATAATCCTAAAACGGTGGCGGGAGTTGCTAAAAAGGTTGGAATTGAGAATATTAAATATATAGATTTAAGTAAAACAAAAAGAAATATTTTGGATTTGGCTGACGAATATAATATTTTTGGTAGAGTAAAACCCGATCAGAAGAAAGAAATTATTTTAGCTCTAAAAGCTAAAGGAAAAACAGTAGCGATGACTGGAGATGGGGTTAATGATGTACTAGCGTTAAAAGAGGCTGATTGCAGTGTGGCAATGAACAGTGGTAGTGATGCGGCGAGAAATGTGTCACAGCTAGTTTTGCTTGATTCTAATTTTTCATCAATGCCAAAGATTGTGGCAGAGGGTAGGAGAAGTATTAACAATTTGCAAAGATCTTCATCATTGTTTCTTTGTAAAACTACTTATGCGACGTTACTGGCAATAATATTTGTATTTTTAAATAGGGCTTATCCTTTTATTCCTATTCAGTTAACACTTACTAGTGTGGTTACTATTGGAATTCCTTCGTTTATTTTAGCTTTGGAGCCTAATAGAGAAAGGCTTAACGGAAAAATTATTTTAAATGTTTTAAGAAGGTCACTTCCAACAGGAATTACAATAGTTGCAAATATACTTATAATTATGATGCTTCCTTGGTTTGTGAAACTGACTGTGGATCAAATGTCGACTTTATGTGTTTTATTAACTGCATTTACTGGTTTTATGCTTATTTATAGAATATGTGTGCCGTTTAATAATTTAAGAAGAGCGTTATTTGTATTTTTAATTACTTTATTTGTTGTTGGAATTACAATATTTAGACGGCTTTTTTCAATAGTAATATTTACCCCGGATTTACTTATTATTGCAGGAGTTTTATTTGTTGTTGCATTTTTTCTATTTAATTTATTTACTAAATTATTTGAAATTGTCTCTAAGAAATTTGAAAAATAATGGTGTTTATTCCATTATTTTTTGTAGATTTGTATTTTTAAATTAACACGGTTTTATAGACGATTATTAATCTTGATAGATTTAATTTGAATTATCAATTTTTTATTTTAGAAATTATTAAGTTTTGAATGTAAATGTTAAAAATCAATTTACTTTGATATTTAAGGATAAAAATGCTAATTTTATATTGACAATTGTTGACATTTCTTGGCTTTTAGGGGTATAATTATGATTAGATAAGCGGGTGAC
>CALVIC010000002.1 GCA_944329365.1 uncultured Bacilli bacterium
CTGGTTAGTGACTCTTTTTTTTATAAAAATAGTGTCAATGGGATTTCGCCTCACCAACACTATTTATTATAGAACCTGGATTAATCAGTTCTTTTTTACATTTTAAATATATATTTATAAATCAAACGAAATGTTATAATGAACATAGATAATAAATATTAAAAGGAGTGTGAAAATATGGGCGCATGGGGACCGGGAATATATCAAGATGATGTAGCCATAGATATAAAAGGAGAATATATCAAATTATTTCAAGAAGGAAAAGCTGTCGGTGATGTTGACTTTGATGAAAACTCTAAAAAAGCATCACTAATAACTCCGCCAACTGTGGCAGTCGGTCCAATGACAATTTGTATGCTTGCCTATAACGCCGCTAAAAGTGTTTACGGAAGAGAAATAGATGAAATTTTAGAAAGTGGAATTACTAAAGCTAAAAAAAATTCAATCTAAAAAAATTTGACATTATTATTTTCCAACTTGACATATAATTAAAAAGTATTACAATATAACAATCTTTATAGAAAGAGGGGAAGTTATGTCAAAAGTAGATATAATTGGAAAGTGGGATTTAAGTAATAACAGCTGGTATGCTCCATACACCGAAGAAGAAAGAGGGAAATCTCTTTCCCTAGTTAGCTTAAAAAGCGTTGAAACAGACGAAAGTTATAATTATGAATACTTTATCTTCTGTCCAGGAATTCGTCTTGAAAATGTCTCAAAAGACTCAAAAACCGTATCTGACAAAGCCGGTGATATCGATAAAGCGATAAAATACTTTAGTAAATTAGATAAAAACATCCACATGAAATTACTGCTTTTAGATAATGATGCGCCATTGAAAGAAGAAAGTATCTTTTTAGGTAATCACATTGAAAGTATCTCAAGCAATCCACATATAAATTCGATAAACGTAATTGCTCATTCTATAGGCGCGGCAGTTGCCTTCGATAGTTTAAAATACATAAAAAGACCTCTTGCCCTAAGCAAAACTAATCTATTTACTACGGCCGTTCCATTTAAAGGAACCATTATGGTATCTCCAGCTATTTTTTATCCAAAATTAGAAAGAATAATTCAAAACAAAATAAACAATGAATTTTTAGCCAAAGCAATAACTAAAGCAATAAGCAGTGTCTATAGTGGCATCTCAAGTAATTCACATATGGATTACGATATTGCCATTCCAGGTGGTGCCGACCCAGATAAATATGATGAAACATTTATCGAAAAACTTTTACAAAAAGAAAATTTAGATATGATTTCAAAAATAAACTCATATCACAACATATACACCGGAATAGAAGAAGATACATTTAGAAAGTGCTTAAAAGCTGGTGATTTTGCTGGTATGGGACTATGTTTAATGGATGATTTAATCTTTGACGAAAAATCCGATGGAATAGTTCCACTATCATCACAACAAGCCTTAGAAAACTTAAATCCTGAAGGATTAAAAATACATCAAGTTAAATCATCAACCAATAACATCTTTGGAAACGTTCAAGATGCAAATGAAGTCTTTAGTATCATAAACGACGAAATAGACGAAACAAAAGAAAAAGCTTACTATAAGAAATTAAAAAAGTAAGCTTTTTTCGTATTCAAACATTTGCTTATTGTACGTTATTAAGGTATAATTATTAATAGTAGATAAGGTGATAAGATGTACTTAAAAGAAATAAAAGCTCATGGTTTTAAATCATTTGCCGATAAAACAGACATCGTCTTTACAAACGGAATCAACGGTATCGTCGGACCAAACGGTTCCGGTAAAAGTAATGTTGTCGATGCCGTTCGCTGGGTTTTAGGTGAACAATCAGTAAAGTCACTCCGTGGTGACGGATCGATGACTGATGTCATCTTTTCCGGAAGTAAAAGTAGGGGAGCGATGAACGTTGCTTCAGTTTCCTTGATCTTTGATAATACGGATAAATACTTACCCATAGAATATGATGAAGTTGAAATAAAAAGACGTGTATACCGTGATGGAACTAACGAATATTTTCTAAACGGTGGAAGAGTAAGACTTAAAGATATAACTAACTTTCTCTTAGATAGTGGAATTGCCAAAGAAAGCTTCAACATAATATCACAAGGCAAAATCGAAGAAATAATCAGTAGTAAACCATTAGATCGTCGTTCCATCTTTGAAGAAGCAGCCGGAGTCTTAAAATACAAAAGAAGAAAAGAAGAAGCCCTTCACAAACTAGATAGAACCAAAGACAACAAATCGAGAGTCGGCGACATTCTAAAAGAAACCGAAGAAAGATTAAATCCATTAAAAGAGGCCAAAGAAAAAGCTGAAACCTATACTAAAACCAAAAGTGAACTTGAAAATATCGAAATTGCCCTAATAACCGAAGAAATCACGAATATAAATTTCGAATATCAAACAAATAAAGGGACAATCGAAAAACTAAAAGAAGAACTCTTAAAAATCACTTCGAGTAATACCTTAGGTGAAGCCAAAATCGAAGAGTACAAAGTCAAAATAACTGACATTGATACCCAAATCAATGCCTTTCAAAACAAATTACTCGAACTTACGGCCCTAGTCCAAAAACTAGACGGACAAAAAGACCTCTTAGCTGAAAAACAAAAGCACGAAGAAAACAAATCAGAACTCGAAGAAACCATTTTAACTCTTAAAAATGAACAATTATCACTAGAAGCATCCCTTGATGAACTGGATATAACCATCAGTAATCTTTCAAACGAAATAAAGAAAACAAACGAGAAAATGGAAGAAGAAAATCAAAAACTTCAAGCTGAAAAAGATAAAAAACAAACACTTGAAGAAAAGTTAACTAATTTAGTTCGCCAGCGCCACAACCTAAACATTCGCGAAGAATACTTAAAAAACAACATTGAAAATGGTGGTGGCCTTCCTGAGGCCGTAAAAAGAGTTTTAAATAACCCTCGTCTTGAAGGAATTCACGGGACAGTAGGAAACTTAATCGAAGTTGATGAAAACTATAATTTAGCTATTTCATCTGCCCTTGGATACACTTCTAACAACATCATCACAAGCACCGACAAAGATGCCAAAGAAGCAATAAACTTTCTTAAAACCATCGGAAGAGCAACATTCTTCCCCCTAAACGTTATCAAGCCTAAAACAATCGATTCTAATGTTTTAAATATTTTAAAAAGTGAAAACGGTTTTATTGATATAGCTAGTAATCTAATTAAATACGATAAAATATACACTAATGTCATGTTAAATCAGTTGGGAACTGTTATCATCACAGACAACATAGATAACGCGGTTCGCATTGGTAAAAAAATAAACCACCGCTACCGCATAGTTACCCTAGACGGTGATACAGTCAATATCGGAGGTTCGATGACAGGTGGTAAACAAAGCAAACCTAAAAATGTCATTTCTGATAAATATGAATTAGAAAACGTCATCAAACAAATCGAGAAGCTCGATAACTCAGCTAAAGAAATTGAAAATCAAATTAACGAAACAGATTATAATCTTAAAAGTTTTGAAGATAAAATTTACCTTCTAAGTAAAGATAAGATGCTTAAAAACGACGCCTTAGAGACAAACGTTAATAGGCAAAACTCTCTAAAACAAGAAATAGCTAAAATCAAACAAGAACTTCAGACTAATGATAATCTTAAAAACGGTTCTCTTTCTAAAGAACGCGAAGATATTCTCGAAAAATATTATGCAGCCATAAAAATGAAAAACGAAGTTTCAAGTACCATTGATAACTTAACCAAAGAGAAAAAAGAATTAAATGAAGCCTTAGAAGATTATCAAATATCGATTAAAAAAGAAAACAGTATTTATTCGGCTAAAACAAACGAATTAAAAGACTTAGAAATTAAATCTGGAAGAATGGATGTTAAACTAGACAATCTTTTAAATAACCTTAGTGAAAATTATCATATGACCTATGAAAAAGCCAAAGAAACATATAAACTTGAAATCGATTATGACATTGCCAAAGAGCGCGTGCGCAAATTAAGAAAAACAATCGATTCACTTGGACCAGTTAATTTAACTGCTCCTGAAGAGTATGAAGAAGTAAGTTCTAGATATGAATTCTTAACTAAACAGTTAAGTGACCTAGACGAAGCGGAAAACACCCTTCATGAGATAATTAAAACCATGGATAAAGTTATGATTCAAGAATTTTCTGAAACCTTTACTAAAATAAATAAAAACTTTGAAGAAACCTTTAAAGAATTATTCAAAGGTGGAAGAGCAACCTTAAAACTGACTGATCCAGATAATATCTTGGAAACCGGCGTTGAAATAATCGCCAGTCCGCCAGGAAAAAAACTTACAAGCATCACACTCTTATCAGGTGGTGAAAAAACCTTAACAGCCATTAGTCTGCTTTTCGCGATAATAAAAACCAAACAATCTCCATTCTGTATCTTAGACGAAGTTGAAGCTGCCTTAGATGAAGCTAACGTCGATACATTTGGTAAATACATAACTAAACTTAAAAATCGCTCACAATTTATTATCATAACTCATAAGAAAAAAACCATGGAATACGCCGATATACTATACGGTATAACCATGCAAGAATCTGGAGTTAGCAAACTCGTAAGTGTTCGTTTAGAAGACATTTAGAAAAGAGGAAAAATATGAATAAAAGAATTGTAACCATTAACGGTGAAAACTTTATTTTTGTTAAAAATGGCAAGAAAGTTTGCGTTTTCAAATATAAAAATGGAATGCCGCAAATTATCAATCCCCATTTTGCAACCAACAGAATAATAAATCAAACAATAATCGAGACAATCAATCTTATAAAAGACGAAATAAAAGAAGAAATCAAGCAAAAGAAATACACTAAAACAGAAGATTATCATAATGAATTTGAAAAAAAACTCAAAGATGCCGATATTCCAGTACTCAAAAAATTCGGTAAAATCGACCTAACTGGTAGAAAAGAATATAAAGAAGCCTTAAAAGAATTAGATGAAATATATAAAAACACCCTAGAAAACAAAGAAATAAAAAAAGAAGCTGTCAAGAAAAATATCGATGTTGATCTTCAAACATTATTCAAAGAAAACGGAATTACCGAGTATAAAGTAAATAGCACAAGCTCAGTAATCACCTACGTTAAAGACGGAATACCTCATACGATTAATCAAACAAACCCAAATACCAATATCTACGAAATCATCCTTCAAAGCATAAAGTTTGATAAAATGAATAATCGCGAAGAAATCGATAAAAGTATTAAAGATGCCATGGAAACTCAAAGAAACACCGCCTTAAGAGAAAACGACACTGTAACCATCGATAAAGCTGAATATCCAATTGATCAAATAGCTGATTATCTAAAAGAAAATTATCACATCAAAAACATCTATGGTATAAGACAAACCGACAAAACTATAACGGATGGAATGCTTATGGTCGACTTCGGTAAAGGTTTCCAGCCAATATTTGTCAAATTAGAAGAAAATGGTCAAACTAAAATATCATTTGGCGAAGAAAAGCAAATCGACAATACCAAAAGTGTTACTGAAACTAAAGTTAATATGGAAGACGAGAAAAAAGAAGACGATTTAAATCAAAACATCGATAATTACTTAGTAGACAATACATTTGATAAAATTCATGAAAAATTAAAAACAAACACTCCTTTAACAGACGAAGAAAAAAAACTTCTAAAAGAATACGAAGATTCAAAAGAACGTACAGAATTACCAGATGAGACTAAAGAAACTGCCGAAGAAGTATATGAAGAAGTTAAAAACTCAGATAATCTTCAAAAAAATAGCGCAAAAGTTAAAGTAAAAAGATTAACTCCACCAAAATTTACCCAAGCCGCCTTTGCAAACCCATTATTTTTAACATTTATAAGTGGAGCTGCTTTCGGACTTGGCATAATTACAATTGTTGAAACAATACTAAATTAAAGTTATAAGCACAAAAAAATAATTGTGCTTTTTTTCATAAAATATTAATGCGAAATGTATCTACCCACAATCGTTAAAGAAATAAAAGAAGTAAAACTCAATATAAAAAATTTATCCTTTAAAAAATAAACCTTTTCCTGTATAATGGAAGAGGTGATTTTTTTATGTTACAAGTTAAAAATTTAAGTTTAAGATTTGGCAAAAGAGTATTATTCGAAAACGTAAATCTCGAATTTAAACCCCATGAATGTTATGGTGTCATTGGTGCAAACGGTGCTGGGAAAAGTACATTTCTAAAAATATTAACTGGTGAAATTGAATCATCTACCGGTGAAATTATCAAAGACAAATACGAAAGAATATCTGTTTTAAAGCAAAATCATAATGCCTACGACGAATATACGGTTATCGATACCGTTATTATGGGTAACGACAGATTATATCAAATCATGAAAGAAAAAGAAGCATTATATATGAAACCTGATTTCACCGATGAAGATGGTATAACAGTAGCAAAATTAGAAGATGAATTCGAAAGTTTAAACGGCTGGGAAGCTGAAAGTAACGCTGCAATATTATTATCAGGACTAGGCCTAGATAATTCATATTATGATAAAAAT
Organism: uncultured Bacilli bacterium; assembly: GCA_944329365.1. Classification (GTDB taxonomy): domain Bacteria; phylum Bacillota_I; class Bacilli_A; order RF39; family UBA660; genus Coprosoma. The sequence goes on from CALVIC010000002.1 coordinate 6,525, forward strand.
ATGAAAGAACTAACTGACAAAGATAAAGTCAAAGTTTTACTCGCTCAAGCTCTATTTGGTGAGCCAGATATCCTATTGTTAGACGAACCAACAAACGGTTTAGATTTAAAAAGTAAAATTTGGCTCGAAAACTTCCTATTAGACTTTAAAGGAACCATAATCCTAGTGTCTCACGACCGCCATTTTCTAAATAAAATTTGTACCTATATGGTCGATATCGACAGACAAAGAATTAAAATGACCGTTGGAAACTATGATTTCTGGTATCAAACTAATGAACTTATTCAAAAACAAATAAAAGAAGCCAACAAGAAAAAAGAAGCCAAAATAAAAGAACTCGAAAACTTTATTGCTCGTTTCTCGGCAAATGCTTCAAAATCAAAACAAGCTACATCTCGTAAAAAATTATTAGATAAAATAACCTTGGAAGAAATAGTTCCATCTTCTAGAAAATATCCATACATAAACTTTGAATATGAAAAAAGACTAGGGAAGGAAGTAATAACCCTAAGCAAAATTAATGTAACCATAAATGGTAAACAAATTTTAAAAAACTTTACCTTAAACATCAAACCTGACGATAAAATTGCTCTAATCGGGGAAAATGAAATAGCTAAAACAACCTTATTTAAAGTAATTACCGGTGAAATAACCCCCGACAGTGGCGAAATAAAAATCGGTTCTACCGTTATAATCTCATATTTCCCTAAAAACCATGATGAATATTTTACTGAAGACGAAAATCTTATCGAATGGTTACGTAAATATTCAGAAAACAAAGACGATAGCTTTGTCCGTGGCTTCCTAGGTCGAATGCTATTTTCTGGAGAAGAATCACTAAAAAGTGTCAAAGTCTTGTCCGGTGGCGAAAAAGTTAGATGTATGTTTTCTAAAATGATGCTTAATAAAGGAAATGTTTTACTATTAGATGAACCTACCAACCACCTTGATATCGAATCTATAACCTCCTTAAATAACGGATTAACAAAATTTAATGGACCAATTGTTATTGCAAGTTTTGATACTGAACTTATTAGAACCCTAGCCAACCGGTTAATCGATATCCACGATGATGGAACATACACCGACAAACAAATGACATATGATGAATATCTAGATTACTTAGAAAAAAACAAATAAAAGAAGTTACTCAAAAGTAACATCTTTTTTAATAGAATATAACATATTTATTAAGTTTATAAATTGTTCCATTTATTCTTATAAATATATAATATTTACCTTTAATTTCATCCTCATTGACATATTTTGAAGTAACAATTTTTTCTTCATCACTATCAGGAATCTGAATATCATATGTTTTCTTACTTAAAACATTATCTAAAATAAGTTGAACATCGTCATCTTTACTAAATGTTCCTGCAAATCTAAGACCATAAACATCTTTATAAAAATTCAAATTATATTTATCGATAATACTTTCGTCTTCCTTTGCCCATATAAGCAAGTGATTAGAAGTAGTCGGTGTCTCACCTAAAACACCAAGCCGCGTACCTTGAACCCCAGTATATATATCATTCGCATAAAGTGGCATCAACTTAGTATTATAAAGAGTAGAATTAATAGAAAGCAATCTCTCAGCCGAATCATTAACCCTCAAAATATTATTACCTTGAGTCACCAAATAACCCTCATCAGTCTTATCGATATAAGCATTTTCATTATCATCTAGTGTAATTTTATTTGTTATGTCAAACGTTTTATTCACTCTATCTAACTTGTAAGTAAGTAAAGCTCTTTTATTCCCATCTAAACTAGTAACTACAAACTCATCAGAATTAATAAGCGTTACTGTCTCGGGTGAATCAGGTAAATTATCGCCATCTAACTTGTACTTATTAAACTTACCTAAATCATGTTTACTGATAATCCAGTTTATTTCTGTTGAAGCATAGTCAATATTGATAATCATGTCATTATGATAACCGGAAACCGTTAACGAATTCGTTGGAGCATCATAGGCTAGAGAAGTAATGCCAAACCAGTTTCCCTCATGATTACCACCTAAAATCTTATTCAAATCGATTTCCTTCACAATATTACCAGTTGCCCGGTCAATTTCAACTATATAATCTTCACGTGTATTATTATTACCATTTGAAGCAATAAGTAAATTTCCATTATCAAACTCGATCATATTATGATGATATCCTCCTGGAATGTTATACTCGTAGTAAATTTTTCCAAGCAAATCCATCTCCACAAGACCAATACTATAATAAGGCTGACTTACGAGCTTATCACTTCCGATTATAATATGCCCGTTATTTAATCTTTGAATATCCCATTTATAATCACCAGTTAAATACCACCTAACTTCACCATTTTCATCATAAGCCGCTGTATATCCTTTATCTTCTGGAGTTGTAAAATAAAATTTTCCATCCTCAAGTTCCATATCTGAAACATAAGTTGCCTTTGTAAAATCATCAGGTAAAGCACCTGTTTTAATCGTAATTTCCTTCGATGTTCCACTAGCTGTAATAACCACCTTATTATCATAATCTGGATAAAGACCATAAATTGGTAAAATATGAACCTTATTCGGCACAAAAGTGTGTGTAATATCTGCCGCACCATCCTTACCCTTAACCGTTAATGTAACTGAAGTTAAATCTTTAGTCTCAAAAACGACCAAAGCAGTTAAAGGCGAATTACCATAAAAATTCAAAAGAACATTTGGATTATCCAAAGTATAATTAGTATTTGCCAAATGTTGATTTTCTAAATCCTTCTGATACGATAAAACATCGTATTCCGTATCGACCGCTGTAGATTTTTGAATATACTCGTAAATAAAAATTGAAGCCGCAAAAGTAACCACAATTAATAAAACATATTTAAAAATTATCTTTTTCATAAAGCACCTCTAAATCAAACGCATCTCACTATCTGTATAGAAAGGTCTTTTTTTATTTATATGATCGTAAAAAAGCATTCCGTTAAGGTGATCAATCTCATGTTGGAAAATAATTGCCAAATACTCTCTAGCTCTAATTGTCATTTTGTTTCCATCCTCGTCATAACCAGTAACCGTAATTCTCGCATACCTTGGAACATGACCTTCGACATCTCTATTTACACTAAGACATCCTTCCCCCTCTTCTAAAGCAACCATTTCCTCAGAATGGCTAATTATCTTTGGATTAACCATCACATAATTTTTAAACTTACCTTTCTCATATTCGTAAACGATGATGATTATTCTGGCATTGATTCCAATTTGTGGAAAAGCTAAAGCCGTTCCTGGCCTAATATCATACTTATTTGCATATTCTTCAATTTGACTGTAAGTTAAATGCTTAATGGACCTATCGATTAAATCCTTATACTCCTTTGAAAGTGGAAATTTTACCTCTTTGCACGTTGTTCTAATAATTTTCTGCTTCTCATCAACCATTTTTAGTGGTTTAAACATAATATCATCTCCATATATCTATTTTATCATATTTTTCTTTAAAAATATTAATGGATTTCATCTGCTTTACACACATCCATAAACTCTTCGTATTATATAATTTTGCGGGTGCATTGTCAAACCAAAATCATAAATAAATAAAAGTTTAATATCCTTATATAGAAAGGAGAAAAAAATGAATTATATCGATAAAAACTTTTACGATTTAATAAAGCAATTCAAAACCTCAAGTACCCAAGAAATCTTCAATCATATCAAAAATCTTTACGTAAACCTAAACCCCGAAACTAAAAAAGGAATCGAAAAATTTCTAAACGACTTTAACTATTGGGGCCTTTTAAAAGAAGAGGAGGACAACTTCGAAGAAATCGAAAAAAAGGCCAAAGCCTTAAAAGAAAACTACAAAGAATACCAAAAATTGTATGAATCACTAGAAGACTATCGTTCAAAACTAGTCTTGCTTGCCACCATCAATAATTGGTATAACTACGACTTTAAAACACTCTCTAAAGTAATTGAAAATACCTATGACGACTATTTCGATCTAGACCTAATCAAACCAAACAAAGAAGAAGTATTAGTGGACCTAGGTGCCTATATCGGCGACACCGCTATATCATTTGCTCAAAATTATGGAGACAACTATAAAAAAATATACTGCTTTGAAATAAGTCCGGAAACAATCGAATATCTAAAAGCCAATACAGCTTCGATTCCAAACCTTGAAATCATCGAAAAAGGTGTGAGTGATAAACAAGGTGAAGAATATTTAAAAATAAACCCATCTGGTATCTCCGCCAACACCTTATCCGAAGAAGGAGAAATTAAAGTTCAAATAACCACACTGGATGACGAAATAAAAGAAAAAATAACAATCATTAAAAGCGACATCGAAGGCATGGAGCAAAAAGCCCTAAAAGGTGCCCAAAATCATATTAAGACCTCCCATCCTAAACTACTGATATCGATCTATCACAGTAACGAAGACATCTGGCAAATACCTAAAATGATCAAAGAAATGGATAATACTTATAAATTTTATCTAAGATATCACGGCGGTCCAATATACCCAACCGAAATAACTTTAATCGCAATTTAATTTACTAATTAAAATTTATCTGTTATAATGAAAACAGGTGATTTTCATGGAATTAGTTGATTTATATAACGATAGACACGAACCAACCGGTTTAGTATCAGATAAACACAGCGTCCCTAAAGGTTACTTTAGGGTTTCTGTTCATGTCTGGATTATAGATAAAAATGGAAACCTGCTTCTTCAACAAAGAGTCAGCTCATCCCATAAATTTCCAAATATGTGGGCCAATATTAGTGGGGTAGTTGCGGCTGGAGAAACCCCAATTGCCGCAGCCATTAGAGAAATCAAAGAAAAACTTGGACTAAGTATTTCCAAAGATGAGCTTAAATATATTGCCACATATAAAAGATTGATTGATTATGCCGAAGTATACCTTCTTGAAAAAAACATCAATCTAAAAGAACTAACACTCGGCCCTAAAAAAGTTAATGCCGTCAAATACGTAACCCAAAACGAATTTAGAGAAATGATTAAAAAAGGCGAAGGAGTTAAATCGTCTTTTGCCTACTTTGAAAATTATTTTTACGAAATGAATAGAGAGGTCAAACTATAATATGAAACTAGGCAGTAAAATATCATACATTTATAATTTATTATGGGACGAACCAATTATCCAAAATTATCTTGTTGAAAGTTTCAAATATTCAAATCCCAAAGAAGATGGCACAAGATTAATTCCATGGGTCAAAGACAATATCCCACTAATTCCAAATAATGAAAAATGTGTAAAAATTTATGCCATTACCTTTGAAAAGGATGAAGATGAAATAAAAAGAGAAATGGAAGAAAAAATAAAAAATCCGAAAATAACCGTTAAAAACCATCAATCGCTTCAAAACAAATATGGGTTTATCTTTAAAAGAAAAATTTGGAATACGACTTACGAACAAATAATCATAAGTGATGGAATAGGTAAATTTATAAACATCGGTAAATACATCATCATCGATTTTCAAAGTACAGCAAGTTACGTTATACGTGAATTATGGCAAAACGGAAAATTACTCGAAAGAGAAATCTTGTCACAAAACAAATGGCAAGAACTTCCTTTATATCACAATACATATAAAGTAGACAATATCGACCCAAAAGAAATAGACTTTACCTTAAAAGGTCAGAAAAAATTACAGAAAAAAAGAAAAGGGATGATATAATGCAGAAAATAATATTAACTGGAGATCGTCCAACTGGAAAACTTCACATCGGTCACTACGCCGGATCTCTTAAAAACCGTGTAGAACTTCAAAACTCTGGAAACTTTGACGAAATATACATCGAAATAGCTGACGCCCAAGCGCTAACTGATAATGCCGACAATCCAGAAAAAATAAGACAAAACGTTATCGAAGTTGTTTTAGATTATCTTGCTTGTGGCATTGACCCTAAAAAAACGTCTATCTTTATTCAATCAGCAGTTCCTGAACTGTGTGAACTTACTTTTTACTATTTAAACCTTGTAACCGTCTCAAGGCTCGAGCGCAACCCAACCATTAAAGATGAAATCAAATTAAGAGGTTTTAAAACATCGATCCCGGCAGGCTTCCTAGCTTATCCAGTATCACAGGCTGCTGATATAACTGCCTTTAAAGCAACCCTAGTTCCCGTTGGTGAAGACCAACTTCCAATGCTTGAACAAACCAAAGAAATTGTCAGAAGCTTTAACAATATCTATGGTAAAACCTTAGTTGAGCCAGAAATCCTGCTTCCAAAAAATAAACTTTGTTCAAGATTACCAGGACTAGATGGTAATGCCAAAATGAGCAAATCATTAGGTAACTGTATATACTTATCAGACTCAGAAGAAGAAGTAAAAAAGAAAATCATGAGTATGTACACAGATCCTACTCATTTAAAAGTTGACGACCCTGGGCACACCGAAAACAATCCTGTGTTTATCTATCTTGAAGCCTTTGCAAACGACTCTCACTTCGCTAAATATTGGCCAGAGTTTCAAAATCTAGAAGAACTTAAAAAAGCCTACGAAAAAGGTGGAATAGGGGATATGAAAGTTAAAAAATTCCTAAATAACGTTATGGAAGAAACCTTAAAACCGATAAGAGAAAGAAGAAAATATTGGGAAAATCATATTATGGAGGTTTATCAAATACTAAAAGATGGAACTGAAAAGGCAAGACAAAAAGCTATTGAAACAACCAAAGAAGTCAAAGCCGCCATGGGAATAAATTACTTCGAAAATGATAGTTGGATCAAAGAACAAGAAAATAAATTCAATTAAAATGACCGTTAAAGTCATTTTTTTCATAAAAATAATATAAATATATATTTAAGCGAATGTGAAAAAATGACAAACATAAAAAAAATAAAAAAACATAATAAAAGAAGTTTCTAGAGAAACCTCTTTTTATCGATTATTACCGTAAGCTCTTGCGCCTATAATTATTACAAGTAAAATGAAAAGCACTAAAACAATTGCTGCTCCATATCCTGTTCCATATCCGCCGCCATAGCCGTAACCACCACAAGGATTGCCACAACCATAGCCTTGATAACCACCATAGTAATACATATAATACCTCCTATCTTTTCTAATATAGTGTATGTTTATATCAAATAACGTATATTAGAAACACCTAATTTTATTTTTTATCTTTCAAAAAAACTTAGAATATGCTATCATTATATAAGATAGGAGTAGGGAAATGCAGGATAAAAGATCATTACGAAAAATATTTCATGATTTAGATAAGCCACTTCTCTTTGTTAGTATGGCTTTATTTATCTTTGGACTGTTAAACATTGTTACAGCCTCTTCAAGAGCCGCCGTAGTCAATTATGACGTATCAATTTACTATTATTTTTATAGACAGCTTCTTTTTATCATGATTGGTCTTATTATGAGCCTAATAATAATAAAAATAGATACCAAATCCTATAAAATAATCATTCCCGTGCTCTTCGTCGTCGTTATTGTTTTAAACCTAGTTGCCCTAACCGGAGAAGAACTCAGCGGTTCCAAAAACTGGATTGATTTAGGCTTTATCAAACTCCAACCAAGTGAATTTTCAAAACCGATAATCATCGTTCTAATGTCTATTATGTTTGAAAAATATTATCGAAAATTAAGAACTTTAGACAGTAAAAGATATAACGCCATTGGAATTATCCTCTTCCTATCTATGATAATTCCCACTCTTATCTTCCTGCAAAAAGATTTCGGAACCTTACTTATCACTTTGTTTATCGTCGGTATGATGTTACTCGCAAGTCCAATTCTGAAAATTGATAAATTAAAATCATTTTTACTATTAATTGCCGTCATTGCACTTGCTGGTCTCATAATTTATAATGTTCAAGGATACATTTTAAACGATCAGAGAATCAGTCGTTTTAAAAGTTATTTAGATCCATGTGGCAACTACGAAAACGGAGGATATCAAGTTTGTAACAGTTATATTGCCATAAATAATGGTGGCTTATTTGGACTAGGAATCGGTAAAAGCAAACAAAAATATTCATATATTCCAGAACCTCACACCGACTCGGCATTTGCCATCATCGCCGAAGAATACGGAATATATCGCTGTATATTTATCTTTATCGGTTATATAATTGTTCTATGGCGAATCCTCGTTATCAGTTCCAAATCAAACACCCTACGTGGACGCTACATGTGTTTAGGCATCGCCTCCTACATCTTTGTGCATATATTTGTAAACTTAGGTGGAATGCTTGGATTAATACCTCTAACAGGAGTTCCACTTCCATTCTTAAGTTATGGTGGTAGCTTCGTTATGTCCCTAATCGCCTCCCTTGCTATCGTTCAACGTATTAGTGTTGAATCAAAAAATCAAAAAGAAAAAATAAAAATTAAGCAAACTGCATAAAAGTTTGTTTTTTTATTCTTTTTAAAAGGAAATCGGCCTTCGATGTACTATATATATCTATGAAGGCAGGTGAAAATCATGAATTTTTTAAAAAAACATAAAACTAAAATATTTATTTTAATCTTTATTTGCTTCACATTTTATTCGGTTTCCTCCGTAGTTACCGTCGAAGACGAAAAAGAAACAACCTCAAACGAAACCATAACAAAAAAAGAAGAAACAAAAAAAATACCTGAAGAAATTAAAGAAGAAAAAGTAATTGTTGATGTTAAAGGAGAAGTAACTACTCCTGGTGTCTATGAACTTTTATCCACTAATACTGTTATGGACGCCATAAATATGGCGGGCGGTCTTACCAAACAAAGCGATACCAGCAACATCAACCTAAGCAAAAAACTATCCGATGAAATGGTTATTATTATCTATAACTCAAGTGAAATCAAAGAAATGAAAAAAGCCAAAGAAGTAGTATGTCCACCATGCAATAACGCTTGTATAACCGAAGAAGATAAAACCGCAGAATTAAAAGATGAAAAAATAGAAACCGAAAACACTCAAACGACAAGTAAAATAAACATCAATACTGCGACTACAGAAGAACTTCAAGCACTAAGTGGAATAGGAGAGACCAAAGCTCAAGCTATCGTTGACTATCGCACCCAAAACGGTAAATTTGAAGCAATTGAAGATTTAAAAAATGTCTCAGGCATCGGAGATAGCACATTTGAAAAAATTAAAGAAAACATCACCGTTTAACATCTTGTGTCTATCTCTTCTAGTTTTAAGCCTAATTTATTCAGTAATTAAAATTCAAACATACCCCTCAAGTAAATACGATAAAAACTCAAATACTGTAAGTGGCACCATAACCTCTTATCAAATAAAAGATGGGTATACCCAGATTCAAATAACGGGCACTGAGCCCCTAATCATTAACTATTCAGAGGAAAAGAAATTTAAATTAGGCCAGAAAATCAAAGCCCAAGGTGAATTTAAGATTCCAAAAGAAAATACTACCTGGAATCTTTTTAACTATCGAAAATACCTTTTAAGTTTAAATATCAAATATACTTTTAGCGCGGACAAAATAACCATTTTAAATAAAAAAATATCTTTACCATACCAAATCAAAAATAAAATAATATCCTATATAAACACTTTTAAATCAAGCTCGCACCTTCACGCCTTAATCCTCGGAAACGACGATTATCTAGATGAAGCAACCAAAAACAGCTATCAAAAAAACGGAATTACTCATTTGCTAGCTATATCCGGTATGAATATCACATTAATATCGACAATTATCCTAAAAATTATCAATTTCTTTATTAAAGATAAAACTGAATCTTATTTAATAGTCTTTCTCTTCTTGATATTTTATCTCTTTTTAACTGGACCTGTTCCCTCGATATTAAGAGCTATTTTTCTTTTTATTATTTTAACCGTCAATAAACAATTAAATTTAAAAATAAAAACCATCTACTTACTAATATTACTCTTTAGTCTCTTTCTCTTTGTAAACCCGTATTATCTTTATAACCTAGGTTTTCTTCTCTCGTTTATCATCTCTTTTTATCTAATTATCTTTTCCAAATTAATATCTAAATTCCAAAACTTTCCAAAAGAATTATTTATTATAAATATTATTGCCTTTTTAGTAAGTATGCCTTTATTAATCAAAAACTTCTTCGAAATAAATCTTCTATCGCCTGTCATAAATTGTTTATTTACCCCGTTTGTATCTCTAATAATCTATCCGCTATCTCTTCTTACCTTGATTTTAAAACCTCTCGATAACACCTTATTTTACCTAATTGAGATAATGGAAAAATCATCTTTATTCTTCTCCAAAATAAATAACCTTAACATAGTTTTATGTTCTCTTCCGATTATCTTTTATATTCTATACTATATTTTAATAACCTACATTTTAATTAAATGGAATAACGGAAAACCACTATATACGCTTTTAGTAATCCCCATGCTTTTATTCCATCATAGCCTAAGTTATCTAAACCCTTATACAACGTTAACAATGATCGATGTTGGTCAAGGTGACAGTATTTTGATCAAACTAAAACATAATAAAGGAAATATCTTAATCGATACTGGAGGCCAGTTAAATTATGATGATCAAAAACCATATGACCTTGCTTCAAACATCACTATTCCATATCTAAAATCAGAAGGAATATCAAAATTAGATTATCTTATCATTACTCACGGTGACTTTGACCACGCCGGAATGGCCGAAAATCTTATAAATAATTTTAAAGTCAAAAGTGTCATAACAAGCACTTATTCAAATGAACTGATCAAAAACATCCAAAAACTTGCAAAAAGAAAAACAATCAAATTTACGCAAACAAACACTAAAGTCATAACTATTTCTCAAAATAAGTTTACTTTCCTGAATGATTATCAAGCCAAAGACATTAACGATTCTAGTTTAATCATATATACAAACTTAGAAGGGGAGAATATATTATTAATGGGAGACGCCTCCCAAAACGTCGAAAACTATCTCCTTCGTACATATAATTTGCCAAAGATGAATATACTAAAAGTAGGTCATCATGGTTCCCGCACAAGTACAAGCTCAAAATTTGTAAATCAAATAAAACCCCAAATCAGTTTAATTTCGGCTGGTCAAAATAATATTTATTCCCACCCTCATAAAGAGACACTTAAAACTTTAAAAGACAGTAAAGTTTTGATGACTAAAGATGATGGCTCGGTTAAAATAAACTTAACAACCAAGGCCATCATTACATCCGTCCGCTAATGCATTAGCGTTTTATATAGATGCCCACCATTTTGGTGGGTTTTAAATTTATTATGAAATATTTAAAAAAGTAATTGACGAAACAAAAACAGAAGTCTATAATAGCCTGCAAGAACGGAGGAATCTAGATGATGAAGCAAGATAATTTCCAATACGCTCTAATCCCAGTAAATTTTTTAGAAATTAAAAAGCCAACAAAATATAAAGCTTTTTCCCTAAAAGCCAAAATTCTATTTAAATTATTTAAAAAATTTTCTTTTAAAAGTCTAAAAATAAATAGTATTGCCGTCAAAATAGCTGAAGCAGATAAGCCTTACATCGAAGAAGTTCTAACTCAAAATAAAATAGGTCTTAATAAAAAATCAGGTTACAAAGTATATCTAACAAATGAAACAATATACCATCTTTGTACCCGCGAAGAAATATACAATGTCATAACCAATTTAAATTACCGAAGACAAATAAACGCTCTATTTAATTAAATAATATAAGTATTTATTCCAAACTTATGCTCATTTTTATCGAAAAACGCATCATTTATAAGTGGATAGTATGTTAAAAGCCCCGAAATAATATAAATTATAATTATTCCTGATAAAGCTAAATAATTAAGCTTACCAAAATCTTTTATAAATATAAAATAATAGAATATAAATTGATTAAAAATGGAAATCATAATTAAAAAAGCCAAAGTAAAAAATAAACTTGTACCAAATCCTAACATAATTGGCAAATAAAATATAACAAACAAGCAAACATCAATAAAAATAGTTATAAAAATACCTAAACATAAATTTTTGACATTTATCAAATTCTTCTCTAAAATAAAACACTGGATTAATAAACTTATTACAGTTCCGCTTATAATCATTTTTAGGCATTCAAATAAACTTGTACTTACTGGGAAGAAAACACTTGTTAAAAAACATGGAAAAGCATCATAAAGAAGAAAAGCCAAAGCAAAGCATAAAAAGAATATAAAAATTCCGATAGTCTTAATACTTCTTGACTTCATAAAATCACCTTTTTCTAACTATAATATTGGTAAAAATTCAAAAAAATATAATTTTTTTAATTTTTTTTCGAAAAAAAAAGGAAATTCGACTCGAATATTGTATATTTATATATAGAGGGGTATGGTATTCATGAACACACTAACTCAAGAACAAATAAACGAAATTAGAAACAGCGTCAATATCGTCGACGTTATTTCATCGTATGTATCTCTCACTCCTAAAGGTAAAAACTATTTTGGTATTTGTCCATTCCATGATGACAGTAACCCAAGTATGAGTGTTAGTCCAGAAAGACAAATATATAAGTGCTTCTCCTGTGGAGCAACGGGAACCGTTTTCAAATTCATTATGGACTTTGAAAATGTATCCTTCAAAGAAGCTGTCCAAAAAGTTGCCAATCTAGGTGGAATTAAAGTTAATTTAGGTAAAGTTAGAAGAGCTAAAACTTACCCAAACCTTCATCAAATATACGACTTGAGTTTAAAATTTTACACCAACAATATTAATACCCCGCAAGGCAAAAAAGCTAAAGAATATCTCAAAAATAGAGATGTCGATGAAAGTATCATCAAAGAATTCCAAATCGGCCTATCTCTCGAAAATGACCGTGACTTAGCAAAAATTCTTTTAAGTAAATTTAAACCCGAAGATGTTTTAGAAAGTGGACTCGTTAAAAAAAATGAATATGGCTATTTTGATTTGTTCTATAATCGTATAATGTTCCCCTTATATGATTTAAATGGTGAAGTTGTCGCTTATAGTGGGCGTATCTATGACCGTAAAGACAACTCAAAATACATTAACACCAGAGAAACCCCCATATTCAAAAAAGGTGAACTTCTATATAATTATCACCGGGCCAAAGAACCTGCAAGGCAAAAAAACCAAATCATCGTCGTCGAAGGATTTATGGCTGCCATTCGAACTTACATTAATGGTCTTCCAAATGTCGTTGCCACTATGGGAACGGCCGTTACTAATACCCAAGCCCATTTAATTAAAAGATTGGCCAAAGATGTAATAATTTGTTTTGATGGTGATGAAGCCGGAGCCAAAGGAACTCTATCATTTATCGATGAATTAACAGCACTTGGTGTAAATCCTAAAGTTGTAAGGCTTGAAGATGGTCTCGACCCCGATGATTACATCAGACAAAAAGGCAAGAATGCCTTTATAAACAAAATAAACCATCCACAAAGTTCCTTAGAATTCAAACTTTCGTATTTAAAAAAAGACAAAAATCTTGAAACCAGTGTCGATAAAGCCAGTTACATCAAAGAGGTAATTGCCGAAATAAATAAAATTGACGACGACATCTTAAGAGAAATAACCATTTCTAAAATAGCAGATGAAGCTAATATTGATAAAGATTTTCTAAAAAGTCATCTTACTGAAAAGCCTAAAAAACAAATAGAAACAAAAGTCACTCAAAACATCATCAAAAACAAATACGAAAAAGCTGAAGCGGCTTTGGTTTATCACATGTTAAAAAGTTCTGAGGTTATTAAAATGTATGATCGCAAAGTCACTTATATACCAAAAGCCGAATACCGTCTTCTAGCCAGAGAAATAAGTGAATTCTACAAGAAAAACGGTTATATAAATGAAGCAGACTTTCTCGACTATATCGAATATGACCCCGATATTATGGAAACAATCAAAAAAATAAATCAAAACAATTATTCTGAAAAATACACAAATGAAGAAATCGAAGATTATATAAATGTCATTAAAGATTATAATATAAATAGCGAAGTAAAACGTTTAACTAAAAAAATGGATGCCGAAACAGATCCACTAAAACAAGCAGCCATTGCTCAAAAAATAATTGATTTAAGAAAAGGAGAGTAAAAATATGTTTGAAGAAATAAAAACATTTGAAGACAGAAAAAAAGAACTAATCGCTGAAGGTAAAAAAACCGGAACTATTACTTATGAAAAATTAGCCGAAAAATTAAAAGGATTAGATTTAGATGCGGATTCCTTAGACGATTTATACAACGCTCTAAGTGAAAATCACATCAAAGTCATCTCTGAAAACCCCGATGATGACGAAACCGATACTACAAGTACAGATGCAGAACTTTTAAGCAAAGATTTAACAATCAACGATCCAGTTAGAATGTATCTAAAAGAAATCGGTCAAATTAAACTTTTAACAACCGAAGAAGAACTAGAATTAGCTGATCGTATCCAAGAAGGTGACGAGCAAGCTAAAGCTACTTTAGCTGAAGCTAACTTAAGACTAGTTGTTAGTATCGCCAAAAGATATGTTGGACGTGGAATGTTATTCTTAGACCTTATCCAAGAAGGAAACATTGGCTTAATGAAAGCCGTTGAAAAATTCGACGTTAGTAAAGGTTATAAATTTTCGACATATGCAACATGGTGGATAAGACAAGCCATCACTAGAGCTATTGCCGATCAAGCTCGTACAATTCGTGTTCCTGTACACATGGTTGAAACAATCAATAAGTTAGCTCGTGTTGAAAGACAATTAACTCTTGAATTAAATAGAGAACCAACCGAAGAAGAATTATCTAAAAAAATGGGAATCAGTGTCGATAAAATCAGAGATATTTACAAAATAAGTCAAGAACCAGTTAGTCTTGAAATCCCAATTGGTGAAGAAGATGATTCACACCTAGGCGACTTCATTCCAGATGAAACAAACATGTCACCAGAAGACTTTGCTATCAATGAACTATTAAAAGATGAAATATCAGAAGTACTACTTACATTAACCGAAAGAGAAGAAAAAGTTATTAGATTAAGATTTGGCCTAGAAGATGGTCGTCCAAGAACTTTAGAAGAAGTTGGCCAACTATTTGGTGTAACACGTGAACGCATAAGACAAATTGAAGCCAAAGCCCTAAGAAAACTTCGTCATCCATCACGTAGTCGTAAATTAAAAGATTACTTAGGAGACTAAATGAAATTAAGTAAAAGATTAAAAGCTATAAGCGATTTAATTCCAAACGACTCAAAAGTAATCGATGTCGGAGCTGATCACGCTTTACTAGATATTTACTTAAACAAATATAAAAATTGCTCATGCCTAGCTACTGACATATCACCATATTGTACTGAAAAAGCCAAAGAAAACGCTATTAAGTACCAAGCCAATATAGAAACTTTGACAAACGATGGTCTAACCGGTTTAAATCTAAATAACGAAATCATCGTTATCTCCGGCATGGGAACTAAAAATATAATAAAAATACTAAATTTTGATATTCATAATGACTTAATCATTTCAAGTCATACCAATATTGAAGATTTAAAAGAGTTTTTGTTAAACAAAAATTATAAAATCGAAAAAGAAATAACAGTAAATGATAAAAAAGACTATACTATAATATATGCAAAAGCTAAGGGTTAAACTCCTTGGCTTTTTATATAAAGAAAGTCGGACCAGAACTATTCACACTACTTGTTTGAATATAATCGTTTTGAGTATTATTATCGGGGCTACTTTCTACAATTCGATTACTTACATTCTCTTGCGTAGTCTCGGCCCGTTTAAATTCGTTCATCACTTGAAACATCGTTTTGGCATTTCTTACCATCGGTGCTGCTTGCTTAATAAGTGGAATAGCTTGATTTACTAAACCCAAAGTCCTTTGAGCTCCATTAAGTAAATTTCCCAAATTAAAGCCACCTCGTCCAAATAATCCCATAAGTCCACGTCCTGTGTTTACTGGCATAGTCATATAATAAGGATTATAAAAATTCATATTAATGCCCCCTTCTAAAATATTATATGTTTTTGTCCTAAAAAAGTTTTAAAATAATTATAAAATTATGTTATAATAAAAATAGTGTAAAAGAATAGGAAGGTGTCTATAATGTTTCTAAAAATTTTAGTAACTCCATGTGTCTGGGTATATCATTTCTTTTTAGCATTAACAAAACCATTTAATAAAAAACACAAAATAGAAAAAATATCTGTCACTGACAGTCTAAACAATTTAGGGGAAAATATCATAAACGCTCCTGAAAAAGTCAAAAAAGTAAAAGAAAAAAAACGTAAAGATAACGTTTATAAAGGAAAAATTCCACTTGAACCTTTAAAACTCAATTTCGACGGTGAAGACGCCAAAAAAAGTGACAAAAAATTAACTTATCAATATATAGCTAAAAATAGTGAAGGAAAAATGATCAAAGGTTACTTTGACGCCTTTTCCAAAGTCGAAGTTAATTCTTATTTAATCAACGAAGGTTATACCGTTTATGACATTCAAACTAATAAATGGATTCAAATTATGTATGGTCAGCACGGAACAAGCAACATCAAAATAAAAACTAAAGACTTAATTTTCATGCTTGCCCAGTTATCTACTTACCTAAAAGCTGGAATACCATTAGCTGATTCCATTAAAATTTTAGTAAAACAATTTGAAAAGAAAAGTTATAAACTAGTTTTAAATAGTATAGCTTATGACCTAACAACCGGAAAAAATTTTAGTGAAGCCTTAGAAAAACAAGGAAAAGCCTTTCCATCAATTTTAATCAACATGATAAAAGCTTCCGAAATGACTGGTGAACTACCAGAAACCTTAGATGACATGGAAGAATACTTTGCCGAAACTGAAGCAACACGTAAAGCCATGATTACAGCTATGATTTATCCAGTTATAATCTTAATAATCGCCCTAGGTGTTGGAACATTCATCATGTTATTCGTCGTCCCAAGATTCGTCGACATCTACAAAACAATGGATGGGGCAGATATTCCAGGAATTACTTTAGGCGTCCTCGCCCTAAGTGACTTCCTTCAAAAATATATTCTTTGGATATTACTTGGAATCGTTGTCATCTTATTAATATTTCTTTATTTATACAAAAATGTTAAATCATTCAAAACAGGCGTTCAATGGTTAGTTATGCACACACCAGTCTTTGGTAACGTTGTTATCTATAACGAAGTTACAATGTTCTCCAAAACCTTCGCCTCATTACTTGCTCACAACGTTTTCATTACTGATAGTATGGAAATTTTAGATAAAGTAAGTAATAACGAAATATATAAACAACTAATCCATAATGCCATCAATAACATAGCAAAAGGAAAATCAATATCAACCGCCTTCAAAGATCAATGGGCCTTCCCAATTCCAGCTTACGAAATGATTGTAACAGGTGAAAAAACAGGACAATTACCAGAAATGATGAATAAAGTTGCTGCTTATTATCAAGATCTTCATAAAAACGCGGTTGCCAGAATCAAAACATTTATCGAACCAATCCTAATCATTCTCTTAACAGTTATGGTTGGTGTCATCGTATTATCTATCGTTGTTCCAATGTTCAACATGTATAGTGCAATTCAAGCTTAGGGGGGGTAAATATGGAAGTGTTTGTTGTAATATTTATATTCATCGTAGGAACCTTACTTGGCTCCTTCTATAACGTCGTTGGCTATCGGCTTCCAAAAGGGGAGTCGATAGTTTTTCCGCCGAGTCACTGTCCAAATTGTAATCATCGACTAGGAGCATCGGAACTAATTCCAATCTTCTCATTTCTATTTCAAAAAGGGAAATGTAAACACTGCAAACAAAAGATATCTGGATTTTATCCTGTTTTTGAATTCTTAACAGGACTTCTATTTGTTATCTCATATCTCATATTCGGGCCGACCAAAGAGTTCATTCTGTCGATAACTTTCATATCTATGCTTATAATTATCGTTGTAAGCGACTATGAATTCATGATAATATCCGACGAAGTTCTAATCTTCTTTGGAATCCTTTTATTCGGTGAAATTTGGTGGATAAACAGCTTAGAAGAAGCCTTATATTCCCTTTTAAATGGAATACTTGCTTTCTTTACGATGTGGGCCCTGAAAAAATTTGGCGATTTTCTATTCAAAAAAGAATCGATGGGTGGGGGAGACATTAAACTACTTTTCATCTTTGGTATGGTTTTAAGCTATCCAATTGCCATCCTTTCTATCTTTTTAGGCTCACTCATTGGTCTTCCAATATCTTTAATCATTATGGCCCGAAAATCAACTCATATAATTCCTTTTGGACCATTTCTAGCTGCTGGTGCCATTATTCTATTTTTAACCCAAATTGACATTCAAGCAATATTTAACTTCTAAAAAAATACTATTTTGGGTAGTATTTTTTTTAAAGAAAAAATGATATAATGGAGATAATCAAAAAATAGAGAATAAAAATCTCTAACAAGTAAATAAGAGGTAAGTTTTATGCATAAAAAAATAGTTATAATTGTCATAATTTCCGTATTTTTTTTAAGTCTTATATCTATATATCAGTTCTACCCACCGACATTTAATCTTAAAAAAGGCAATATAAAATTAGAATATGGTAAAAAATATAAAGAACCCGGATTTGAGGTAACTAGGTTTGGACGCGATTACACAGCAAAAGTTAAAGTACAAAACCACATCAACTATAAAAAAATCGGTAACTATGACATTGATTACAAGATAAAAATCGGTTTTATGACCTTTAAAAAGACAAGAAAAGTAAAAATAGTCGATGACGAAAAGCCAATAATTACCTTAAACGGTGACCTAACAAAGACAATATGTCCTAATGCCGAATATCAAGAAGAAGGATATAAAGCCACCGACAATTATGACGGCAATTTAACAAAAAAAGTAAAAGTCAAAAACAAAGACGGTTTAATTTATTATAGCGTAGTTGACTCATCTAAAAATAAAACCGAAATAACAAGACAAATTATCAAAGAAGATAAAACTCCGCCACAGATTACCCTAAATGGTAAAAATGAAACTATTTATAAAGGAACAAGTTACCAAGACAAAGGCGCATCCGTTACTGATAACTGTGATAATAATTTAACCATAAAAACCAGTGGAACCGTTGACACAAATAAAATTGGAACTTATACTATAACATACGAAGTTACCGATTTATCAGGTAACGTGTCTTCTGTAAAAAGAACAGTTAAAGTTATCGAAAAACCAAATCAGTCATCTAAAACTGGTGTAATCTATTTAACATTTGACGATGGACCAAACGAAGGAACAACCAATATAATCTTAGATATATTAAAAGAAGAAAACGTCAAAGCAACATTTTTCGTAACCGGCAAAGGGCCAGATTATTTAATTCAAAGAGAATATAACGAAGGACATACCGTTGGGCTTCACACATACTCTCATAACTATCAAAGCGTTTATAGTTCATCTAACAATTATTATCAAGATCTTTACAAAATTCAAAACAGGGTGAAAAAACTAACTGGTTATGAGTCTAAAATCATCAGATTTCCTGGAGGCTCATCAAACACTGTCAGTAAAAAATACTCATCAGGAATAATGACATATCTAACTAAAGATGTTGTGAATAAAGGGTTTAAATATTATGACTGGAATATAAGTTCCGGTGATGCCGGGGAAACCACATCTTCGTCCGGTGTCTACAATAACGTTATAAAATCTTTAAGTAAAAACCGCAGCAATATTATTCTCATGCATGATATCAAACCATATACTCGCGATGCCTTAAGAAATATTATTAAATACGGTAAAAATAACGGCTATACCTTTGAAAAAATAACCATGAATACTCCTATGGTTACCCATAAAGTAAACAACTAGAAAAGAAGTGATGTAAATGGAAAATCAAAAACAGATAAAAATATTCGGGATTATTATAGTTCTGGATATTCTTTTATTAATAATCTGTACTTTGTCATATACAAAACCAGATGGCCAACTCAAAAAAATACCAAAAAAAACTTTTACCAAACAAATCACCTTAAAAAAAGCATCTAAAATCAAAGTTCAAAATATAAATCCTTCTATCATCTCAGACAAAACCATTTACTTAACCTTCGACGATGGACCAAGCTATTTAACCCATGAAATATTAGATATATTAAAAGAAGAAAATGTTCCGGCTACCTTTTTTGTCACCTCCCAACAAATAGACAAATATCAAAATATCATCAAAAGAGAATATACTGAAAATCATACAGTTGCCGTTCACACCGCAACCCATAACTACAGTTACATATATTCAAGCGAGCAAAATTATTTTAACGATTTAACTGAAATCAGAAACAAAGTATTTACTATCATCGGAGAAAAGCCTAGAATAATCAGGCTTCCAGGCGGCTCTTCAAACACAATTAGTAGGAAATACTCACCAGGCATCATAACAAGAATCACAGAAATCCTAACGCATAACGACTTTTATTACTACGACTGGAACATCGATTCGATGGATGCCTCAGGATATATCGATGAAAACCAAATATATAATAATGTCATTACCCATCTAAAAAGCGGAACTAATATCATTTTAATGCACGACTCACCAACCAAAATGACTACAGTAGGCGCCCTAAGAAATATAATAAAATATGGTAAAGAGAGTGGATATACGTTTGCTAAAATAACCAAAAAAACTCCACAAATTCATCATCATATAAACAATTAAAAAAACTTGACTTTCTCTAAATAAATATAACAAATTAAAGAAAGGAGAGTTTTAATGGATAAAAACGAACTATTATTTATGCTTCCAATTTTAATTGGAGGAATGTTAGTTAAAACAAACCTCATCCTTGATCACAAAATTAAAATAAAAAGCAGAAAAAATACTAAAGACGAACATAAAAAAATTAAAAAACAATTCATTACCAAAGATAAAAATTATCAAAAATATAACTTTCCTATAATAAAATACGCCATATTAAATAAAAAAGAAAACCAAAAATTATTAGATATATCCCAAAAACTAGAAAAAAAATCAAAAATATATCAATTTTATCAAACCATAAGTCAAGAAATTAAAATAGAGCATCTCACTAACTTTTTGACAAACGCACAGACCGTAACCATAAGTAATGAAAAATTAACTCTGATCAAACAAATAATTGAAATAGAAAAAGGCTTAATTAAATTTGCTGAATATGATTCAAATAAAAATGAGATTACAATTTATCACAATTTCGTAAAAAGTGCCATCAACCACGAACTTCTACATCTAGCATCATTTAATTCCTGCACTAAACAAGTTGGTTTTTCATATTATGACAACAAAAAAAATAAAATTTTGATAGGTAAAGGAATTACCGAAGGATACACCGAACTTCTTAATAGACGATATTTTAATTCTAAAAGTCTCTCTTATTCAAAATTAAGGAAAATAGCCGAATTAATCGAACTCTTTTATGAAGATAAAAAAGACATGGAAACTGATTTCTTCCATGCAAATTTTTATAACCTTTTAGCTCATCTCACCCAAATTATTTCTTATGACGAAGCTATCAATATGCTTATTAACATTGATTATATTCTTTATCATCCACACGATAATAAGTACTTTAAGAATCTTAAAGAAAACATATATAGCTTATACTCACAAAACCATAGTAAAAGCAAAAACAAAGTTAAAATAATATAAATAGGGGAGGATTGTATGGATTATCAAAATATAACTTTTTTATTTTGGCTGTTAACAGCCTTCAATGTAGAGTTTCAATATGCAAATTATGTTACGAAAAAAAACAGATATGAAATAAACAAATATAAAATTCAAAAATTTAAACGCGAAAACGATAAAATAAAATTTCAAAAATTTAAAAACGATTTTACAAATATCTTTACTTCTTTAAAAAAAATACCAAGAATAAAATACGCCATTTTATCAGCTGATGAAGTAGCAAAAATAACTAACCTTGAAAGTTCTATAGAAGATAAAGATGTCATTGAATTTTACCAAACACTAAAAAATAATGTCACACCAAATAACTTGATGAATTTCTATAATAACATTCAAACATTAAAGATTGTCAAAAGCAATAATTCAAACATCAAAAAGTTAGAAGAAACAATGTTTTTTTGTCTTGGTAACTACGACACCGCCGAAAATATAATAAACTTTTTTTATAATCCTCAAAATAATAAAGACACTCTTCATCACGAATTATTTCACGTCTCTTCAACAGACCGTAAAAGCAACGTTAGCGGCTTCGAATTAAACCTCGCATATGACCATCTTTTTATATCAATAGGTCGCGGCCTAAATGAAGGATACACCGAAAATTTATGTAATCGCTACTTTAAAACAGGAAAAGAAAAAGCATATCCAAAACTACAAAATTTAAGTATATTAATAGAACAATTCTATGATAACCCCAAAGATATGGAAGCCGACTACTTTAATGCATGTTTAATAAATCTAATTACCGAACTATCTCAAAAAATGAAAGTTGAAGAAGCAGTAGACATTCTTGTGGATATAGATTATATTCATGAGCACCCAGATGATCAATTCTTTTATAAAAAAACATATTCAAAAATAAAAAAATTATATAATAAATCTCAAAGAAAAAATTTAAAGTCAAAATAAAACAAATGTGTAGATTTGACAAAAATTCAAAAAAGATTATAATATAACCCATAATTTAAGTAAGAGGAGGAATATTATATGAAAGAATGGCTTATATCTGGTGACATTTTAGCCTATGTATTTGTTGGAGGAGTAGTCTATTATCAGCACACCTGCAGAAAAAAAACAAAACTGGTTCTTAAAAAATATGAAGAGACACTAAATGAAGCAGTAAAGGAAAACAAAAATACGCTTTTTATTAAAGAAAAATATGCAATTTTAAACAAAGAAGAAAAAGAAATATTTAAACAAGTTGAAAACAAATTAAAGCAAAGCAATGAAGCAATCTATGAATTCTACCGTGAACTTACAAGACACACATCACCTGAAAACCTTCGTAATTTCGTTAGTAACATTCAATTTGCAACCCTAGATATAAATGACAGCAAAAAGAAATGTGTTTTTCAGTCATTTTACGATCAAACAAAAAACAAAATAACCATTTATACCCAATTACCTAAAACCCTAACCCACGACCTTTTGCACCTTTCTTCAAATAATCAATCGGCCAAAACAAACGGTTTCCACGCTTATGGAACATTCAAAGAAGATTCATATGAAATTGGCAACGGATTAGATGAAGGATATACCGAAATTCTAAATCAACGCTATTTCCAGCAAGTGGCTATTAATTCTCCAAAATTAGTAAGATTATCTAGTCTTATTGAAAAATTCTATCAAAATCCTAAAGATATGGAAACAGACTATTTCAATGCTTGCTTAGAAAATCTCATTCTAGAGCTTACAAAATCTATGGATATTAAAGACGCAATCAACATCGTTTTAAAAATAGATTACGTAGCTATTCATCCAAATGATCATATATTTTATCACAAAGTAATAAACAAACTAATTGAACTATATCGTCAAAGTCATAAAAGACAAGAGACCAAAGAATTCGTCAAAGAAGCAAAAAAACAAATTGTCAAGCAAAAATAACTTTAGTACCTAAATTTGACAAAAGTTTACTTTAATATTATAATTAAATAGCCATGTAAGGAGGAAGAATATGAATATATTAGATACATTAAAAAACGTTAAAAAGGCTACAGAAAATTACTTAAAAAGTGTTCAAACTCCTGATGAAAATTACATAAACAAAATCTATAATTATGTAATTAACATTGAAAACTTAGATAAAGAAGAGTTAAAACTCTTAAATAATTTTATCAATAAATATAACCCGGAAATAGTTACCATAACAGTTGCTGTTCCAAACTTAAGTATCTTAAAACATCAATTTAAAAAAATGAAACCATATGAAGTTTCTAAACCAGATGCGCCAATTAGAAGAATAACTAACAAAAAAACAGTCAAAGAAATCGGTGACCATCATGCTAAAGTTAAAGTTAGATTAATCAAACCAGCACTTACTTTAGCTGCTTAAAAAATACTAGAAAACCTAGTATTTTTTATATCTAATAATCTCTTTATTTCACTTTTCTTACATATTTATGGTATATTATTATTGAAGGAGGACTGCCTATGAAAATATTAATTGTCGATGATGAAAAGCTAATTAGAGACGTTATCAAAACATATGCTGAAGAAGAAAATTATGAATGTTTAGAAGCTGAAAACGGTCTAGAAGCTCTAAATATAATAAATAAACAAAACATTGATTTAATCGTCCTAGATATCATGATGCCTAAAATGGATGGCATGACTTTTCTCGAATCATTAAAAAAAGAAAAAAACATTCCAGTTATTATCTTATCAGCCAGAACTGAAGAATACGATAAACTAAGAGGTTTCGACCTTGGAACAGACGATTATTTAACCAAACCATTTAGCCCAAAAGAATTAATCGCCCGTATCAAAGCCATTCTCAAAAGAACTAAAAATACCCCTGAAGATATATATCAATATCACGATTTAAAAGTTGACTTTAAAGCTCACGCCGTAACTATTGGCGACGAAGAAATAAAACTAACCCTAAAAGAATATGAGCTTCTAGTCTATATGCTTGAAAACCAAAACATCGCTCTATCGCGTAATCAACTGCTAAATAAAATTTGGGGATATGACTTTTACGGTGACGATCGAACAATTGATACCCACGTTAAAATGCTTCGAAATAGTCTTGGTAAATATCGTGATTTAATAATCACCGTTAGAGGAGTAGGTTATAAATTTGTTCCAAAAGATTAAAAACGGATTCAAAAAAATTCTATCAAATATTAAAAATACCAAGCCAAACGGCTTAACCACCAAAATTTGGTTATTTTTAATATCTTTTTCTATTATAATTCTTTTATCATTATGGCTATTTCAAACACTATTTTTAGGAACCTATTATAAATATCGTAAAACAAATGATTTAAATAAGGCAGCAAACGAATTAAAAGAAAATAGCAATTACTTAAGTTTCTCAGCCATCGAAGAAATCGCCAAAAAACGTGATATTTGCATTGAAATATATGGAGCAAATAGTTCATACGTTTCCAGCATTTATAATCAAGGGTGCATGGAATTTGGTAACAAAAATTTCAAAGTAAAAAAAGACTTTTTAAATAGTGGCCTTGAAGAACAGCACTATAGCTTAATTAACCAAGACTTTAAAAAGGAAACATTGATTTATGCCTTAAAATTAGATAGTACAACGTATGCCTTCATTAATGCATCCATTGAACCTCTAGATTCAACCATTCAAATTATATCTAGTCAGTTTATCTATACAACCATCGGTGTTTTAATCCTGTCACTAATCGTCGGATATTTCATATCTAAAAGTATCTCTAAACCGATCATTCAAATAAGTAAAAACGCCCGTAAACTTGCAGATCGAAACTTTAGTACCGATTTCACAACAAACTCCAATATATACGAAATAAACGAATTAACTGATTCGTTAAACTACGCTAAAGAAGAAATATCCAAAACGGAAAAACTTCAAAGAGACTTGATGGCCAATGTCGGTCACGACCTTAAAACCCCTCTTACAATGATCAAAGCATATGCAGAATTAATTAGAGACATTAACTATAACAAAAAAGATAAGTGTGAAGAAAACTTAAATACCATCATCGAAGAAACTGACCGTTTAACCTTACTAGTTAATGACATCCTAGATTTATCAGCCCTTCAAGCTAAAGCTACACCATTAAAAATCGAAAAAATAGATTTAAATGATTTAATCTATCAAATTATCGATAAATTTAACATATTGACCGTTAAAGAAAAATATAACTTTGTCTTCAACCACCCAGATAAAGTCATTGTCGAAGCAGATTATAAACGAATTTATCAAGTAATTTATAACCTAGTCAACAATGCAATCAATTATACCGGCGAAAACAAAAAAATTACTATCGACATCAAAGAACAAAAAGATACATATTTAATTGAAATAATCGATACCGGAAAAGGAATTAAAAAAGAAGAACTATCCCATATTTGGGACCGCTATTACCACAGTGATAAAAAACACAAACGAAACAGTTATGGAACTGGACTAGGATTATCGATTGTTAAACAAATTCTTCAAAGTCACGGTAGCAATTATGGTGTTAAAACAAGCAAAAAAGGATCGACTTTCTACTTCGAAATAAAAAAAATTGAACAAACCAAAAAGAATTCTCATAATTAAAAAAGACTCCTTTATTAGTTTATAAATCAAATACATTGTTCATTGTTATTCAAAACAAAATATGTTACAATGAAAAAGGTGATAGTATGGTGTATCTACTTTATGGCATAAATGAATTTGCCATTCAAAAAGAAATAGAAAAAATAACTAAAGATTTCGATAAAATGAATATCAGCAAATATGATTTAGCTGAAGATGATATCAAAGACGTTATAAATGATGCCGAAACATTTTCGATGTTTGCCGATAAAAAAGTTGTCATTGCCGAAAATGCCACAATATTTACATCTTCTGGCAGTGGAGATTTAGAAACACTTGAAAATTATTTAGCCCATATTAATACAAGTACCATATTGATATTTACCATTAACGAAGAAAAAGTCGATGAACGCAAAAAAATAACAAAAAAAATCAAAAAAGATTACAAACTAATATCATTCAATCAAAATGAAACACCAAACAGCCTCGTTAAAAGCCTTCTAAACGGTTATAACATTACTTCATCAAACATAAACCTTTTAATCGATAGAGTAGGAACTAACTCTCTAATTTTAGAAAACGAAGTTAATAAAATAAAACTATACAAAGACGATAAAACCATCACCAAAGAAGACATCTTAAATTTAACCACTAAAAGACCAGAAATCGACATTTTCAAACTAATCGACGACATTGTTATGAAAAACAAAGATGAAGCGCTAGAAATATATAATGAAATGCTTAAAGTAAACGAAGAACCCTTAAAAATTGTAATTCTACTTGCTAGTCAATTTAGACTTATGTATCAAGCTAAAGAACTTGTCAAAAAAGGTTATAGTGAAAAAAATATTTCAGAACTTCTAAAAGTTCATCCATACCGGGTCAAATTAGCACTTCAAAAAGGAAAAAAATATAAAGCTGAAACTATACTTAACTATTTGAATACTTTAGCCGATATCGATATTGCCATTAAAACAGGTAAAACAGATAAAAACCTCGCACTTGAATTATTTCTATTAAACGAATAAAGCTATGGAATTACTCCATAGCTTTATTTATTTTATCATATCTCACCTTTAAATTAGCTTCATACTTACTAGTCATCTTTGGATTATAATAGCGCCGGCCCTTAAGTTCATCAGGTAAATATTGCTGTTTTACAAAACTACCCTTATAATTGTGTGGATATTTATAATCCTTTGAATTTGTTGTAATATGTTTCGGAACTTTTCCTATATTTCCCATTTTTACATCACTTATAGCCGCATCTAGGGCAACATGTGCGCTATTAGACTTAGGAGATAAAGCCATATCGATAACTATCTCCCCAAGCGGAATTCTAGCCTCAGGAAGACCAGTTCTCTCAGCTGCTTTAATTGCCGCTTCAAGTCTAGGTCCAATCGCTGGATTAGCAAGGCCAATATCTTCATAAGCAATCACTGAAAGCCTTCTAAAAATAATATCCAAATCTTCAGCTACGATAAGTCTAGCCAAATAATGCAAAGAAGCGTTGACATCACTCCCTCTGATTGATTTCTGAAGTGCACTTATCACATCATAATAACCATCATCATTCTTATCAATATATAAACTAGGCTTATTGCTTATCTTCTTCAAAACATCCAAATCGACATTGTAATCATCAGAAGCATAATAAGCAACCTCTAATAAATTATATCCGTATCTCATGTCACCGCCGGATAAAAAAGCAATATAATCCAAAGCCTCATCACTAATTTTTATTTTATCAAGCGTCGGCAATGCTTTTTTCAAAGCAAAAACAATATCCTCAGTGCTCAAAGGTTTTAACTCAAAAAGTTGACATCTACTTCTAATCGCTGGATTAATTGCGTGATAAGGATTAGACGTTGTTAAACCTATTAAAGTAATTAAACCATTTTCCAAATAGGGGAGAAGTAAATCCTGCTTGTCTTTATTAAGCCGATGAATCTCATCCATTATCAAAACAAGCCCACCTTTTTCCTTAGCCTTCAAAATAACCATATCAAAATCTTTTTTACTATTAATTACTGCATTTAAAAATTCACATTCTAAATTAAGTTCATTAATCAAAACATAAGCTAAAGTTGTTTTACCAGTTCCTGGAGGCCCATACAAAATCATTGAAAATATCTTTTTATGATTAACCAAATTATAAAGAACTGAACCCTTACCAACTAAATGCTTCTGTCCGGCAACCTCTTCTAACTTCGCCGGCCGCACCATATCTGCAAGTGGTCTCATAAACATCACCACCAAATATTATAACATCAAATCAAGCTATAACAAAACAAGAATCTGTGTTAAAATAAATATAAGGTGACCAATATGAAATCAGAAATAAACCAAACTCTTATAGACGAATTTGAAAGCTATCTAATGTTTGAAAAAAAATACAGTAAAAATACCATCTTATCATATAAAGAAGACCTAATTAAGTTAGACAAAGCCACAAAAAAAGACTTCACTAAATTAGAAAAAAAGGATATTCAAAAATACATTCAAAACAATCTTAAAAATTTAAATCCATCCAGTATATCCAGAACTATAAGCACTCTAAAAAGCTTTTACAAATACTTAAAAATAAATAACCAGATAAAAATCAATCCTATGCAGGCCATTTCCAGCCCAAAAAAAGCTCAAAAATTACCCAAAGTTTTAAGTGAAGACGAAATAGAAAACCTACTAGACATCAATTTAAAAACCGATTATGATTTTCGCAATAAAGCCATGCTTGAACTTATGTACAGTAGTGGCCTAAGAGTAAGTGAACTCATAAACCTAACCTTAAATGACGTCGACACCAAAAGTGCCCTTGTAAAAATATTCGGAAAAGGTTCCAAAGAAAGAATAATTCCCTTAACCGAATACGCCTGTGAAGCCTTAGATAATTATATCTTATATCACCGGACAAACTTATTTAAACACGGTGAAAATAATTATCTATTTCTAAATAATCACGGTGAAAAAATGACAAGACAAGGATTTTTCAAAATACTCAAAAAACTTGCCCAAGAAAAAAAAATCAAAACCGATTTTTCACCACACACCTTAAGACATTCATTTGCCACACACCTTTTAAAACATGGAGCCGACCTCAGAAGCATTCAAGAACTCTTAGGTCATAGTGACATCTCTTCAACTCAGATATATACACATATTACAAACGAAAGGCTTCAAAATAATTATAAAGAATATCATCCTCATGGAAAGTAGGGAAGAATAATGGATTTTCAAAACATAAAATGGAACAAACAAACTTATCAAAAATTTATTAAATATTTAAAAACGATATCGGAAAAAAATTATCAAAAATTTCATCAAAAACTACTCAAAAACGAAAAAATTAAAGTTTTAGGAATCAGAACACCCAAATTAAAAGAAATAGCACATCAAATAAGTAAAACCGATTATTTAAAATTTATAAAATATAATACTCACACCTATTACGAAGAAAACATTATCCACGGTCTATTACTCGGATTCATCAAAGATGATAACATTCTAAACCTAATAGATGACTTCATACCCTATATCGATGACTGGGCCACTTGTGATATAACATGTGCCAATCTAAAAATATTCAAAAAACTAAATATCAATCAAACTAAAAAATACCTTAAAAGCTCTAATCCTTGGGAAATAAGATTTGGATTAGTTATTCTTTTAGACCATTATATAGAAAAAGAAAACATAAACTATATCTTTATCACTTGTAACATCGTTAAAAACGACCACTATTACGTCAAAATGGCCATTGCCTGGTTACTTTCCATTTGCTACATAAAATACCCGGAAATCACCTTAAAATACCTAAAAAGCGGTGATTTAGATAACTTTACATACAACAAGACAATTAGTAAAATATGTGAATCACTGAGAGTGTCAAAAGAAACTAAAGAAAAATTAAAGAAACTTAAACGTAAATAAGTTTCTTTTTTACATAAAAAATCCCTATTTTAATATATTTTAAAGTAGGGGAGAGGTCTATGAACAATATAGCTATCAGTTTTATTTTAACCTTAATTGCTGGTTTATCGACGCTAATAGGCACAATATTTATCTTTATCAAATGTGATCAAGACAAATTAACCAAATACGCCCTTAGTTTCGCCTCAGGAGTCATGATATGTGTTTCTTTAATTGATTTACTTCCAGAAAGTATCTCACTTTTAATAAATGAAAACAGTAAAAATAATACCTTTATCAATCTTTTTCTCTATATCGTCGTTGGATTTTTAATTCCAACAACTATAAACATATGCCTCAAAGAAGAAAAAAACACCTATAATCCTAAATTATATAAAATAGGAATTTTATCGATGATTGCCATCATAATTCACAACATTCCGGAAGGTATTGCCACCTTTTTATCCTCAAGTACTAATCTATCACTGGGAATATCGATAACTATCGCTATAGCGCTGCATAATATCCCAGAAGGTATAAGTATATCCGTTCCAATCTATAATGCAACCAAAAATAAAAAGAAGGCCATATTGTTGACCCTTATATCTGGCATGTCTGAACCATTGGGTGCAATCATCGCATACATTATAATTGGGCCCGTAACCAACAATATAATCATGGGAAATATTTTAGCTGTTGTTGTTGGAATAATGGTTAATATATCTGTTATTCAATTACTTCCAGAATCACTAAAATATCAAAATAAAAAGAAAACTATTGTCTTCTTTCTTATAGGAATTATCTTTATGTATATAAGTCTAGCATTAATGAGATAAAACTCTATTTCGAATTTTCTTGCATTTGCAAATTTTTTCATAATAGAAATGTAAAACATATTATTAAATAGGGGAGTTACTGTTTAAAATAGGTAATATCTCCTCTTTTATTCTATTTTGAACATAATTCTTTTCGTTAGAATATTTCGTATAAAATGTAATTAATTTAATACCCGCTTTATCACATATTTTTTTCACTTTCACATCTCGTTGTTTTCTTTTATAATCGTTATGACTATCATCATTTAACTCAATAAGTAGTAATACTTTACTATAATCAGCAGAGAATAT
The DNA here is from genome assembly GCA_944329365.1 of uncultured Bacilli bacterium. GTDB lineage: Bacteria > Bacillota_I > Bacilli_A > RF39 > UBA660 > Coprosoma. Next base: position 37,707 of record CALVIC010000002.1, read on the forward strand.
TCCATAATCGACATTTCTAAATAATTCATTATGAAATCCACTGTCAGAAACCTTTTCAATAATCGAAGCTAAATTAACCTGAGGTACAATATTTACATGTAATTCATCTTCTAAATCGATAAATTTAGTTAAAAAATTATATTCTTTATTAGATAAAAATTTCTTAGGAATATAAGTAGTAGTATCTGAATAGTTATCTGTATCAGAATTATCATCAGATCCGCCAAAAACACGAATAATTGCCGCAAAAACAAAAATCATAAGAATAATTAATCCTAATATGTATATCATAAAACACCCCTCATTATTTTTAAATAAAAGAGTAGTACAACTAATTTTATCAATACTACTCAAAACAATTTTATATACAAGTTAACATAATATATATTATCGGATTTTTATTAGGAACGTTTTCTAGCTTGAATTTCATCTATTTTATATAATATTTCTGCAACATTTTCATCATTTACTTCAGTATAACCAAGCTCTTTCATTGCTTGAACCTTAGCTGAATTTATTTCCAAAGTTCTACTCATTTTATCTTCAAGTTTCTTCTCGATTTGCGCAACAAAACGTTTATGAGTCTCAGCAATTCTTGATTTACTTGCATTACCGCCATGATATAGATTTAATGCAGAAAATAAAATACTTTCGAATATAAATTGTTCAGTTTCGTCAAACGCGAATTCATAAGGTTTAATATAACCGCCAACCTTAGAAAAATAAGCTAAAATGTATTTTAATTCTTTTGTACTACCCATCATCTTAATATAATTAGATAAATATAAAATAGAATTATATCCATCTTCGTCTTTATCATCACTTAAACGTTCTTTTAAATCATCTATAATTGAATGTAATAAATCTTTACGTTTTTCATCTAAACCACTAAAAATAATATTTCCTTCGTTAACTTCGCTTTTATTACCATTTTCAAATAAACTGTTAATTCTTGTTTCAACATCCATTATATAGTCTGTATCAACCTTAATTTTATTTATATCATCAGCTGATTTAACGCCCAAAATATTAAGTAAAATTACTTTTTTATCTTTTGGCCATTTATTAATATCATCAAGCTCCAAATAATTATAAATCATCTGTCTAGAAACGCCTAAACATTTAGCAAGTTTTACTTTAGAAATACCAAGTTCTCTTAAAATGTCATTTAATCTTTCCATTTTCGTAACCCTCCTACTATTACATTTTAACCATTTTACATATACTTGTCAAGTAAAATGTAAAGAAAAAGTAGGGCACTACTCCCCTACTTATTTTAATCACTTCATATAAATATTTATTAACATATTACAAAAAATTACGTATAAACTTTATTTTTCTCAAAACAAAAGTTATTATACCCGCACATAGAAAAGTTAAAATTTCTAAAACGATGATTCCTATATATGGACAAAAGTCAAACATTACTTGAACAAAACCTAAATTATACAGTTTATAATTAATAAAAGAATGAAATAAATAAATTCCAAAAGTTAATGAACTAATAGTTGAAATAATATATTTTGTTTTACTTTTAAATTTATGTTTTTCAAAATAATATCTCACCAAATAGAATAAAGATAATGAAAGAGTAACAGTAGTTATATAATTAACAGTATCAAGCTTATATGATATTTCTGATGACTTAAAATAAGGAATAATCATAGAAGAAGCAAAGATAAGCAGAAAAATCAAACAAAATATAATTGCTAAATTTCTATAATGCTGTTGTAAAATTAGAATTAAAAGATAATGGTAAGTACGAAGATATAACAGGCAATATTGAAGGTACAACTACTTGTACCACTATATTGCAATAAATAACTTCCAGTATGATTAACAATAACTAAAAAACAAGCAAATATTTTTAACAAATCGATCCAGTAATAACGTTTTTTCTCTTTCACCATATAAAACCCCTACTCTAATTTACTCCTTACAATTTTTAAATGTATCTTGAACTAAAATATCATCATAAAAAGTCGAATTATCGTGTAACTTCTCATCTAACACATCTGCCCCATATTTTTCAGTTAATGTTTTTTTGTTAGAAAATAAATTAGTTCCAAGCCCAAGTCTATTGCCTTCTATCTTAAATCCCAAAGCTGATAATGTGGTTGGATAATAATCAAAAGAATTAAATTTCCTATTTTTTGACCGTTCAGTACTTTTGTCCGTATTTAAATAAACATTAAAAACATATCGTTCATTGTCATAATCAAACATATCTGTAATATTACTTTGCATCGTTAAATGATCACCAGTAATTACAACAACTGTATCTTTATAAAAATCTTGTTTTTGAATCCATGAAACAAAATCACCAAGCATAGAATCCATACAATGATAAGCGTTTAAATAATGTTCATCATATGGCGTATCACAAGATTTATCAACATATCCATCAACAAAATGTGTATCTGCTGTAAGCATTGTAAAATTAAATAGCTCGCCACTTTTTGATATTTCTTCTAGTTTTTCTTTTGCAAAATCATAAAGCTTGCTATCCTCATAACCCCACCAAGTATAATAATCTTTGTCTATCCATCCTTCTTCCTTAGCATATTTATAATCATATATTGTATAATTTCCATGCTCACTAAAATAAACATCCCGACCTGCAAAAGCAGAATCAGACCCAAGCATAAAATAATTATTATACCCATTTTCATTTAAAACATCGCCAATACTATATACACCCGGTAAAAACTCATTATAAACAAGACAATTATTTGCAATATAATTACTACTTAAAGAAAACTTTAATGGAATACCAGAAGTAGAACCGACAAGTCCACCCATCGTCCAAGAAGTACCATACGACATATTAGACCCACCAAGTTTCTTAGACTCGCTAAAATTAATATTATTATTAGCTAATTTTTCTAAATTAGGTATAATAGATTTATTAAAATTACCACCATTATTGTACGATAACAAAGAAGTTTCCAAAGACTCTACATAAATATATATTAAATTTTTCTTATGTTCTGGAGATTCAATCGAAACACTTCTTGCATCAACATAATTATCTCTAATAAAATTGCTTTTTTTAGTATTTAAATATGTATCAATTCCAAGAGTATAATAAGCATAAACTACAGTTATTAAAGCAAATATCAAAACCGCAATAAACTTTATAATAAAATGCACGGGAAATAATCTAAATTTAATCCTTTTATTTTTAAAAGAAATATTAATATATGTTTTTTTATCTTTAAGAATATTTTTATAAACTAAAAACATAATAAATAAAATTAAATCAACTAAAAACAATCGTAAAACAACATAAATAAAACCATCAACAATCACACTTGTACTAGTGCCTTCAGAAGTAACAAGTGTAAAAAGTAATTGTTCAAAAGAAACACCGGAAAATTCTTGACTTTCATAAATAGTTAGAAATAATAAAATAAAAATAACATTTATAAATAATATCAAAAATATATTACTTACTTTTCTTAATTTTCTTTTTGACATCTTTTTTTACCTTATCAAGAACATTTTTTTCGGCAGAAATATTGAACGAAACATTCTTAATTATTATCTCAACTAACAAAGCCAATATAATATTTACTAAAGTATTAAAACCCGCAAATTTTGCAAAAACAAAAGAATCGTTGCACATTTCATTAAACAAATTGCTGTCAGTACCAAAAATACTAACTCCAAGCGAAACTGAAATCATCCATGAAAGACCAAGAAAAATCAAATAGTAATATATTGTGTTTTTTAAAGATAAACCCTTTCTTAAGTAATCAAACAACTTAATTCCAATCACACTTGGAATAAAAACTGCAATCACGCCAAACATCTAACATCAAACCTCCTAAAATTAAATTACAAAACTTCCTTTATAATTCCTCCGCCCAGACATTCATCGTCTTTGTAAAATACACATGCCTGTCCTGGAGTTACAGCTCTTACGCCTTCGGGATATTTAACAAGTAAATTCCCATCATCAAGCTTGGTAACAAAAACCTTATTATCTTTTTGTCTATATCTAAATTTCGCATTACACTCGTAAGGCAAATCATCAAGTAAATTAACGTCTTCGATTATCGCCGAATAACTTATCAAATATTTACTTTCATCACCAGAAGCAACATATAAAACATTTTTATTTAAATCCTTCTTAACGACAAATAGTCTGTCCTTAGTACCACCAATGTTAAGACCTCTTCTTTGACCTATAGTATAATACATCAATCCAACATGTCTACCTAAGACTTTTCCTGCTTCAATATCGACTATATCACCAGGATTATTTGGTAAATAATTCTCCAAAAAATGTTTAAAATTGCGTTCACCAATAAAACAAATACCTGTTGAATCTTTTTTATCAGCCGTAATCAAATCATATTCGTGAGCAATCTTTCGAACTTCGCTCTTTTCAAGCTCCCCTACTGGGAATAAAACGTTTTTCAGCTGTTCTTTAGAAACTTGTGATAAAAAATAAGTTTGATCTTTATTTAGATCTTTTCCCTTATAAAGTTTATCATCAATCATTCTTGCATAATGACCAGTCGCAATATAATCGGCTCCAAGTTCCCGTGCTTTTTTAGCAAACATATCAAATTTAATGTACTTATTACACATAACATCTGGATTTGGAGTTCTTCCTTTTTTTAACTCATCTAAAAAATAAGTAAATACGTAATCCCAATATTCTTTTACAAAATCAATACGGTGTAAAGGAATACCGATTTTTTCACAAACCTTAACCGCATCATTATAATCCTCTTCCTGAGGACAAATATTATTATTTAAATTAGGATTACCCAAAAAATCATTGTTTAAAGTACTATCCCAATTTCTCATAAATAAACCTATAACATTATATCCTTGTTTTTTAAGTAAAATAGCAGCCACACTACTATCAACTCCACCACTTATTCCAACAACAACAGTTTTCATAGGCAGTCCCTCATTTCTAACATATATTATAACAGAAAAAAGTGACTTTTCAGCCACTAATTTACTAATTGAACTAAAAACTTCATCAAAATAGGCATACAATATACCTCATATAAACTGGTTAAAGTTAAAACAATTAAAGAAAAGCCCAAAACAAAACTATACCTATTTATAACATTTTTAAAATCAAGCTCTTTCTTTCCTGTAAAAGCCCTAATTATTCTAAATGAAACACATAAAGCATACGCACTGAGTAATATATAAATAAGCAAATTCACGATATGATGAGGAAATACATAACCAAGTGAAAATAATATCCCTTTTGCTTTAAAATTAATAATTAAACTTCCAATTGAAAAGCCGACGATAAATGATTTTATAAAAAGTAAAACAATAATAAAAACAAAACCAATAACCGAAATTCCAAGAACCCATAAAACAAGTGAAAAACCCAAAGTAAATATAAGCGTATTCACAAATGAAACATTATACTCCAAATTATCATTAAGCGAATTGTTAAAAAAATCATTTAAATAATCTGTCACAAGTTGCTTGTCCTCAGTCCCTAAAACCGATGAGAAAAAAGCCCCAGCTGTAACTCCAACAATAACCATAACAACTAAAAAAACAAATAAATTTTTATTGACATGTAACCTAGTACGTAAATTATTAAGTATTTTCTTCATATCTTATCCCTCTATCAAATTATATTGATATCATCTAAAAATATTCCAAAAAAATCAAAAATGTAGTAAAATTAAAAATGAGGTGAAAGTATGAATAGTAAAGTACAAAAAATAATAGTCTGGATAATGCTTATTGCCATAATCGCATTTTTTATTGTTTCATTATTTGTTACGCCATATTAAAAAAAGAAACCTAAGTTTCTAATATTTAATACAATCATCAGTAATATATTTGATGATTTTTTTGTTTGTCTCTCTCGTATAATGAAGTCCATCATCCGTATCAAAATCCAAATCATTATACGCATCACAATAATGTATATTTTTTTTATTATCATTTTTTATATTTTTAATAATAGTCTTATTAAAATCTTCAATTTTTTCATTTGTTCTAACATTACCAGGCTCATTTCTTTCCAATAATTTATACCTTATAGGATTAATAGACATAATATAAAAATTAATTTGCGGATATTTTTTAGCCAAAGCATCATATATATCATAATATTCATCTGCTCTGTTCTCAGGGTCTAATCCATAATTTAAATCATTAACACCCATATTAATAACAACATTATATTTGAAATTCTTATCTTTTACATTATTATTAAATTCTGGAAGGGCATTATCTCTAAACCATTCTAATGTTTTACCACTTTTTGCAATAAAAACCATATTATAAGGCACTTGAATTTCTTTATCGTCAACAATAAATTCCATTCTAGAATCTCCGATTATAATATTTTTGGTATCACTATGAACTTTATCAAAAGAATTCATACATCCATAAAAGTTATCTTTGTGAAGTAAAATTTCAAAATTTCCACCAAAAAAAATCAAAAAACATATAGATGTTGTAAAGATTAAAAATTTTTTTAATTTTTTTAATCCAATAGAATTAAAAAATTGTTTATATTGTAATAAAATCAAAAAAATAATACACAAAAAAATTGCTATATAACATATAATATCTAATACAACACTATTAGAAAAGAAAAACAGAAAATTGTCTTTGCATATCTTTCCCATCTAAAATCACCATGAATATAATATCACATAGTATCAACAAAATAAAGCTCAAAATCAAATTTTACCATTTTTTATCACTAATTATTTTAAAACATAATTACATAATAATAATGTAGTCTGAATAAATAGGAGATGATTTTTTGTTTAAAAAAATTATCATCGCACTTCTTTTAATGTTTATTATTCCTATAAATGCCGTAGCTTATTCAGATAAAATTATCGCAGGTGGTGAAAACATTGGAATAACTTTAAATTTCAGAGGAGTATTAATAGTTGGATCTTACAATGTAAACGGTGAAAATTTAGCAAAAAAAGCAAATTTAAAAAACGGTGATATAATAACCAAAATAAATAATAATCAAATAAATAACATTGATGAAATGGCAGAACAAATCAATGAGGTAGCAGAAAATAATTTACCAATTAAAATTACTTTTGTAAGAAATAATGAAGAAAAAAATACAACTTTAAATTTAACAAAAGATGAAAATGGAATATATAAAACTGGACTATATGTTAAAGATAGCATCAGTGGAATTGGTACACTTACCTTTATTGACCCAATCACAAAAAATTTTGGAGCTTTAGGACACGAAATTGAAGAACAATCAACTGGAAAATTATTAGAAATAAAAGATGGAAAAATCTTTGAATCAAAAGTAACTGGAATAATTCCAAGCACAGATGGTTCACCCGGCGAAAAAAAAGCAGAATATAATCCTAACAAGATTGAAGGAACAGTTAAAGAAAATACAACTCAAGGTGTATTTGGAAAATATGAACGTGATATATCAAACAGAAAAACATATAAAGTAGCAAAAAAAGATGATGTTAAAACAGGAGAAGCTAAAATATTAACTGTTCTAAATGATAATGATATTAAAGAATATAATATCAAGATTATTCAAATAAATAACACTGAATCAAAAAATAAAAATTTTATCTTTGAAATAACAGATAAAGTATTAAAAGATAAAACAAACGGAATAATTCAAGGAATGAGTGGTTCACCAATTATTCAAGGGGATTATATTGTGGGAGCAGTAACTCACGTTGTTGTAGATAACCCGTTAAAAGGCTATGGTATATTTATTACTAATATGTTAGAAGAAGCAGAAAATTAAAAACTGTTAGGATTTATCTCTTAACAGTTTTTATATATTTACGCTTCTTATTTTTCTTTTCAATATTCTCTACACATTTATTTAAAATAAACCTATTATAAATATACCACATTCCATAACCAGCTAAAATAAATATAGCAACCCTTGGTGTATATGTATATCTATTCATAATCTCGATAAATAAATAAACAATAAAATATCCACATAAAAGTATTATATATAAATTAGTTCTTTTATCAAACTTAGATTTAATTAATCTAAAAAGTCCAACCATCGCAAGACCAAATGTCAATAAATAAACCTGGTTATTATATAAATTCATAATCTCATTAACTTTTGTACCATAAATTTCATGTGAAAATATCTTTAAATTTTGACTATATAAATAATTATTAGACCAATATAAATCATTGCCAAGCCAAAACATTCTAGCTTTACTTAAAAGTAAATGAGCAAATTGTCCGGGATTTTCAATAGTCCTCTCCTTAATCACCTCAAGTTCCTTCTTAGGATGATCAAGATAAGTTAAATCATCTTTTAAAGAATATTGTCCATTACTTTCATAATTAGTACCTAAAACAAACTTCCATAAAGGATCTTTATTTCCTAAGCCACTTTTACTTATTCCCGTAAGCTCAAAAGTTAAAGAAACACCTTTGGTAATTATCAAATAGCTAACTAAAACAAATAAAATTTTCTTCACTATATCTTTAAGTTTTTCATCTTTATAACACAAAAATATAAAATAACAAATTATTGCTAAAATAAATATAATACCTTCAGGTCTCATGATATTTCCAATTCCAATAAATATTCCTATCAATGAATACCTTAAAATAAAATTCATTTTATCAAATCTTGAAGAAATTATCATATAAAAAGCTAAGAAAAATAAAAAAGTAGGAATATGCTGATTAGTTAAAACCGTTGTAAGCATAACCGGCATTAAATAAAAACAATAAAGTAAACTACAAAATCTTGCAGTCTTTTCATTAATTAATTCTTTAATTGTTAAATACATGATAACTGTTGTTCCCGTTAAAGCTAAACAATTAATAAATTTAAGTAAAAAAACACTATCACAAAGTTTTAAAATAACAGCTTGATAAAATATATGGCCAGTTTGATAACCCCATCTTATAATATAATCCCAATTTGTATAATCAAAATTACCTGACGCTAACATTTTAGCTGCATCATACATTGTTTTAAAATCTGACTCAATCGGTGGATTAAAAATTAAAATAACTCCAAGTTTTGAGATCAAAGAAAAACCTAATAAAAAATATACAAATTTAGGAATATTTACCTTGAAAGATAAAACATAAATCAAAATTAAAGTTAAAATAATATAAATATAACTATTTACACTCAAATAAACAAGTGTCGCAATACTTAATAAAAATAATAAAATAAATTTAGGATAACTTGTTATTTTTAATTTATCAAAAAAATTTGTCATAATTCTCCTACTCCTCTCTAAATAAATCATTCACTTTTAAGTGTAATCTTATCCATTCCATAATAACCAGCAACATTAAAATTAGGCCAGTCTTCAGCATTCTTATTCAAATCGACTCCTCCATAACATGGATTATGTGGATCTTTGGCATAATAAGGTTCAACTTCCGCATCAAAAATTCCCTTATCTTTTAATTCATCAAAATAATTGATTCGGTTTATCCATGTATTTCTAAGTTCTTTAATATCATTAAATCCAACTAAATAACTAGAAACATATATTATTGAAGCAATTACAATAACATCACCCATTATAAACTTAAAAATTCTTTCCAAATCAACTAACTGATAAAGCAAAATCATCGCAGCTATTATTGCAAATGTAATTACACCAAACCAAGCTCTAGCCGGAAAAGTTGGTGATAAGACCATCGCATATACAGTTAAAATTGAACCAGCTAAAAATACAATTGACATTAAATCATATTTTTTCTTTTTATAAATATAAATACTAATTAAAATCACTATTCCAATAAGTAATGGCAAACAATAATCAACAAAACTAATAGTATCATCAATTATTCTTTTTAAAAGTTTAATCATTAACGATGACTCATCACTCATCGAAGACTCTCTCACAAAATTTCCTGGTGCCACAATCAAAATAATAAAACCTAAAATCGTTCCAATAAGGCCACTAATTTTATAACCTAAAATTTTAATATGTTTTTGATATTTATCGGTAAGCATAATACCAACCAAAATAACTATTAAACCAAAAGCCGTATTTTCGTTCGTCCAGCCTGCAATAATTCCGAATAAGAACATTAAAATCATTTTTAAAGCTGAATTTTTCTTTGAGTGTTTTCGGAAAAACCATAAAAATAACAAAATAAAGAACATTGTCCATAAATAATTACAAGAACCAACTAACCATAAACAAGTTTGTCCAAAAACCGGTTGTAAGAACCACAAACAAAAATGAATTGCAAGTAAAAAAAGTGGTTTATCTTTTTTGTTATCGCCTTTTACATTTAAATAAATCAAATATACAACCAAAGTATAAACAATTGAATTAAAAACATTAAAAACATCCTTAGGAAAAATCAAAAAAGTTTGAGCAATCGCATGAGCAATAACCCTACCACCCCAATTAAAATAATGCCATAATTGATAATTAAAAACATCAATTAAATTAACAATTCTCTCATTGTTTAATTTAAAAGAATATGAATAATCATCTGCAATCAATGGAGTAAACATATTCAAAATTAACATCATCAAAAAAATTCCTAATAAAATTAAAATAATTTGATTTTTCTTAGACATTATAAAACTTTTTATTTTCTTCATAATCTAACATCCTTACTAAACTATACTTCATTATATCATATATTTAAAACAGAAAAAAACCTGTTTAAAAGATCTTTCTAAAAATAGGAATTTTTCGTATTAAATAAAATACTATGGTTAAAATAAAAATAATTAATGATATCAAGCAAACAGTTCCTAAAAGTGGATTAAAATTAAATATATTCATCATAAACGGAAGCTTATGAATTTCTTCCACAAGCGGAACATGAAACAAATAAATACCAAAACCAGACAAACTAATAGTAGTAATTAATTTTACTAATAACTCATTTTTTATTCCTTTTGAAAAATAATATTTAAACGAAATAAATACACACATTGAAGCTATAGAAATTGGAAAATAAGAATATTCTAAAGGAAAATATCCGGGGTCACCCATTCTCCTACTAAAAAATAGTAAATATAAAGTACAAAAAATCATTGAAACAAAATAAATAATTATACTTATCAAATTTTCTTTCCTCGAAATATCTTTTTTGCTAATGTAGTATCCAAAAACATAATACCCTACTCCAATAGAAAACAAAGAAGTAGTTAAATTACTATTAACCCCATCACTAGTTCCTAAAAAAGCCGAAGTAAAAGTAGGTAAACTGTTAAAAATGCTAACTAAAATTATGAATAAAAATATAAAAAACTTATAATCCTTATCTTTAAAAGATTTAATCATTTTCTGTAAAAAAGGAGTCATAATATAAAGAGCAATAAGTAAATATATATACCATCCCCAATAAGGAATATAATCATAATTTTTCCCGTCAACTTCACCTTCAAAAATTCTCAGAAAAACGCTTATTGGGTTATTTCCTTTATATAAACAGTAAATAATTGAGGCTATCAAAAAAGCAATTACAACTCTGGGAATTCTTTTAGTAAAAATTTCCTTATAACTACTTTTCCGTCCAAGCATTAATGCCCCTGTTACCATTATAAAAATCGGTACAGCCGGCTTCACTATAGAAAAAAGTAAAAATCTTACTGTTATATAAAAATCATTACTTGCCGGAATAAACCAGTACATATGATTAAAAATAACTCCATCAACCGCAATAACTTTAAGTATATCTAAATATAAAATTCTCTTATCTTTTGTCATAGCTTACCACAATCCTTAAATCATAAGTTCTCTTTTAACATCTTATTCCAAATTTTAACAACTTCTTTTTTACTAAACTTCTCAGACGTTTTAACTGCTTCTTTTCCCATTTTTCTGCGAAGATCATCGTCCATTAATATCTTATCAACATCTTTTATAAACATCTTTGAATCTCTATTTTCTATAATAAAACCATTAATCCCATCTTTAACAATATCACCAGTCCCTGATGCAGTTTTATAAACTATACAAGGAACCCCATAACTCATTGCTTCAAGCAAAACCATTGGAAGTCCTTCTGTAACTGAAGCCATCAAAAAGCACGAAGAATCAAGCATATGTTTTTTTATTTCATCTTGATTTAAATAACCAAGCATATGTACTCTTTTCTCAAGCTTTAAATCAGCAATTTGCTTTTTTAAAGCTTCATACTCTGCCCCATCACCAATAATATAAAGTTGAGCCTTTTTATTTTTTATTTTAGAAAAATTATCGATAATTTCATTATTTCTTTTCCCATAATCTAATCTACTCACAGTTATTAAATTAGGTTTACTTAAAGAACTATGTTCCAAAGAGAGTTCTGATAGCATATTGGGTAGTAAAACAACCTTAGTATGATTGTTAAACTTTAAAAATTTCTTGTAATCATCATAAAGTGTTGTTGTTAATGCACACAAATAATCAATTCCAAGATATTTTTCTTTAATCTTTCTAATATATTTTTTATTATTGTTGTGATAACAATGTTCTTGAGCAATATTTAATGTTTCAACGTTTCCATACTTGCTAAGTAAAGTGCTTATTTCAACTCTAGTTGAAACAATCGCTCCTTTTTTAGTGTTTTTTATTTCTTTTATCATTAAAATACGCTTTAAAATCAAAATTTTTAAAGCTTTAATGCCTTCTTTAAAAGCTTTAATAAATTTTTTATTATGCAAAAATTCCTTAAATTCTTTTCTATTTGGTTCACCACCATATAGGAATTTAACCTTAACATTCTTATTAAGCTTATTATCTTGACTGTTTTTTAATTTATAAAACGCCACAATTTCAACATTATAATCTTTAGAAAGCGCATTCGCACTATTTATAGTCGCACTCTCAATTCCGCCATATCCTAAATGAAGGGATAAAAATTTAACATCAGAAATTTTTTCTTTTTTTTCATTACTTATAGTATCCATCTTTAATAAAAGCATAGTCATAATTACCGCAAGGAATATAGAAAAATTAGTATAAATATAAGTGTAACCCGCATAAATACTAATGCAGAAGAATATTCCAAGACCCATAAATAACATTGCAAATTCTAAATCTAATTTCTTAAATTTTGTAAATATAAATTTAATACATTTTCCAAAAATCCATATTGGAATAATTAAGAATAATATAAATCCAAAAATTCCAAAATTAAATATAGCCATAAAGAAATCTCGTTCTAATGCAAATGAAGCATCTTGATTTAAAAAGCCTAAACCCAATAATTTATATTGAACATCAGCAATTTTATATTTATAGGCAGAATAAACAAGTTGCTTTGCTCTTGTATCTGATGGATGCACTTTATGAGCATAAAATTGATTTTCTAAATATTTACTAGCTTCTTTCCCCCAATTACGATATTTTTTAACATATGACAAATTTTTATCAGGATTATCTTTTATAATCTTATCATAATCAATATCTTTCTTTCCACTTTCTTTCGATAGGTCATACATCTCCGCTTCAATAGCCGCATTCTTATTATTAATATCTGTATTATAAGCAACTGGAGTATACTGGTAAGTAACTAACATAACAATAACACCTAAACAAGCAATAGCTATATTGAACCTACTTACCGCACCAATATTTTTATGGAAAAATTTAAAGAATAAAAGCAATATAACATAACAAACAAGTACAATTAAAACAATAAAATATGGAACCTTAGTACCAAGAAGTGATACAAATAAAATGGCTAAAGCTAAATACAAAAATCTAATTATTCTAAATCTTGATGGTTTTAAAATAACATAAAGTATCACTGGAAAACAAGTAGAAAAAGCATGGCCTAATATTTGACCAGAATCAAACCAGCCTTTAAATCCTTTTTTATATTTATCTGCATACTCATAAGTCCTTCCAGACGTGCCTGTAATAATAGATAAAAAATATAAAACTAAATATATACCAAACGTAATTACTAAAGTATATTTAAGTTCTCTAAGCATTCTTTTCTTATCACTTGACCAATAATAAATAGTAAATAAATCAAAGCACATAGCAATCATGTAAGCAATATTTATAATAAATCTAAACTCATGTAAAATTATGTCTTTTCCAAGCAATAATTGATAAAGTAAATACAAATGACCCACTGTAAATAAAGCAAACAGTACCACATAAATAATCCACTTTCGCTTAAATGGGGAATATTTAAATAACAAATAAGCTGCTAAGCCAAACACAAAAAGAGGTTTAACATAAGTTGAAATATTGGGGATAATATCTAAAATAGCAAGTCTTGACAAAACATCAAGTACTGGCTGAACTAAAATAAATATAAGCAAAATTCTTAAAATTATTCGTTGTTTTTTTTCTGTCATCTAACTACACCTTTCTCTATAATTCAAACATAACCAGTATACTCTATATTAAATTATTTTTCAAATAAAATATCTTATAAATCAAGTAAATCTAAAATTTGTTTTTTTATATTCTCGTTAGAACCCTTATAATTTTTTAAATTTTCTTTAATATAATCATATTTATGAGGATTTTTTAAAACATCTTCCAACGCATATTTCATCGAATCATCATTATTAGGAATGATTACCCCATATTTATCTCCATCAAACATTTCTCGCATACCTGCAACATCTGTCGTTATTATTACTTTTTTTAATAATAAAGCTTCAAGTGCCGCTATACAGTAACCCTCCATATAACTTGATAGTACAAAAAAATCTGCATTTTTCATATAAGGATAAGGATTAGTTTTAAGTCCCATCATCGAAACAACATCAGAAACATCATATTCGTCAATCATTTTCTTAACCTCATCAAAAAGTGGACCTGTTCCAATAAATTGAATTTCAAAATCATATCCTTTATCTTTTAAATATCTAGCCGCTTTTATAAGCCTATCATGCCTTTTTTGCTTTCTCATCGCCGCAACATTCACAAAAGTCATTTTACTTTTTGAAAGTTTAATCTCATTAGCTTTTTTCAGTATCTCTTTTTCATTAATATAATTATAAATAACACTTACTTTTTCTGAATCTAAATTATATTTTTTGCACAAATTAACTTTATTATCATCAGAAACACAAATTATATAATCTATTTTTTTATAAGTATCTTTTGCCTCTTTATCAGAAATACCAATGTCAAATTTAAAAACATCATTATGAACCCAAGCAATTTTTTTTATTTTCTTTTTTATATCAGCTACCCAAGTTCCACATCTGCCTTCGAGATAACCAATTACAACATTATAATCTTTTTTATTTGCAATTCTATTAATAACACTCTTTCTATATAATGGGCAAAATCTAAATAAACTATACTGAAAGATGTTCTTTTTCATCGCATAAACATTAACGTTCTTAGGAATACGTCCTAATAAAGGTCCTTTTTTCTCAAGTAAATATAAATCAATTTCACATTTATCACTCAAAAAATTAATGGTATCAACTAAAGCTTTCTCCGCTCCGCCCATTTCTAAAGTATAACCAAAAACAAGTATCTTTTTCATAATCACGCCTCTATTTCCTAACCTTAGCTATTAAAAAAACCGGTAAATATAAAATAATAATTAAAAATTTAGCTTTATGATTAAGTAACTTTTTAAAACTAACTTTACCATATATTCCAAAAAGTATATAACCATATACATTATAAATCGATTTTTCCAAATTATATAATTCTTTAAAATATAACATATTTCCTAAAGGATTCCTTTTAACTAAAGCAAAATAATTATTGGAATATCCCTCATTTAAATATTCCTTTAATGAAGCCATATAATTAATACATTTAAAATCATATTTAAGACTTATTCTGTTAAAAATTAAAGCTTCAGGTACAAATTTCTCTCCATCAATAATTGGAAAATAAAATTCACGTGCTACTTTAGTTTTCAAAACAATAAGCTTATCTCCTGTAACATGAAGTTTATGATAAATATTAAAATAATTTTCAATTAATTCATCATCCGGAAAATTGGTTCCAACAACTTTAGAAGGATTATCTATATATCCTTGTAAATACATAACGCCTCCAATTTTGTTAGGGAGATTTTCAAAATCTGAAGAAATCTTTTTCAAAACGTTTTCCTTAAATACATCATCTGAATCTATAGCTAAAAAAATATTACCAGAAGCCAAATCAAGACCTTTATTATATGCTGATGGTTTTCCTCCATTTTCTTTCTTAAAATATTTAATTTTAATTTTATTTTTTTTAATTAAACTATTAACATATTTCTCAGTATCATCTATTGAACCATCATCAACAATTAACCATTCAAAATCATCATAATCTTGATTTAATAAAGACTCATATAATCTTTCAAGTTCTTTCTTTCGGTTATATGTTGGAGTAAATATTGTAATCATTCTGTCACCTCATTAAAAAAACAATTTTATATATAATTTAGGACTTATTAATGCGACAATTTTCTTTATAAACTTTTTCAAATTATAAGGCTTGATTCTCGAAATAACATGATTTTTTTTAATTAAACTAAAATATTTCTTATAATCTTCATCATTAAGACCACGAAGCTTTAAAATCAAACACTCACTCATATAACTAAGCAAAATATCTTTCATTAAACAGTCTTTTATCTTTTTAAAATTCTTTATTAAATCAAAATATTGAATATAAAAATCATTGCATTTTTTTAAAATTTTATCATATTCACTACTTTTAGTTATACTTCCAGCTCTTTGAACATAAAAGTATCCATAATAATTAATACTGCTAATCGACCTCGCGTTAAGCAAAATTAGAGGAGTTAAGCCAAAATCTTCATGATACATTCCTTTTTTATATTTAAAATTATATTTTCGCCAAAATTTAACTTTATAACAGTAAAGCCAAGCTGGTTCAACAAACGGTCTTGTAATAAGCTCTTTTATAATTAAATTAATATCCTTGTTTACATATTCAGGTATATCTCTTTTATTTATAACTTTACCTGAATCATCACAAACAACTGAATTAAATGTAACTAAGTCTGTCTGAGCCTTGCTTAAAACATTATTTAATTTTAAAAGCAAATCTTCACCTATATAATCATCAGAATCGACAAATAATAAATAATCACCTGTCACATATTTTATGCCATAATTTCTCGCATCAGAAAGTCCACCATTTTGCTTCTTAAAAACCATAAATCTTTTATCTTTATTTACAAACTTATCAATTATTTTAAAACTTCCATCAGTTGACCCATCATCTACTATAATAACTTCAAAATTTGAATAAGTTTGATTTAATATACTGGAAAGACATTTTTCTATATATTCTTCTACATTATAAACTGGCACCACAACACTGAATCTCATAAAATCACCTAATCTAAATAATCTTTCAAAAATATAGTTTTTAAACCCTTTAGATATTTTCTGTTACGCTTAAAAACACGGTATTTATACAAAATTTTATCTTTTAAACTAAGTTTATTAATCATCCTTCGTTTAACTCTCATATGAGAAGCTCCGCATTCCTTAAAAATCATAAACCAATCATAAACCTTACAATTAAATATTTTCTTATTTTTCCGGTAAGCCATTAAAAGCAAGGTCTGATCATCATCAATAAATCCCACATCGAGTAATGACCACATCGCCTCATATATTAAATCATAAAATTCCTTCATCAAATGAACTGGAACCATATATGGATTGCCTTGAATATATACTTCACCATTTTGAATAATTTCAAAAATTGGCTTATTATCATCTTCTTTTAGTGCTTGTAAGTAAATTTTGTCTTCGAAATCATACTTCCATAAAAAATCAAAATCTTCTTCATTTGAGTAAGTTTCCCCTCCATGATTAAAACCAAAATCAATCCAAGCAATAAAATCATTATTTACATATTCTTTTTCTACCGCATCCATCATACACCATGTTTTTAAAAACATTATATAATCATACTTAGCCATATTATCAGGACTATACTTAATATATCTATATTTTTTATAATAGTTATCATTTTCAACTTCTTGCATTCGCTTATACATATCAGGAAATAGCTCATATATATTATCAATGGTTACAATTTTTGTTTTTGCTTTCAGCCCGAAACCTTCACGGATTTCCAAAATTTCATCTTTAAATTCTGGCTGAGTATATATAATCACATCATTTTTCATTCGAGCCCAAAATTTAAAATAATCTATATATTTATTATTTCCTCTAGCGTAATTACCATCAAATTCACCTCTACCAATATCAAAATATGCTGTAATTAAAGTCAATTCCTTATCCATGTTTCTCCTCCTTAAAGTCTTCCAGTAATCTAATTAAATCAAAATAATAATTTTTTGAATTAAATTTCTTAGCATGTTCATAAGCTTTTTTACCCATTTCATCAAGTTTATCTTTCTCATTATATAATGTTAAAATTCCTTTTTTTAAATTATTAACAACATTTCTATCTTTTTCAACTACTAAAGAAGAATCTTTATTTAAATACTCTGGTGCTCCTCCAGTTCTCGTCGCTAACATAACTTTTTTTGAAATCATTGTTTCAATGCATGCCAAAGGTGCGGCATCTTCCCACAATGAAGGAAGACACACAATGTTTGTACAAGCATAATATTTATAAACGTCCCAGTTATTAACATATCCTGTAAAAATAATTTGACTTTCATAACCTTTCACTTCTTCTTTTAATTTTTCAGTGTATTCATCACCTTTGCCATCTAAAAAATTATTAGAACCAAGTATTAAAAGTTTAATATCCTTCTTTTTAGTTGCTTTAACCGCCTTTATAAGTTCCAAAACTCCCTTAACTTTAGTAAGTCTGCCACAATAAAGTACTAAAAAATCATCTTTTTTTATTCCACATTTCTCACGAATCTTTAACTTTTCTGAATCGCTTACATATTTATCAAACTTACTTAAATCAATTCCATTATTTAAATATTTAGTTTCAATAACCTTTGTACTTTTTGCAAAATCATCCGTCACAAACTTTGAAACGCCTATTAATTTCGAAAAAGTTTTATCGATAAACACATTACTTTTGCCTTGATGATGAAGATGTAAAATCATTTTATCACGGGAAAAATACTTCAAAAACTCATTAAAACTTTCGTAATGACCGCCTTCAGCAATTATATAATCAAAATTCATGTTTTTTATTTTCCTAAGAACTATATGGTTATAAGTATTTAAATTAGTTTTAAATAATCTATTTGAAATATTATAAATACACCCTAAAAAAATATAAAACAAATTCTTCTTAATATATATAAACTTAGTTTTAGAATATCTTTTACTTTCCTCAAAAGCTTTTTTACTATAAATAGAAACAACTGTTAAATCAATTCTTCCTTCTTTTTCTTGCTCTCTAACGACATTCGTAACTAAATTTTCAATCGCTCCCCCATTAACACTAGGAACTGGAAGTAAATTTGGTGTAATTAAACAAATTTTAAGCATTAACTTTCCTCCTTAAAAACTTATTTTTAATAATTTCAAATAAAGACTTAAACTCTTTCGTTTTAAACGTTAAAATTATAAATAATCCCAAAGCAATAATTGAAAGTACAATTGCTTTTATAAACCAAGTTAAATAATTTGTTGTCACAAATAAACTTGACAAATACGTTACAAACGCCCCTACACCAAGGGTTATTAAAAGATAAGCAAAATACTTAATGAAATATTTCTTTGTATTCTTATTTTTGAATAAATATTTATATAAAAGTACTGGATCAGTCCAAAAGAAAGTTAAAGCTTTAGCTAAAGTCGCTCCTAAAAATATTCCAGCAACCCCAAACCATTTTGCAAATAAAATAGATAAAACAACATTTAAAATAACTTCATATAACGGAACAAGTTTAGCCTTTTCAAATAAACCACTTGTCGTCCTAAAAGAATAACAAGCAAAATTAACCCCATTAACATAAACATTTAATAAAATTGCAAATACTATAAAAAGTGAAAATAAATATTCTTTGCCTATCCATATATTAATAAAATCGTTAATAAGAGCCATTAAAAGTACACATGCAAGTCCAAATATAAAGAAGCACATAAACAAAATCTTATAAAATGTTGTTTCTTTTTTATCTTCAGTTTCCACTGCATTCAAATTTCCTATACTAGGTTCTAAAGCATTTGTAACCTGATTTAAAAACATTGTTATATAACCTGTAATTAAATAATAATTTGAATAAATACCAACCAAAGCCACCCCTAAAACAGAAGACATAACCAAATTAGCTGTTCCGTTTAAAATTGAAGGATTTAACTTATAAAATATAAGTGCTTTAACTTTACTACTAACTTCTTTCCTTTCTTCTTTTGAAAGTGGAATCACATTTTTTTCTTTGATAAACGGAAACATTTTATTAGCTTTTCTACTAATTAAAATATTATTAAGTAAAGTACAAATAATTTGAATTACTAAATAAATTATATAGTTTTTTGTTACAATTAAGAAAATAGTCTGTAAAATAACCTGAATCCACTTAAAAGCTTGACTATAAACAGAAACAATATAATTTTTTTGGTACGCATTAATAACTGCTGTCTTATGTGAATAAAAATACCCAATACAAGTATTTACTAAAAACAAAACATAAATAAAATTTAAATCTTCAGGTATTTTTGGTGGATTTTTAATAATTATTCCCATAAACGGAATAACTAAAAGACCAAGAATAAGCATCGTCAACCCAACAATCGTATAAACCCTTCGGTAATAATTTAAAACTGTTTTTATCTTTTCCTTATCATTTTCCGCAACCGGTTTATACATCATATATAAAAGAGCAGTTCCAAAACCAAGTTCCACAAACGAAAGTGTTGATAAAATATTTGAAAAAAGTCCGTTAATACTTAAATAATCATTGGCGAGTATTTTAATAAAAATAGTTCTACTTGCAAAACTTAAAACTAAAGAGAATAGTTGCATAAGCATCCCAACTAAACTATTTCTCACAAAATTATTAGTTCTACTATCAGTTTTCACCATTTCCTCTTGCACTAACAATCACCTACAACTTTTCTATCTCTTCCATTAACCTATTACAAAAAAATTTATTATTAAACTCATATTCTTTAGGTTTAAACTTTTTTGATTCATTTAAAACGTTATTAAAATCATCATTTAAATCACATTTTAAAATATATCCTTCTTCGGCAAACTTATTAACTATTTGTCTTTGATGATTATTTGTATGTTCACTAAGTTCAGCAAGTCTAGGCACAGCTATAATTTTTTTATTATACTTAAGACCTGTCAAAATATTTCCGACTCCACCATGAGTTATTAATAAATCACATTTCTTTATATACTCTTCATATTCGTCTTGTGATAATAAATCATATATCTTCATATTATCACTTTTATACAAAGTACATCCAGCTTGAACTATTACATCATCAATGATTTTTTCATCTATTGCTTTTTGGACTAAATCAAGCAACCTTTTAAACGGCTTATCTTGAGTTCCTACTGTAACAAAGACCATATATACCTCCTAAAAAATTCCACCAAAATATTTTGCTTTTGGATATAATTTAAGCATACTTTGCCACTGTACAACAAATAAATCAGCAAATTTATAAACAAGTCTTCCTGTAATTGTCTTAGATTCTATGTTTGCAAACGTTTCAATAAATATTACTTTACTTCCAAAAAGCTTTCCTATAAGACAAATAGGCCCCGCAATATGCGCACCAGTTGTTATAATGTATTTTGGTCTAAACCTAATAAATAAAAATAAAGAAATAAAACAATTAGCCAGCAATTTGAACGGATAAATTAATTTATGATCTTTTGTTCCATAAATTAAAAACTTTATTTTTTTACCAAATTTATCCTTAAGTTTTAAATTATTTTTCGTTTTTTCAGTAACTATTTGATAATTAAAATTATCAAATATACGCTTAAGCTGCATAAGTTCATTTAAATGACCACCGGTACTAGCTACAAACCAAGCTTTTTTCTTCATATATTTCAGCTCCTATCTTCATTATACACGAAAAAATGCTAATAATAAAGAAAAAAAGTTCAAGATAAAATCTCGAACTATTTCAAATTCCCTGTTTCATCAAGCAAGAAAAGTAAAAGCTCTGAAGCCGTCCATGTATGAAGTGGAGAAATTTCGTTATTTACTAAATAACTATCAATTACCTTCATCTTCTTATAATTAGCTTCACTACCCTTTTTCTCATAAGAAATTGGATATAAGTTTTTATTTAAATAAATCTTTCCCCTACCTGTTTTATGATATTGAGCAATCGAAAGATAAGGATAATCTTCAGACAAATTATTTTCAAAATACGCTGTCGAACTTTTTCCATACCACCAAGTTAATCCATCATAACTATCTTCTGTATCATAATTAGCAAAAGAATTCTTAAAACCTAGAGACTTCATTCCAAAGTTATACCACTTATTTTGATAAGTATCATGATAACCACCGTCAGTAAATCCGTGTAAATAAAAACCATTTTCATTATTTGAAGCATTTTTTAAAGCTTCCATTCGAATATCTTCAATCAAATCATTATGGTCGTTTTTAGAAATAGAAACAATATATAAAAGTTCTCCTAAATTATCTGGCTCCGCATTATCTGCATTCTGCTTATCGTAAACATCATCAATTGAAGAAATCCAGTCATCTATTAATTCTACATTATCTGTTTGCTTCAAAACCATCGCCATCATTGCTGCATCACGATACCACGGCTTATCATAAACAAATATATTGGGATATGGCATTGAATTTTTTATATTAAATAATATCTCTCCATATAAAACCTTTTTCATATTTTTATATTTTTGATTATTAAAGCTTTCTAGATTAATATATTTATCTGTCCCTCTAATAATTTCTTTATTATCATCAGTGCAAACAAATACGCCATCTTCATTTTCATATATTTTAACTTTTTTACCATCTTTTGTAATAAGCACAACCATATATTCATTTGGAATAATTAAATATTTTGAAACATTCCATTTATATAAAACTTTACCCGTTGACGTATCAGTAATCATACCATCTTTATATAGTAGTTTTAATCTGTTTCCAAAGCCAAACAAATAATAATCATCTGGACCAACATCCACTAATTCTGTACTATAATTATTTATAAAATTATCATATTCATCGCAATAATCCAAATAACTTTCATATTCCGAAGCAAAACTTCTTTTAATTTCATCATTATCTTTTTTTACAACTTCTTTTACTTCTCTTTGATTTATATTATCTAATTGAATTCCAAATAACTTTTCATGAACTGGTGCTGTTTTTATTCCAATAAAAATCAGGCTTAATGTATAAAAGCAAACAACAATCGAAAACACATTTTGCACCTTCTTGTCTTTTTTTATTATATTTTTATAAATTAAATAAATCAAAATATAACAAGCAAAAGTAATCAATAAAATTAAAAATAACAAATCAAAGCCACTCATTACACTTCTAAAATAATTTGAATGCAAGATATTCCCTGCTACCGAAAGAATAAATCTAAAATCAATAAAATTAACAGTAAATTCAATTAAAAGTATCATTAACAAAACATAATTTAATATTTTATTCTTTCTTTCATTTTTAAATGGTTTATAATTAATAAACAAAAGTAAAAAAGGTAAATATAAGAAATGACAAGAATACAAAAACGGTTGCGAACCATATACTAAATGCAGACATGTATTAAAACTTAAAG
Organism: uncultured Bacilli bacterium; assembly: GCA_944329365.1. GTDB lineage: Bacteria > Bacillota_I > Bacilli_A > RF39 > UBA660 > Coprosoma. The sequence continues at coordinate 61,309 of CALVIC010000002.1, forward strand.
CTAAAATCACACCGATATTTAACCATAAGTTTTTTCTAAAATTTCTTATAACAAAATATAAAACTAATCCATAAAATACAATAAAAGCAAATACCGATAGAACTCTTGTTTCCCCAAAAGTAATCATATAACTATTACTTTCTGAAGTTTCAACTGACAATTTTGAAGCAACTAAAGAATTAATATAAACATCTTTAAATACATCTTTTATTTTATCCAAAGTAACATTATAATCAGTATATTTTTCTTCCTCTTTATAATTATCTTCTGACTCATAAATTAAAGTAGTATTAGACCAAACTAAGTTTTGAACATAAGAAAGTCCAATAGTTAAAACAACAACCAATATATTTACAAATAATATCTTTTTTAAACTTATTTTCTTTGAAAACAATAAAATTAATGAAACAATTAAAAAGATAAAATAATTAGTAACCGTAAAAGCAACCGAAGATATACCAAGTAAAACTAAAAAGAAAATATTCTTATTAGAAACATCTTTAGATTTAAATATTTTTATAGTTTGATACCAAAGTAAAATCAAAAAGAATGCTGCAACATTATAAACTTCTATTCCTGCCGTAAAAACAAAATAAGTAAAAGAAAATCCAAATAAAGAACATATTAAAATTTTAAATAATTTATTATCAGAAAATATTGAACCAATTAAATACAAAACAACTACAGATAAACTACTGATTAATGATGAAAAAATTATTAGTGATAACATACTATCATTAGTAATTCCATTAAAAAATAAAATAATAGGTTCAATAAAAATGACATACAAAGGATGAACTCTTATTCTATAATGATCTCCTAATATATTAGAAAAATCGCCAATAACTCTTGCTGTATCCGAATCAAAAAGTAAATCATAATTATTCTTAAAATCATAATTATATGAAAGAAAAACACCAATAATCAAATAAAAAGTCAAAAAGAATATAAATAATCCAAACGCAACTTTACTATTTCTTTTTTTTATAATAATTTTATCATTCCAAATTGTAACCTTATCTTCACAAGCATAAAAAGATTCATTAGCCATATTTACTAAGGGTAAATCTTCTTCAAGACAAGTGTAAATTTTGTCAATCTTTTTATTTTTAAGTCTTTTTAACTTTTCTTTTCCATCACAATATTTGCCATCAATATTGCCAGTTTTTAAATTATATTTATTCCCAATAACCATTACCTTATATTTTAACTCAAAAAACTCTTTGAACAAAAACTCTGGTACATCACTAGTAACACATATTTTTTTGTTTTCACTATTAATAGTCGCTAAAAAATTATCATCTATTTTTTTTGAATACTTTTTCCAAAAATCTTCTACCAAAAAATTCTTGTCATCAAAAAAAAACATAAAAGAATAAAATTTTTCAATGTATCTTTTCTTATCAATAATTCTAAATAAACTTAAAAATTTGTAAAACAAAATTATTGGTAAATAAAAAATTATACTAATTTTTTTACTTAAAGCAAAAAACAAAAAATCAAAATTAACATTCCCTTTATAAATAGTTTTATTAAAATTATAAACCCAAAGTTTCTGCATACAATACTCCTCCGACATACACAATATAAATAATTGTTGCGATAATTAAAGTTTTATCATGTGTAAGTACGTCAACTGGATCACCAAGTGAATCACTTTCAACAATTAAACTATATCTCATTACTATAAATACAACTATAATTATGCTATAAATAAGCAATTTACTAACATTATCAGATACTCCTAAAATACACCACAAAGAATAAAATACCAAAGTTAAAGCCAAAAAAACATACATAAATTTATCTAAAAATTCCTTACTATAGTATTTTAAAACTGGCCTACTATCTTTACTTTTTATATATTCTCCCCTTCTCTTTCCAACAACCAAATAGAAAGACAAAGCTAATATAGTTAAATAAAGCCAATCAGAAACAGGTGTCTGTATCGCATATCCACCAAAATAAACTCTAATTAAAAATCCGAAAGCAAGTATAAAAATATCCACTATTGGAATATGCTTTGCCCATTTACTATAAATTACGTTTAAAATCAAATATAATAATAAGCATAATGTTGTTACAACAAACGCCTCAAAACTAAACAATAAATATTTATATAATAGAGTTTGGGTACCCAAACTCACTATCAACATGATAGTGAATATTAAATATGCCTTTTTTATACTTATCTCTCCACTAGCAATAGGTCTATTCTTTTTAACCGGATGTTTTCTATCCTTTTCAACATCTTGTATATCATTAAAAACATACACAGCAGAAGCAATAAAAGAAAATGCTAAAAACTCTGTTAAAGTAATTAAAAATAATTTACCATTTAACAAGTTACCGCTAAAAACAAGTGGTAAAAAAATCAAAAAATTTTTAATATAATGTTTTATTCTAAGTAATCTTATATATTTCTTCATGAAACCACCTCATTAATTTTGTCAGTATAATAATTAATATACATTTTAATTTTTTTCAGCATTTTCATTTTTCCCAAAATTTTAAAAATAAATGCTCTTATTCTTTCTATTACAATACAAATGATAAATATTAAAAACATCATTAAAAGCATATATAAAACATATTCTAAAGTATAATTAAAATAATTTGTATTTAAACGCAGAAATTCATAAACAAATTGTTTAACAAGTTTGTTTTCAGTTATTAAATAAACTCCTAAACAATATGGACTTATCATTAAAACAATCTTTGACAACAAATTATTTTTAATCTTTAAATTCCAAAAAATATAAAAATATGCTACAGTCTGTATTATTATAATAGGATTACTATAATTAAGACGATAAGAAACAAAATTATCACCGATTATATGTAAAAATGACCCATCAAATCGTTGCATTATAATTCCTAACTTATATAACGCTAAATTCAAAAAAGCACATAAAATAAATATAAAAATCGAAATAACAGTTCTCTTTTTTGACGACATCTTTTTAATAAAACAATGGTCAAAAATACTATATTTTCCTAGATAAGCACCTATAAAATATAAAGTAATCATTTGAATTAATGAATGTCCATCATTTAATATAATTGAATCGCCACTAAATAATGGTAAAACTGAAAAACAAATAAACAATAAGATAAGTAATACAAAATGCTGTTTTTTACCAATATTATTTATTAAGGCGTTTAGAAATGGACATAAAGCATATAAAAGTACATATTTCATAATAAACCAATAATTGTCATTCATATCAATAGGCATTATATTCAAAGCTAAAATATCAGCTGCATATATGTAATGAAAACAAAATGCAAAAATTAAAACAAAAAATATTCGATAAAACCAAGAAACTCCAAGCAAATTCAGAATCTTATTAAATTTAAACTTCTTTTTATACTGAAAAAATCCCATTAAAATAACAAATGAATTAACATGTACAATTATTATGGCTAAAATAATGTCAAATAATCTTCCATAATTATCAACAACATTATCAAATCCTCCATGAATTATAATATGCCACAAAACAATCATTAACATAGAAATAATTCTCATTAATTCAAAATTAACCATTATTTTATTTTTCATAAACTACATCAACTACTTCTTGTCTTTTTCTGTTTCTGAAATTATATATATTGGGCGTCTTTTAACTTCTAAATACGCTTTTGACAAATATTGTCCCATTATTCCAACGCAAAGAAGCTGAACACCACCAATAAAAAACATTATACATACCATACTTGGCCATCCACTAGTTGGATCACCAAACATTATCGTTCTTACAATAATAAAGATTATAATAAGAAATGCTACAAAACAAAATAAAATTCCCATAACAGATGCGATAGACAAAGGTACTGTCGAAAAAGCTACAATACTATCTAAAGAATATAAAAACAATTTCCAAAAAGACCATTTTGTTTCACCTGCAACTCTAGGAGTATTTTCATATTCAAGCCATTTTGTTCTATAACCTACCCAAGAAAAAATTCCTTTTGAAAATCTATTATATTCTTTCAAAGATAAAACTGAATTAACCATTTGCCTTGTCATAAGTCTAAAATCCCTTGCGCCATCGACAATCTCAGTTTTAGATATTTTGTTAATAATTTTATAATAAAGCCTTGCAAAAAAGCTTCTTATAATAGGTTCTCCTTTTCTCGAAACTCTTCTTGTTGCCACACTATCATATTCTCCACTCTCTAAAATCTCATACATTTCATGAAGAAGAGCTGGCGGATCTTGTAAATCAGCATCCATAATTGCAACATAATCACCAGTTGCCGCCTCAAGTCCTGCATACATTGCCGCTTCTTTTCCAAAGTTTCGTGAAAAAGAAATATATCTTACATCGTCTTTGCTAGAAAGCCTTCTGAGTATTTCTAATGTTTTATCACTTGAGCCATCGTTTACAAAAAGCATTTCAAAAGAAACACCTTTAAAATCACTTTTTATTTTTTGAATTTCATCATAAAACAAATTAACTGTTTCTTCCTCATTATAACATGGAACAACTAAAGATATTTTTTTCATTTATATCACCACCATCTTGTCCATGTAAATTATAGCATATTTATAATAATAACAAAAGGCTTAATAATAAATATATATAGGAGAAATCTATATAGCCTGCATAAAGATACCAATAAAAAGCATTTCTAATATAAAATAAAGTACACATAAAACAAAATATTTAAAAATTTAATAAAATCTGAACAATTTTAAATACTAATTAAAATAATAAATGTCAAATCACAGTCAAACAAAAGCAACAAAAAAAGAAAATTATTGTCAAAATATATGAAATAAATTGTATTTCCTGTATAATTATAATAGGGTGAGAAATATGGATAACAAAAAATATAAATCAAGACAAGATAAAAGAAACTATGAAGAAAATTTAAAAGAAGAAAAAACAAAAACGGAAAAAGAAATGGCTAAAAACCGTGAAGAAATGAAAAAAATATTATTTAATGATAACAGGTCAAATGAAAAAGAAAAAATAAAAAAACCAATATTTACTAACGTTTGGTTATCACTTACTTTAGTAGTCGCACTTGCATTCGCATTATACCTAGCCTATCATTCACTAAATAGTGTTAACCAAATATATGAAATAACCAATGGTATATTAATCTTTTTAACAGTAATATTCTTCGTTATTTCATATAACCAAACCTTAAAGAAAAACAAAACGTTTGGTGCTGTAATAACAGGAGCATTTTTTATGGGATTTATGGCATTTAACAGTCTTTATCTCTTAAATGTAATTGAGTTGCCAGTTCAAAGTAACATTCCAAACTTCACTGGTAAAGAATACACTGAAGCAATCTCATGGAGTGAAGACAATAATATAAAATATAATCAAACATTTGATTACAGTGATACCGTTGAAAAATATAGTGTTATAAGTCAAAGTGAAAAACCAGAAACACTAACTAAAAATATTAAAAAAGTAGATTTTAGTGTTTCTAATGGCCCTGATTATAATAAAAACGTTATAATTTCCGATATGACAGGATGGAATATAAAAGATGTTTTAAAAGTAATTGACGAAAATTTCTTAAACAACGTTAAAATAAATTATGAAGAAAATCCAGATGTTGGCAAAAACGTTGTTACATCTCAAAGTAAATCAGGAAACATTAAAAGAAACGATGAAATTGAATTTACCGTTTCTCTAGGTGATAAAAGTAAATTAAAATCTATAAATCTTAAAGATTTAAAAAACGAAAAATTATTAAACGCTGAAGTTTATTTAGGCCAAAATGGAATAACATATGAAATAAAATATGAGTTTTCAAATAAAATTAAAAAAGGAAATATTATTAGTACAAGTCCAAAACAAGGAACAAAATTAAATCCAGATGATCACATCATTATAACAGTTTCCAAAGGAAAAGAAATAAAAGTTCCAAATCTTAGAAACAAAACAATGTTATACATTACAAAATGGATGATTGAAAACGATTTACAAATAAACTACTCAGACAGATATGATAACGAAATAAAATCAGGAAGAGTTATCGAAGCAAATTATAAAGAAGGAGACATAATCGAAGAAGGAACAACCGTTGACATAACCTTTTCTAAAGGAAAATTAAAAATGCCAAAATTAACCACTATAGATGAATTTAAATCATGGGCTGATACAAATGGTGTTAAATACGAAATAGTTGAAGAATTCAATAATGATATAGCTCAAGGAAATATAATCAAAACATCAGTTAACACAGGAAAAGCTATTAACTTAAACGAAACAATTACTGTTACCGTTTCCAAAGGTCAAGCTATAAATGTTCCAAACTTTAATGGAAAAACAAGAAATGAAGCTCAAAAAGAATGTGACAATTTAGGATTAATATGTTCATTTGTTGAAGAAACATCAACTAAAAAAGAAGGAACAATTATTAATCAAAACATTTCATCTGGAACTGAGGTCGCTAAAGGCGAAAGTATAACACTTACCGTTGCTACAAGTAAAAAAGTAACTACAACATCAAACAAGAAAACATCTTCAAGTAGTTCAAACTCATATAGACCATCAAGTACAAATAGACCTTCTAATACACAACAAAATCCAGGCGGTTCTAACCAACAATCTGGGAATACCGACACATGTGATAGAAGCAAAACCATAACTATTGTTAAACAATCATCACTAAATGGTGATTCTGCAGCAGCTACATTAAAAAACTATCAAAATGCGTATCCAGGAATTAAATTTACATATACTGAAAAAGCATCGCAAAAAGGAAGTCCTGGCATGATACATCAAGATATGCCAAAATCTTTTACAGCAAATTATTGTGATACATATACACTAATAATTATTAAATAAACTGAAATAGAATTAGATACACAAAAATATAATAATTCTATGCAAATGAAAAAATTTCACAAAAAGATAAGTACAAAACTTATCTTTTTATTTGCCTAAATAATAACATTAATTTATACATTTTCAAAGTATTAAATTCTACAATCAAACATAATACTGTTTTGATAATATTAAGGATTTATTTCTATATGCATAAGCTATTTTAACAATATTTTTTACTTTTTTATATTTTAAATATCTCATATCCATTTAATATTCTACACTACTCACTCTTTGTACTGTAAGATTTCTTTTCTCTGTCATCTTATATAAAAATACCTTAATAAAATGCCCCATAGAGTAGACACTTAAATAAAAAAATTTTTATGATAAATTACACTTTCAAAAGGAGATGTTTTATCATTAAATTGCCTTGATGGCAAACCTCGAGGCACAACGATGAAAAAAGTAACTTTTATTAATCTATATAGAGATAATTATAAGTTATAAAACATGTAGAAGATGTTCTATATATGATTAATTTATTAATTGATAACAAATAAAAACAAACTTTATTTATAAAAGTATTATAATTATATAATGAAAATCAAGGGCGAATGAAGCAAGTTCATCTAAACCCTTGATTTTCATTTTTAAAAATCTTTTTAATTAATGTTTCTAAAGCTGATTCACATCAATTAAGTCAGTCATTTTCTGATTTAAAATTTAATTTTTTAATTACATTTTCAAATGCTTCAAAGTAAAAATTAACTAAGAAATCTTTAATTCCAATCTATATCTTTGATTTTCATTTAATAAGAATGAATATGTTTTAGAATCAAAATTTCCATTCACATTATCAAAGCCATAAAAAGCTTGATCATTTAATTCACTTATGTCTGAAATATTAGATATTGTATTTATATATATAACATACCGACCTTTTGGTAAATTGCTTAAATCAATTGTTTTCTCAAACCACGCTCTATCTTTACTAAGGCCATCAGAAACTGGCATCTTCACTTCATAAGTACCATCAGTAATTGAACCTAAATCAAATGTATAACGTTCTAAAGTATCAATATTTTCAAATATAATAGTTCTTTTAACATTAGAAGTACTAGACAAATCAGAACCATAACTAAATGAATTACCTTTTAAATACAATAAACCATTCTTTTCAAAATGCATATCATCTAATTGTCCATATTGATTAGTTGTTGAATCCGCAGTTTTATCCGCTAATTTTTCATTTCTAACTAACAGTTGTAAAGGTTTGCCTTTAGCAAAATAATCATTTCTCGTAATTATATATTTTCCAGATTTATCATAAGCGGAAGCAACTTGTTCAGAAAAAATTTGATTGTTTACTAGATTTTCTGAATAATAATCATCACTTGATGCAACAACATACATATTATAATTACCTGCTTCTACAGAAGATAAATCAATATTGCCATCAAACCAAGCATAAGTATATTTCTTACCATCACTAGAAGGTACTTCGTATGGAATATCATCAGAATTAACAACCCTATTTAAATCCTGTTCAAACACCTTATTATTATCTAAATTAACAAATTTTAATTTATAAGAAATATTAGTATTTAAATCGTTATTAATTCCATCAATAGTTGAAAATCCCTTAATATATAATTGATTATCAATATATTTGAAATATTCTAAATCAAATCTTCCATCTTTTTTCTCCAAAACTTTTTCTACAACCGTAACCGTTATTGTTTTAGTTACCGTTTGATTATAAGAATCTGTTACCGAATAAGTTACATCGTATTTACCAAGACTATCTGTTTTAACGTCGTTTTTATCCACCTTAATATCAGTAATAGGTCCATCTTCGGCATCACTTGCAGTTACTCCTTCAAGCGGTTCAAATTTACTATTTAAATAAATTGTCTTATCATAAGCATTTATAACAGGAAGTTGATTTGCAATAACCTTAACAGTTATTATTTTAGTAGTAACTTGACCATTCTTATCCTGAACTGTATAAGTCACCTTATAATCACCAATAACATCAGGCTTTACATCACTGTCATATTCAATATCAGTAATAGGTCCATCTTCGGCATCACTTGCCGTAACTCCATCAAGTGGATCAAAATCACTATTTAAATAAATTTCCTTATCTTCTACATTAATTACAGGTTTTTCATTAGGAATAACTGTAACAGTAATCGTTTTACTAGCTTCCTTACCTTTAGAATCCTTAACTTTATAAGTAACCTCATAAGTATCCACAACATCAGTATTTACTGTTTCTTCATAAGTTACATCGTCTGTAATATCAGTACCGTCTGCAGCTGTCGCTTTAACACCATCCATATATTTAAATTCACTAAATTGCTTAACTTCACGGTTAGAAGCTTCAATTGTAGGCATTTCATTAGAAACAACCTTAACCGTTATCGTTTTACTGGCATGGAAATTACTATTATCAACAACATTGTATGTAACATGATATGTACCTTCTACATCAGGTTTAACATCACTATCATAAGTAACTCTATCAGTTAAATTACCATTCTCTACATCTGACGCACTAACCCAATCCATAGGATTAAACGAACTTCCCTCAGTAATAGTTAAATCATTTGCAATTATTACAGGTTGATTATTTGAAACATTAAAATCAGAAACTTTAACATATCCAAACACATTATTATCTGAAGCTGGTAAATCAGTATATATTTTATAATATTCTTGATCTACACCTTGAACTTTATCAACTATACTAACTGACATATCATAAATATTTTCATTACTATTCGGATTTTTCATCGTATATAAATAATCAGATTGATTTGGACTCTTAAACACTTGAACCCAAACATGGCCTTTTTTTGCAACACCAATCGTTGTAGAATTATATTCTTTGCCCCCATAAGAATTATCAATAGAAAGAGAATTAGCAGCCTGCTTTTCACCCCAATAAGGATCTGTAGCCCATCTTACATTGCGACCACCAGCTTTATTGCCATAATGTCCGCCATGATAATTATTTCCTGTTACCAAAGAATAACTACTACCAGATGTTTTCGCATAATCCATAATTGAATCTCGAGGACTATCATAAGTTTTTGCACAATCATAAGCACAACTATCATATGCACCATATCCAAACAAATTGTTTTTATCCATTGCAATTCTACTAGTACCATATGCGCTTTCGTTTATAGCAGTACCAAAAGCTGTCAATGCATTCTGACCATATTTTGCTTCAGCCTCCTTAAAATATTTACCAGTGCCATACATTTTTGAGGTTGAAGCAGTATACCCTTTGCTTGCAATAATATTATCAAAATCTTCAGCAGTATACCCAGTAACCGAATGACTTGGCAAATATAAGAAATAGGCATAAAAAGGATTGTCTTTATTAATACTCCTATTATAATCACCAACAGTAACATTGCCATTATAACTAAAGTTTCTATAATCATCAAGCATATCTGTTAAGGTTGAATAAAAGTAATTACCATCAAAACTATAATATTTAACACCTGGAGTTAAATAATCAGGAGCTTTGCCCAAATTTGTAAATGAATTGCCATATCCTGTACCAGCATAGTAAGTAAAATGATGAATTAAATTACCAGAATCCTTATTTTTTTCATAATAAGTATTTAAACTTGAATCGCCATTATTGTATATTGTCATGCTATCTCCTTTAGCAATCCATGCATCTCTTCCACCATAACTTATTTTATACCAGATATTATCACCATCATCTTTTATTTCTGTATAAGTAAACGTATGAGGTGATGTTATAGTAGCGATAACTGTCGCTGTTGTTGAAGGGGACACTCGCACTTTATTCGATTTTCCAGGAACATAAAGTGTATTTCCATTTACCGCAAGCAGAGAAATCGGAGTAATCACGCCATTTTCAATTTCTGTCCACCCAACGTAACCGCTTATCATAATTTTGACACGGCCGTTTGTTGAATAGCCAAGCAAAGCAGCATCACTACCAGAATTAGTATGTATACCTGTATACATAGGTCCAGTGCTTGAACTATATAAATTATAATATTCATTATTAGCAGTAGGTTTAAACTTAAATATTGCATACTTACTATCTATAGGAACACCATCTTTATAAATAGTTGCTACACTAGTACTTGTAGAATTTTGACTATTCATCGCTTTTACCGCATCTTCATAAGATGAATAAGAACCAACATATGCATTATTAGTATTATTACTTACCATTTCAACCGTATAAGGAGTAGCTGCTTCTACCTTATAAAACGGCATAAAACTCGTCAAGACAATTGCTAAAATAAGTGTTATAATTGAAAATTTCTTCATTAAGCATCCTCCTTATTATTTTACTAACATAATTATAACATTTTTAGACAATTTTTTCCATTAATTTTGTTACATTATTTTACAAAACTTGACATTTTCGTTACTATTCACAGCCATATAGATAATTACACTTAAAAATAGCGGAGATAATCGCTATTTTTCTTCGCCTAAAATTTCGTTCATAGTTAAAGGTACGCCAAGAGATAATCTTATTAAAGCATTATATGGATTTACGTCGTTCCTATAACAAGTTTCTATATAACTTTTTATAGTAGCAAAATCTTTCGCTCTATCTATATTCTTAAATTGTCCAGATACCTTTAATTTTGTCTTACTTGATCTAAGTGAACGTTCAGATAAATTGTTAGTTGTTGGAATATCAAAATCACAAACCAAAGCAAAATAATTATCTTTATAATCTAATATTCTAAGTATTAAAGTCTTTTCTATATCTTTATAATACACATGTTCATTTTCTCTGTTTTCTTCCATAGCCGATAACATTATTTTATTAAATTCGTCGAAGAAATCATTAGTAAATTCGTCATTATGTGTTTGTTTGTTAGCTATATATTCATCTCGTACTTTAATACTATTTGATATTAATGTCTTTAATTCTTTTGCCCAATTCGAATCTAAATTATCAATCACTTTTTGAAGATCTCTTTGTAAATGGGCATTGCATTCAAGATTGATAAATGAATATTCTTTGTTGTAATTAATTTTATTATGGTCATGCATTACTTTGGTTTTATTATCAAGGTTTTTAAGTATCTCATCTTTATCAAGCCCATCTTTGTTTTTTTGATTATGAGCTACATAAAACGCTAATTTGTCATCACCATAAAATCTTAAACACGCCCGTTTAGTATCGACAAAAATAACAGTATCATCCCAATAAAGTAATGAACTTTTTATTAATTTATCTTTTAATTCACTTTCAAATTTTTCTAACTGTTTGGAAGCGTTTTTTTGAACTTTAGCTATATATCCTTCACTTAAATCAATGTCGTTTTGACTTAGGCCTTTGATAATTCTTTTAACTCTATTTATTGAAACATATCCTTCGTTTAACAATTCTAAAACTAATGATTTTACGTTTGGACCATATTGTATCTCTTCCTTTAATTCATTAGGTATCCTTGAATGTATTTCTTTATTACAATTTAAGCATTTATATTTCTTGAATTTCACTCTCTTTTTAATAGTGACTAATTTATAATCTAAAACGTCTTTATCAATCGTTTCATTTGTATCTATCAATTCATGATTACAATCAGGACATTTATCTAACTCAATATATTCAACTTCATTAATATCTTCTTCTTTAAATTTTTCTAATTTGTGTTTTTTATGACCTTTTTGGCCACCTATATTTTTATTGCTTTTCTTTCTACTATTAGGTATAACTTTGTTTTATTTATTGGAGTTTTACTTGTAGGTAGACCACTATTCGTACCATCATTGTTAAGAAGAGATTTTAATCTTTCAATTTCTTTATCTTTTTCATCTATTTGTTTTTGATATTTTTGTTTTTCATTATCGATAATATTTTCTTTAAGACATTTATATTTATTCATTAAGGTATTATATTTCCTTTCGAGAAGATCATTTTCGTATTTTAAGTATCTATTTTCTTTACTTAATTCAGCATTTTTAAGTTCTAATTTTTGATAATCATCAAAAAGCATATTTCTATAATGTTTCATTGTTGACATGGAAAATACTTGCTTCCTTTTTACTAAAATAACTATAACAAAAATAGTAAAATATTTCAACAGAAAAATGCGTTTTCCCCTTATTTTTCAAAGGTTTTCTAGAATTTTTCCGCAGTAAAAAATATCCATCAAAAGCATAGATATTCATTTTCATTTAAATTATTTTACATATTTAGCTGTGAATAGTAACACATTTCCATTTACATTTTTTGCCACACAAAAAAAGGAATATTAAATTCCTCTCACAAATACCATATATCCAAGAAAACCAATAAGAATTAAATAAAGTATCACACCATTGACCATCTCGAAAGTAGTAGATTTATACTTAATACCGACAGCCATAGTTGAAAGAATACCGCCTATTAAACCGCCGATATGAGCCCAGTTATCAATACCCGTTGACATAAATCCGATTAGTAAGTTTAAAACGATAAGTGGAATAATCTGTGACTTAATCACACTATCAAGATAAACCCTATAATGGAAACCAAAATATAAAAGCGAACCTAGTAAACCGAATATTGCTCCAGAAGCTCCGACACTAAATCCATTATCGAAGAAAATAGAAAGCATACTTCCAGAAAGACCTGAAAGTAAATAAACAACCAAATACTTAGCCTTACCTAAGAAACTCTCGAGTTGCATGCCGATGACATATAAAGCATACATATTAAACAAAATATGAATAATATTTGCATGTAAAAACATACCCGTAAAAAGTCTATAATACTGACCACTTATAATCAAATCTCTATTTACTGCAAAATCAGAAATTGATAAAATATTAAACTGACAAAGAATAAATATAACCACATTGATAAAAACTAATATTGAAGTTACAATTGGCTTTTTTATACTAAATACTTCCTCGTTCATTTTGGCCTCTCCTTCATTTTTCTTGTTTATATCACTAGTAATCTTCATAAAAAGCTCTAAACCCTTTTCCTTAAAATTACTCTCTTTTGTAATATCCGGATAACTGTCGATTACAAAACGGTATTTCTTAAGATCATCGATACTATTAACCTCAGCAAAACTAATATTATTGTGTTCCTTAAAATTATCCATATTAACATTGTCGCCCAAATTTACGAATATACTAAGCGCATTCATACTAAACGAAAGTGTTTTTTTCTTTATCGTCTTAAGTAAAGATTTAGTTTTATATAAATCATACTTAAATTGCTCATCATTGTGAATATAGCCTGACACAATTCTGACAATTTTATAATCATCATCTAAATTTTCAAGCCATATCTCATCTTGAATACCCCTAATGATAACCGGACTATAACCCCTCTCCGTTATAAAATAATGAAGAAGTTTCATGACCAGCTCTTCTTTTTTATCTATAACTAATTCGTTCATAAAATCACCTACTCAAACTTTTTCAAAATATTCATAAAGCACTCCGGAAGCTCACTATCAAACTCCATATACATGCCTGTCACCGGATGGGTAAACCCAAGTTCCTTTGCGTGTAAACACTGACCTGTATCATCGATAAGCTTCTCTCCGCCATAAACAGGATCGTTGACCACCGGATGCCCAATATAATTCATATGAACCCTTATCTGATGTGTCCTTCCAGTCTCTAAAACAAGTTCCACTAAAGTAGCTTTAGCAAACCTCTTTAAAACCCTAAAATGAGTAACCGCCCTCTTGCCACCAGCAACAACCGCCATTTTCTTTCTGTCCTTAGGACTTCTTCCGATTGGCGCATCTATTAAACCTGTATCACTTGGAATAGTTCCCCAAACTAAAGCGATATACTTCCTATGCGTCTTCTTTTCCGAAAGTTCCTTAGCTAAAGCCTCGTGAACCTTATTGTTTTTCGCAATCATTAGTAAACCTGTTGTATAAGCATCGATTCGGTGAACAATTCCCGGTCTAAACTCGCCGTTTACATCACTTAATTTTCCGTGAGCTAAAAGACCATTAACCAAAGTTCCATGATAATTACCCGGTGCCGGGTGAACCACTACCCCGTTGGCCTTGTTGACAACCATCAAATAATCATCCTCATAGACAATATCTAAATCCATCTTTTCTGGTAAAATTTCAGTATCATCTACGTGGTTAACATCTATTATATCACCATTTAAAGTGTTATAACCACTTTTTACCTTTTTTCCATTAACTAAAACCTCGTCATTCTTAATCATCTTTAATACTTGACTTCGGCTTATATCAAGTTCTTTTGCTAAATACTGATCAAGCCGAACGTTTTCTTCTTTTACCTGAATTTTCATTTTTATCACCCTTTAACGTATAAATCACAATCATGAGCAGGGATATAACAATTAATATATCAGCTAAATTAAATACCGGGAAACTATACCCAAGCAAATTAAAATCCAAATAATCGATTACCTGCATATGCCATACCCTATCAATTAGATTTCCGGTAATTCCTCCCATCAAGAGTCCATATGTAATCTCTTCAAACATATTTAAATTTTTATCTTTTATCAGCCAAAAATAAATCACATTTAAAACAACAATTGAAACGATAATCAAAAAAATCGTTCCCGAACTAAATAAACTAAAAGCCGCCCCTGTATTTCCAATTAAAGTAAGCGAGAAAAAACCATCTATAATCGAAACGCTTTCTCCCATATTCATCGAAAAACACAAAAAATTCTTAATAACCTGATCAACAATAACACAAATAAGTGCCACCAAGAATATTCTCTTCACTTGTATCACCACAAAATATTATATCAAAAATTTTCTATTATTCCAAACTATTACTATAGCCATGTCCCAATTTAAAACAAACTCTATATTTACATATAAAAGAAAATGTGCTAAAGTATTTAGAAAAAAGGGTGATAACATGGGAAAGATAAAAGAATATACAAAACTAATTTTTAAATCACTAATAAACCCGAAAAATAAACTCTCACTAATTCCGAACTGGCTAAGTTTTACAAGAGCAATTGGTGGTGTAGCCATGCCAATAATGGCCTACTCCGGAGCCTCTCCAGCTGCCCTTGTCACTCTCTTAAGCACACTTGCTATATCGGACTTTTTAGATGGCAAAGCAGCTAGATATATAGCCAAAGAAGAAACCAAAGAAGGTGCAGTCTTAGACGCCATATCGGACAAAATATTTTCTTTAAGTCTAATTGTTGGAATAATTGCCATATCCCCTATCTTTATCATAAACGGTCTTCTTGAAGGAACAATCGCCCTAATAAATGCTAAATCATTTGAAGAGGGAGACAGTCCCAAAAGTAACCTCATCGGTAAAATAAAAATATGGCCACTCTCTGCCGCCTTAATTCTCGGCTATCTAGGCTATTCTATGGGTAATACCAATTTTCTTGGCATAAGTCCAGAACTCATAACTACTACAAGCCTTGGCTTAAGTTTAGTA
Organism: uncultured Bacilli bacterium; assembly: GCA_944329365.1. GTDB lineage: Bacteria > Bacillota_I > Bacilli_A > RF39 > UBA660 > Coprosoma. Next base: position 77,544 of record CALVIC010000002.1, read on the forward strand.
ACAATTCCTCTTGAAATAATAAATATCAAACAATATCACAGCGAAGCCAAAGCAAAATCCAATCGCAAAAAAGAAAAACTAGAAGAATCAAACTCTGAAAACTCAAATGAAAAAAGTCAAGAAAAATCAAATACAAAAGAAAATAAAATAGAAAAAAGCATAACCACGCCAAAAAAGACAAAATATAAACTTAAAAAAGAAAACTCTAATCAAATTTTAATAGTAAATAAAGAAGAAATTCAAAAAAATAAAACTCCTGAAAAAGGAAAACAAAAAAAGAAAGGAACAATATATGACTAAAAGATTAAATTACTTAACATGGGATGAATATTTCATCGCCATTGCCAAATTAACTGCTATGCGCAGTAAAGACCCATCAACCCAAGTTGGCGCTTGTATTGTCAGTGAAGATAATCGTATATTATCAGTTGGATATAACGGCGCGCCAAACGGATTTGATGACGATAACTTTCCATGGGACCGTCAAGGCGAAAACCTAGAGACCAAATATCCATATGTATGTCACGCTGAAATGAACGCCGTTTTAAACTACCGTGGAACTAGAAAAGATTTTGAAAACGCCAGAATCTACGTTGACCTATTTCCATGTAATGAATGTGCCAAAATAATCATTCAATCTGGAATAAAAAAAGTAATATACTTATCAAATAAATACAAAGATTCTGAAAACAATATTGCATCAAGAAGATTATTCGATAGTTGTGGAGTTGAATATCATCAATTAGACCTTGAAAAACAAATAACAATTGAAATAACTCCAAAAGTAAAAACATTAAAACATAATTAAATGTATCCTTGAGGTAAGTAAATGTTCTTACCTTTTTATTAAATTTCAAAATCGCATTACACATATAAAAAAACTTTCCATTTTTATCACGGAAAGATTTCACACAAATTTATGTATTAGTACTATCATATTTAAAGTAATTTTTCTAATAAACATTTTACGGTTAAAAACTATTGATTAATCCATTTGATAATTTCATCAGCTGGCATATAACCAACATTTACGTTAACTTCTTTGCCGTCTTTAAACAAAATAAGTGTTGGTACACTCATTACGCCAAAGCGTCTACTTAACTCCAAATTCTCATCGACATCTATTTCGACAACTGTGACCTTTTGAGAAACATTCTCAAGCTCTGGCGCCAGCATTTTACACGGGCCGCACCACGTCGCAAAAAAATCAACCAAAACCATTCCTTTACTAATTAACTCTTCAAAATTATCTTGATTTCCTTTTATAATTCCCATAACCTATTCCTCCTTGTATTTATTCAAAACATTTTCAATCCCATCGATATCTAATTTTCCATTGTCGATCAAACTATTAACCGTCTTAGGCGTTACTACCTTGTATTTAAGGAAAATATCGATTGTCTCTAAATTAAATTCATTTGTATTATCACTATTTTCATACTTATCTTTAAGTGAAGCAAAATCGTCAAACACAGAAACCGTCTGAGCAGCCACCATTGATAAAAGTGGTGTCCTTGACAATATTGGTTCACGGTAACTCGATTCGTTTATAAAACTCCAAGATGCAAATGTTGGAAGAGATAAAACATATAAAGCAAAAAAAACTAAAATATAATTTTTAATCGCCCCAACAACCGCTCCAAGTATCTTTGACGGAATACCCAAAACAATTGTAAACTTCAAAAAGGTCTCAAAAATACCTGTCGTCACCGCAACTATCTTCAAAATAATCATTAATATACTAAACACTAATAAAAATGCAATTACTTCATATAAGACAATATTTAAAGAAGTAATCCCACCAAAATTAAAGAATGGCATAAAACTCATCAAAATCTCACTTACAGGATTTTTCAGTACATAAGCAATTGCCGTTACCACAATAACACCAATCGCATTTACTAAAGCTTTAGTAAAACCATCTCTAAAACCAATAAACGCCCCCAAAAGGATAAATACAATTATTAAAATATCAACTATATTCATTATTTGTCCTCCTAAAACAATTATATTACAAAAACAAATAAAAATAAACCCCTTATTGAGAAACCCAAATATTTATGCTAAAATAATTTACAGGTGATCAAAATGTACAAAGAAAAAGTTAAAACCATTACCCTCAAAGTAAGCGAAAATACCATGAACAAAATGGCTGAATATTTTGAGGATAAAAAAAGGCTAAAAACCCCGCCTTATGCCGTTTTTCAAGCTGATGAAGCTGACACAGTCGTCACCCTTTATAACTCCGGCAAAGCCGTCTTTCAAGGTATAAGTGCCGATATCGACGCAAACATGTGGAAGGAAATGGAAAAACATCTAAATCCAAATAAAAAAATCGATATGAAAGTAGCTGGTGAAAAGAAAAAAGAAAATAAAAACACAAACCCTAAAATATATAACGCTACTTCAATCGGTTCAGATGAAGTTGGAACCGGTGATTACTTTGGACCAATCGTCGTTACTGCCGCCTATGTAAATAAAGAAAATATAAAATTCTTAGAAGCTCTAGGTATCAGAGATTCTAAAAAAATGACTGACGAGCACATCCTTAAAACCGTTCCCCAAATCATCAAACACATCCCCTACTACACCATGATGCTTTCAAACGAAGAATATAATACCAAATACGGAAACGTCAATATGAATGCCATGAAGGCTATCCTTCACAATAAAGTTCTAACCGAAATGGCCAAAAAATATCCAGATTATGAATACATCGTCATCGACCAGTTTGCCGAAAAATATATCTATTATAATTATTTAAAAAATATACCAAACGTTCAAAGAGATTTAACATTTATTACCAAAGCTGAAGACCAATGCCTATCAGTTGCCTGCGGAGCTGTAATTAGTAGATATATATTTTTAAAAGAAATGGAAAAATTATCTAAAAAATATAACATAAACATTCCCAAAGGAGCAGGTGAAAAAGTCGACGAAATAGGAAAACAAATCGTTTCCAAATATGGCAAAGAAGAGCTTAAAAAAATCGCTAAACTAAACTTTAAAAACACCGAAAAAATATTACATAATTAAAACTGTTTATCAAAAAGTAAACAGTTTTTTCAAAATAAAAAATCTAGAAGGACGCCTTAACGAATTAAAACCTGATCTCCCAGGTGGGCATCACATCACCAGCTTTAGGATCCTTTAATAAATTAAAGTATTCTACACCACCAGCGAATTAGATTCCCAATCGTTATACTTAGAAGGTTTTTCATAATGACATCTCTTCTAGACAATTACATTATAACATATATCTATTCAAAAATCCATTGTATTTTCAAAATTAGACATCACTTATCATAATCGTCCAAAAAACTGTATTTCTCTCCATTCTTATTATAACTTAATACTGTATTTAAATTGATATTATTAATCGATGAAAACAAACTCTTTTCAATATCTGGATTATATTTCTTTAAATCCTCTATCATGTTTTTCATAAGAAGTCTCTTCCCGGAAGATTTTCTTGTAACTGGGCACGCACAACCTATAAAAGTCAAACCATTATACCTTGCCCATTCAATAATATCAGCTTCCCTAACTAAATAAAGAGGTCTTATAAGTTCCATTCCCACAAAATGATCACTGTAAAGTTTTGGCCTCATTCCCCCAAAAGAACCATTATAAGTGAGATTTAGTAAAATCGTAGCTAAAACATCATCGTAATGATGTCCCAAAGCAATCTTGTTGCACCCCAAATTCTTCGCAAAATTATAAAGATATCCTCTTCTCATCCTCGCACATAAAAAACAAGGACTCTTAGCTTTAGAAATATCGGCTATTTTAAAAATCTCCGTTCTAAAAATATGAGCGTCAATATTTAAAATTCTTAAATTCTCCTTTATCTTATCCAAAACCTCTTTAGTATAACCCGGATCCATCACAATATACTCCAGTTCAAACTTAACATTACCATGTTTTTGCAGCTCTTCCATACACTTGGCCAGTAAAGCTGAATCCTTACCTCCACTTATACAAACCGCAATTTTATCACCTTCGGAAATAAGCATATAATCTTTAACCGCTTTCATAAATTTACTCCAAATACATGGCCTAAATTTCTTTATTATCGACCTTTCAATTTCCTTATACTTCTCCATTATAACCTCCAAAAAAAGCCTTATCTAGGCTTTTTAACATGCTTTTTACCATCTATATATAAATCATTTAAAATAGTCGAAACAGCATTAAGTTTAAGTGGACTATTCATTACTGAAGACACCACATAATCGACAACCTTTTTATTTGTAAACCCGCCAAATTCATCGATATCTAATTGTGAAAGAAATTCTTGATATTCTGACATTGGCGAATCTTCTAAAATTTTTCTAATTGCTTCTTTATCTAAATCTGGCATTATAATATGTTCTGCAAACATGTTCCACATATCCCTACTATTAAACACTGAATATATCATTTTATTATATTGCTTTAATGTCTCATTATTTACAAAAGCTGCACGTTTTTTCTTCGAAAATATTTTATCCAAACTTAATTTCACATTAAAATTAAAATTGCTTTTTTTCAAGTAATTACCTATATCAAACTCCCCAACATAAATAATATTATCGAGAAAAACATTATTATCAGAAACTTCCATCGTTCTATTTTTCATATAATTTCCAAGTGACTTTTGCGTATTATTTAAAAACACCTCATCTAAATTATCAATTAAAACAACACCTGTTAAAAGTTCATCACGGTTTTCTAATCTTAATTCATTTATAATCTCATAAAAAGATTCATCAAAACCTAAATCAATTCCATATTGAAGTGAAGCATCAAGTTCGTGAAAAGGCAAATTAAAAGCCTTGGCACATTCTCTGACCATTGTCGTCTTTCCAATTCCAAAATTACCCGCCAATAAAATATTCTTATGAACTCCGGCATAATTTCCTTTATCTGAAATATTTTTATTATGCATCATTACCTGAATAAGCTTATATAAAGTCTCACCATCTTGTGGACATTTTTTATAAATAGTATTATAAATATCTTTAATATTTTCCATTAGAGTCCCTCTTTACTAAAGTTTTACCATATAAATCTATCATATCATCGTTATTAAGTTCTTCAGCTATTTTATAAAAAACATCCGGAACTGAATAAAGTTTATTTGGATTATCTAGAATCATCTCTCCAGCCTGAATTATTACCTCTTTATTAACAAATTCCAAAAAATCTTCAGCACCCAATTTAGAAGCTAAATTTTTATATTCTGAAATATTCGACTCAACTAAAATCGTTATTATACTATCTAAACTAAGCGGTAGAAAAGAAATATGATTTCCAAACAAATGCCACATTGATGGAGTATCGGTAATATAATCAACTTTTGAATTAAAAGCATTTTGTCTCTCTTTCTCTACAAGCTGTTCTTTTAAAACTTGTAAATTAATATTTTCAGTTCTCAAACATTCCAAATCCTCTGAAACATTATCCTTACCACTCATAAACTTCTTTATTTTTTTATCTATTTCAATCTGCTTTTTATCAAGTTCATCATCATTCACGTATATAATCTCATCGCCATCGTCACCACTAACCTCTGAAAAAGATACATATTTAATATTCGGAATACTTACATATTCAGAAGCCATATCTCTATTTATTTCACCAACAAAAGTTACATTAGAAATATCTAAAATAATATATGAGTCACTGTTTTCATCATAAAGTGAAAAACATTTCATTGAAATAATATTATCAAGCATATTAAAGCAATCAAACTCTAAAACTTTTTCAAGCTCATCGATTAATACTATCCCCGTTAACTTTGTATTGTGACCATTCTCATTATACATATTTGCAAAAATATCATTAAAATTTTGAAGTAAAATATCCGAACTTACAATATTACCAATTTTTGGAAATAAAAATTTATAAAAAGGTATCTTGAAAGCTTTCGCAACCTCCTCAACCATTGTCGTCTTCCCAATTCCAAAATCACCATCTAACAAAATATTTTCGTGTTTAGCCTTGTAATCATTTTCACTATACTTATCTTTATTTTCTTTTTTATTATAAATATTTTGATTAGTATGTACTTGCATAATTAACCTAATTAATGCACTTTTATCTTGCGGACAGTTTCTATACACTTTTGTAAAAACATCTTTTACCTTTAATTCATCGCCCATATAATCCCCCGTTTAACATATTACATTTCTTTCTTTTTTTGCCGGCTTAATGGAAACATGTCGATAGAACCATTATCCATCTTTATTCGTAAAATTTCTTGAAAACAGCTTGGAACCGAATACAACTTGTTGTAATCTTCAGCTAAAAGTTCAGCTAAGCCATCTAATAATTTATCATCAAAAAAGTACAAATAATCATCTACCCCAAGGCTTGATACTAATGCTTTATATTTTGATATATAAGAATCTCTTAAAATAATTTTAATACTATCCTTATCTATCTTTTCAAATTTAATATGTTTTTGAAATACATGCCACATTACCGCTGAGTTTTCAATATAGTCAATTTTTCTCTCTAATAATTTCATTTTAGCAAAATCTATCAACGCCTTTTGACTAATTTTCTTTATTTCATCATCTTGCACTTCAGTTTTCGTCTCATCACTATTATCTTGTGTATTCGTTTTACTTAAAAATGAAATATTAAAATCTGGAACACTTACATAATCCATAGCTCTATTTCTATTTACTTCCCCGACAAAAGTTATATTAGAAATATCAAGAGTCACATTTTCCTTTAAATCATCATCGTAAATTTTAAAATCATCAAAATCGATAATTCCATCTAAAACTATAAGAGCGTCATCATCGAGAATTCTTTCCATTTCCTCAATAACAATTACCCCATGAAGTCTTGGATTATGATTTTTTCGATACATCATTGTAAAAATATCTCTAAAATTACCTACAAGCAAATTCCAAACAACTTCATCATTCACCTTTGAAAAAGGGAACTTATAAAAAGGGATATTCAAAACTTTGGCAACCTCTTCTACCATCGTCGTTTTCCCAATTCCAAAATCACCATCGATCAAAATATTCTCGTGACTAAGTCCTAATAATCTATTTACATTATCATCAGATTTATATATATTTTCATTGTTCAAAATACTAGCGATAATTTCACATAAAGCCATCTCGTCTTGCGGACAAGTTTTGTAAACATCTGCAAAAACATCCTTTAATTTACTGTCCATTTAATCACCTTTTTTCAAATCGATATTTAAATCATCAAGCTGACTTTTATCAACATAATCTGGTGCCTCCATCATAAGATCTGATGCACTAGCTGTCTTTGGAAATGCAATAACATCACGAATATTATCTGTTCCGCATATAATCATACAAAGTCTCTCAAGTCCAATTGCCAAACCTCCATGAGGAGGAGTTCCATAATTTAAAGCATTTATTAAAAATCCAAATCTTTCATTTGCCTCTTCCTTAGTAAATCCAAGTTCTTCTAAAACCTTTTCTTGAACCTTAGGGTCATGTATTCTAAGACTACCGCCGCCTGCTTCATAACCGTTTAAAACAATATCATAAGCTCTTGCTTTCGCATGTTCCCGGTCATCTAAAGCATTTACATCTTGTGGTAAAGTAAACGGATGATGACATGCCAAATATCTTCCCTCTTCTTCACTATATTCAAACATTGGAAAATCCGTTACCCATAAGAAATTAAATTTACTCTCATCAATTAAATTCATTTCTTTAGCAATCTTTACCCTTAAAGCGCCTAAAGCTGTTTTCACAATCTTCTTCTTATCACCAATAATTAAAACCAAATCGTCATTCTTTAAATTTAATTTATTAATAATTCTTTCATCAACAAACTTGACAATACTACCTGTAATTTCATCATTATACTTGAGGAAAGCCAAAGCTTTAGCTCCGTAAGCCTTTACAAACTCTTGAAGTTTATCGATATCTTTTCTTGAATACTTAGAAGCTCCTCCTTTAACAACAATTGCATTAATAATCCCACCATTATCTAAAACATCTTTAAATACTTTAAAATCCGTATTTACAAATAAATCTGAAATATCTGAAATAAGCATCTCAAATCTCGTATCAGGCTTATCACTACCATATAAATTTATAGCATTTGTATAAGTCATTCTTTCAAATGGTGTCTTTATATCAAGGCCCTTTACATCTTTAAACACTTTCTTTAAAAGACCCTCTGTAACTTCCATTACATCTTCTTCCGAAACAAAACTCATTTCCATATCTATTTGCGTAAATTCCGGCTGTCTATCAGCTCGTAAATCCTCATCCCTAAAACATCTAGCTATTTGATAATATCTCTCCATTCCTGAAGCCATTAAAAGTTGCTTCAAAAGCTGTGGTGACTGGGGTAGTGCGTAAAACTCACCCTTATTAACCCTCGATGGAACCAAATAATCTCTTGCACCCTCGGGTGTTGACTTACACAAAATCGGTGTCTCAATTTCTAAAAAATCTAAAGAATTTAGATACTCTCTCGCACTTTGAACAATCTTATGCCTTGTAACAATATTATTTTTAAGTTCCTCTCTGCGCAAATCTAAATATCTATATTTAAGTCTTGTATCTTCTAAAGCCGTTACATTATTTAAATCGAAAGGTAAATCAGCCGCTTCATTTAAAACTTCTAATGACTCTACATTAACTTCAATCTCTCCTGTAACTAAGTTTTTATTTGGAGTTTCTCTTAAATTAACAACTCCGCAAACCTTAATAACTGATTCACTTTTTAAACTAGAAGCAATCTTATAAAAATCACTATCCGGATGAATTACTAATTGAATAATCCCACTTCTATCTCTCAAATCAATAAAAACAAGACCACCTAAATTCCTTTTTTTATTAACCCATCCATATAAAGTTACTTTCTTACCCTCATCATTTTTACTTAAACTTGTATTATTAATCTTCATCAAAATCACCTAATTTTTCATCTAAAAATTTAATTAACTCATCTATATTTACCTTATATTCCTCTTTTGTCTTATTATTCTTAACTGTTAAAATCTTTGTCTTAACCTCTTCTTCACCAATAATTATTACAAACCTTGAATTTAACTTATCAGCTCTCTTAAAATTATTTTTAAAACTCTTACTCTCATAATCAACATCAATTTTAAACCCATTGCCACGCAAATCATTAGCTAACTTCATTATATATTCTTTTTCATTTTCGCTAGCCCCAAATATATAAACATCTACTGGATTAAATTCGATATTATCAAGACCTTCATACTCCAAAGCCAGTAACAATCTTTCAACCCCTATTGCAAAACCGACACCAGGAACACTTGGACCCCCGATGTTTTCGACCAAATTATTGTATCTTCCGCCGCCAGCTAAAACATTTTGACTTCCAAAATCCTTAATATCAGCTACGACTTCAAATACTGTATGCGTATAATAATCAAGACCTCTAACGATATTTGAATTAACCTCGTAATCGATATTCATCGCATCTAAATAGTTTTTAACTAAAGAAAAGTGTTCCCTACTAACCTCGTTCAAATAATCGGTCATTCGAGGTGCACATTTCATAAAATCATTATCAGCATCGACCTTACAATCAAGTATTCTAAGTGGATTTTTTTCAAACCGTCTATTACAGTCATCACAAAGTTCATTCAAATAAGGCTTAAAATAATCCATTAAAGCTTTGTGATACATCTCTCTTGATTCTTTATCACCTAAAGTATTAATGTTAACCTTAACGCCTTTTAAACCTAGCAAATTAAAGAAATTATAAACAATACTTATAGTTTCAGCATCCATCATTGGATCATAAGTTCCAAAACATTCAAAGCCAATTTGATAAAATTCTCTATATCTTCCAGCTTGTGGTCTTTCGTATCTAAACATCGGACCCATATACCAAGCTTTTAATGGCAAACTTTCCGCATATAACTTATTTTCGATAAAACTTCTAACAATACCCGCTGTTCCCTCAGGTCTTAAAGTCATATTTCTATCTCCACGATCTTTAAAATCGTATGTCTCTTTACTAACAATATCAGTAGTTTCTCCAACCCCTCTGTGGAATAGCTCGCTAGACTCAAACATTGGAGTTTCAAAATAACTCGCATTATATTTATCGATTAAATTACTAAAAACTTCTTTTAAATAATTCATCATTAATGATCTCTTACCATATATATCATAAGTACCTTTAGGCTTTTGTAACATTTTATTAGCTCCCTTCACTACTTAAAATTATATCGTCTTTTCACTCAAAAATCAATAAAATCAAGGCAATATAAAAAGAAACGAATTAATTCGTCTCTTTAAAATTACTTAGCAGCTTGTTTTTTATTTTTCTTGTCACGGTAAACAATTACTCCAACACCGGCAAATATAATCACAAGACCAACACCTAAGATAATAAGCGGAACACTTGCAGCTGTATTAGGTACAGTAATTGCCGTACCACAGTCCCAAGCACCATATAATGTCATATCTTTATTAAGCGCTGTACCATCTTCCCATTTACCAGTTAAATCTTCATTTGTATACCATCCGTTGAATTTACAATTTTCTTGTCTAGTTGTAAGTTCATCTTCTTGAGTATAATGAGTTCCTTTATCGTAACATGTTTTACCTGGAGTTGGATCAGTTAAATCCGGATTAGGTCTTACATCACCAACAATAACATAGTCAACACAAACTCTAGGTTTATCCATTTTAGCACTTAAAGTAACTGATTTGGTAACTTTTTGTTCATCTGGATATAAAGCTGTAAGTCTTTGATAACTATCATCTGAAGGTTTTAAAATATAAGCTTTGTTAACTGTATTTGAAGCAGTTACATTAACCTTTAATTTTAATGATTCGGCGATAACATTAGTTGGAACTTTAACTAAAAATTTCTCACCGGCATTAAATGTAGTTTTACTATTACCATTTGTATCAGTAACAACAGCCCCTTCTGGAGCTCCAGAAAGTCCTACAGTATAAGTATTAACCCCTGATACTTCAACAGAAATTTCACCTGAAACAAAGTAATTTCCATCGTTTGATAAATTCATATTAGTATTAGATGCATTAACATTTAATGAAACACTTGCCACATCTCCAGCATTTTTGGCCTCATTAACTAAATTTTTAATTAAATCTCTTACCCCATAAGGATCAGCTGAATTAGTTGTAAAATCTTCACTCAAAGCAGCAGTTTGTCCAGTATCAGCTAAATACCACCAAATTGCGGCCTGAGTAATAAATCTATCGACATCTCTATTACCGTAAATTGATTTATTAGGATAACCATTTTCTAAAATGTATCTTACCCCATTATCAGCTTCACCTGAAACAGCAACACTAGTTTGTCTCTCTGGCCATTTTTTAGCTAAATCCATACAGTAAGCAACCTTACCGTCGGAAGTTATAAATTTTGCCCATCTGTAATTTTCTCCAATAACTGAATTCATGACACCTTCACGGTCAACAGTAACATTACTTGGAGCAGCTAACGTTTGTCCGATACTAGAAATTGCGAAAACTGCAACTAATAATATAGAACATAGTATACTACTAATTTTATTTAAAATTTTCATAAGTATTCCTCCCTTACTATACTTATCTAATTTTTGAATTTTCAATAAGTTTGTTCATACTACCTAGCATATCTGTCATCGCATCAACGCGTCCATAAGCTCTTTTATATTTATCACTATTTGACAATTTATATCTACCAACAAGCGTTGCAATACCACCAAGTCCTAATAAGCTAGAAGCGGCCATCATACCTGATATGCCAGAACCGGTCGTAGCTAATGGATTACTACTAACAATTGGTGCTTGAATACTAGGTTCCGGAGTTGGTTCTGGAGTTGGTTCCGGAGTTGGTTCCGGAGTTGGTTCTGGAGTTGGTTCTGGAGTTGGTTCTGGAGTCGGTTCTGGAGTTGGTTCTGGAGTTGGTTCTGGAGTTGGTTCTGGAGTTGGTTCTGGAGTTGGTTCTGGAGTTGGTTCTGGAGTTGGTTC
>CALVIC010000003.1 GCA_944329365.1 uncultured Bacilli bacterium
GATACCATTTTATATTACACTATACTATATTTAAAAGAACCTTTTATTTTAATGTCCATTAAATGGGGTACAGTTCATAAAGGTGCTTTTTTATTATGGTGGATAACTCAAGATAGGTCTTTATTATGTCATTTATTTTTTGTTTGTCTCTTTCGAGTAAGGTTTTGATTATTTAGTCTTTTTCAGGAACATTTAATAGCTCTTTTAGTTTTGAAATATCGATGTTTTTGCCGCTCTTACCATGATTTCTTTGATCTATTCTTAAAATAAAATAGTCGTCTTTAAGTATTTGAGTAAGGTAGTCATAATTACCTAGGGGATTATAAGATATTTTTTTACTTCTTTGATACCTTTTTCATGGCAGTCATAGCCTCCAATGTGAAGCATAACGACAAGGTTTTCGGATTCTGGGTTTCCTTCTAAGGAACCTCTTATGATAAGCCCATCTCTCATTTTGAATTCTAGTTCTTTATTCATCTAATTTATGTCCCCAAATTTGATAAATGATTCTAAGACAAAGCTACCAAAGTAGCGATTTTTCTTTAGATAAAGATACCATGACTTAACGTCTTTAATGAGAGATTTATCATTATTGTTGGTTAGAGAATAGAGAAATACGCGAATACTTTCAAGAAATTTGAATGAATCAAAGGAATCTAGATTTTTGGTGTGGTGAAGGGCATTTACTATGGCTTTGATAATCGTGAAAACGTTACGATATTTATGAGAGACTACATTACATATAATATCGGTTTTATATTGATTGGCGAGTTTTCCATAGTCTTCATTTAAAACGATTGCGTTATAAAGGTTATTATAATAGTAATTATAACTTTGACACGGCATATATTTTGAGAATTTCTTTTCAAATTTTGTTTTGTCAAAGTCTATAAGGTTTGAAATGTTTTGACATAGGTATTCTTTTAATTCTTCGGCTGGTATTTTTTCTAGTGTTTTATTTAATGGTTCTTTTTTACGACTGATTTTTGGTGTTAACCTAACTGTTTGATAGTCTTGATTTTTTATCGTTATTAGAGTCGCATATTCGTGTTTACAGTTAAAATCACATGGGCAAGAACAGGTCATATCAATGTCACCATCTATAAATTCGATGGTTACTTTATGGTAATCATGGTTTGAGCCTTTGATTTTGGCAGTATATTTATTATTTATTTTTTGACAGATGATAACATTATTACTTTGATAGTAATCGCGTCCACGGTCCTTGATAATATCACTAAAATATTTGCCATATTTTTGAAGTAAGTTTGGTTTATGTTTTTTCTTCATATTAGTCTCTCCTTTCTTTTTTGATAATTTTTAAAAGTAATTCTTTGGCTTTAAATGGATTACTGTGATAATATTCTAAAAGGTAATCACATACTTTAGGGCAGTATAAGTAATTTTCAGCTTCTTTGAGGGCTTCTTCTTTTCCGTGATATTTTTTAATTAATTTTAGAAGATAGAGGGCAAGGTCATCTGATTCATTTTGGTTTAATGCTTTTTTTAGAGAGTTTATGACTTTTTCTTCTTTGTTATTTTGATTAGTTATTTGAGAGAGTATATCTAGGACTTCATTTTGAAGGTTAAAGTGGGAATAAGTGTTTCCGGTAAATATTTCTTTGACAAATTTGAGATAGTTATCAAGTATTTTATCTTGTGTAAATACGGGTTTAAAGTGTGTATATATTTGAGTAATTAAATTTTCTTTATCTTGAACTTTTTCAAAAAAATATATTTTATCTATTGCTAAGGTAAGATATTCGAAAATTTTATAGGTTTCTTCATCGTTTTTTATGTTGACATTTTTTAGTAAACCATTTACAAGGTTTGTATATTTTGACCAGGTGTTTTCATCTATTTTACTTTTTATTATTTTTTTAAATTCTCGGTTATATTCCTTTTCGAAGGTTTTAAAGTTTGTTATTTCTGACATGGATTGTCTCCTTATTGAAAATTAATTTTCTAAATACTTACCTTTTTATAAGTGATAATACTTTATGTTATTTTGATATTCTTTGGCGACTATTTTTTTAAATTCCATTCCAAGGTCGATTGGATAGCTTACAATTATTCCATCATAGATTAAATGGTCTTTAAACGGAAGAATGGTCGTGATGACAGCTTTGGGAAGTTCGTTATAGGGAATAATTTCATCAACATTCGTATTAACACCTTTTATCATGTATGTTTTATTTGGAGTCATAAAGGCAGTATATTCTTCTTCATAACGAGCGATTATATAGATGTTTCTGATTCCATTTTTAAATTCTTTGATGATTTCAAGTTCTTCATCATTAAGCTTATATGGGTTTTTACTTATAAATTCATCTATTATTTCTTTTTGATTTTTCCACAGCTTTTCGATTATTTCGTAAAGATCTTTTGGATTTCGATTTTGTTTTTTATATATTTTATAGCCTTTTTTGATTTGATATTTTTGGTTGGTATAATCTAGAAGTGCAAAGTAAAGTTTATAAAATTGGTCTGAATTTTTTTGACCTATGTTCGCATCTGTTTGCGGGATATAGTTTTTAGTTTCTTCATAGGCAAGTCTTGCTTCTTCTTCTTTGCGTTTTTTATATTCATTAGGGGTTAGGCCATTTAAAGCTCCTGAGGGCATTTCATCCATGGCTTTATCCATGAGTTTGAAGAAATCAGTTAGGTCATAATTTTTAAGGATAGGAACGCTGGCAATTTCTTCTTTTAAGATTTGACGGTCCTTGTTTAATAAGGCGAAGGCTTTTATTTCAGAGATGGCATTATTATAGAAGAATGGAAGTTTACGAAGTTCTTCATAAAATTTTTTAATAGTTTTATTGTTCATGTTAAAGTCATTATAAAAGTATGATTTTAAGTCTTTGAGGGTAACGTTTGGAAAGGCTGATACTCCTTGTTTGGCACGGGCTTCGTCTAATTCATCCATTAGATAATAATAGTCATTATAGATGGCAATAGGAATATTATCTTTTAAACTTTCAATATATTTCTCATCTACCGATTCATAATACTGAAATACTCGGTTGTTTAATATGTGATCAATTATTTCAGATTTACTAATTTTTAGAACTTCAGATGCATATTCAACTAAAAGGCCTATGGCACATGAGCCTTCGATTTTGGTTAGACTGACAATTACTTCGTTTATTTTGTCTTTCTTTTTAACTTTATTCCAGTTTACTTTAGCGAGGGCCGTTTTTAAGAGGTCTTTACTTTCATCGAAAGGGACAATACCATGGGTTTCTAAGTCTAAACCAATCAAATATTTTTTCATAAGTGTTTTCTGCTGCCAATCATATTTTCTTGATTTATAATTTTCATCACCATCAAAATACATTTTTAAATATTTAAGTTCTCTTTCAGTACACAAATCAACGATGTTTTCAGGGGTTTCATATACTTTATACATTTCTTTAATCATTTGTTTTCTAGTTACATTGTCATAGTCCTTAAAATCTTCAACAATTCTTGAATATGAGTCAAATACTCCATCTTTATCATACATGTTTATGTTATCGATTATTTTCATGGTTTTTCACTCCTTTGGGTTATTATATCATAAGTTAAAAAAGTAAGAAAATTTATTTCTTACCTTTATTATAGTATTTATCAAACATGTTATTTATTTCATCGATACTGAAATCATCATAGTCGTATTCCCACTCATTGTTTTTATCTTCAATTAGGTCCATCAATCCATAAATGCCACCACAGTCATCTTCAATGCAGCAGCCTTTACCATCTAATAAAACGATGTCCTTGAGGTCATGGCCATCCAACATTCTATTTATTTTTGAAGAACAAAATTTATTTCTACAACGCTTTCATAGTTATTTTTAGCAAAGTTTTTAATGGCATCGGTTTTACCTACTTGTCTTGCACCTTTGACTATAAGGGGTAATTTATTTTTACTATTTTTCCATTCTACTAAATAATCATCAATTTTTCTTTTTAATCTAAGCATCTTCATCACCTTTATTTGTATTGTGTCACAAAATTCCGACAATTTATACTGTTTTTATCACATAATTCCAGTATTTTTAGTTTAAAATATCACATTTTTTCTTCTTTTTACTTATTTTAAATTAAATATGATATAATTTAAATGATTTAGAAAGAAGGTTTGTAGTATGGATAAATTTAAATGTATTTCAAAAGATGAGTTTGATAAGCTTAAACCACTGGCCCCAGAAGGTTCAGACTGGGAAAAATACAGAAAACATGTATTTGAGAGAATGGATAATCATGAGCTAGATATTTTTGTTTTAGAGAGAGATAGTGAGTTTATTGCGGAGCTTACAGTTAATTATGTGAATCATGATTTAGAGACGGAAACGATACCTAATGTTAGGGTTTATTTGGAAGCTTTTAGAGTTAGAAAGAATTTACAGAAACAAGGGCTTGGACAAAAATTAATTAGTTTTGTTATCAGTTATTTGAAAGATAGAGGTTATACTGAATTTACTATTGGAGTAGAAGATGACAACAAGATAGCTAAGCATATTTATTTTAAATATGGTTTTACAAAAGAAATAGATCACGGCGAGGGAACAGAATTTGATCCTAGTTCATATACTCTTTATTTACTTGATTTAAAAGAAAAGCATTAGTTTTTGTGACTAATGTTTTTATATTTTTATAACAAATTTAAATACTTGTTAATCATTTCAATTTCTAAGTTTGTTACTAGTTTAACAAAGTCAGTATAATCACCGGTAGTGTGAGCTTTATCTAGGGCATTATAATATTCCAATCTATTTTCTTTTTTAATAATTACGGGTAAATATCCACTATTCATTAGAGAGAGATTCATAACTAGTCTGGAGGTCCTGCCGTTGCCATCGATGAATGGGTGTATCTTAACTAGTTCTCCATGAATAATAGCGGCTTTAATGATTGGATGGTATTTATTCCATTTTTGGTAATTTAAAATCAGTTTTTCCATCAGCTCCGGAACAATTAAATGGTCTGGAGGAGTATGAGTGGCTCCCATTATTGCAACATTTTCACTTCGATATTTTCCAGCATTTTTGTCATCTATTTCTTTTAAGACTAACTGATGAATATTTTTAATATTCCACTCTGTAACAGGATTTTTTTCTTTGACTAGGTCTTCAATATATTCGATTGCTTTTTCATGATTAATGGCTTCTAAATGTTCTCTTAAGGTTTTGCCACCAACAGTTATTCCTTCTAGAACGATTTGAGTTTCTCTTAGAGTAAGGGTGTTTCCTTCTATACCATTACTATTATATGTCCATTCAATATTAATCGAATTTCTTAGAGATTTAAGCGTTTCCTTGGAAAACGGTCTTTTACTATTTAATTTATTATTTAACTCATCTACTTTATCAAAATAGGTTTTATCAAGATTAATTTTAAAATCATTATCGTTTTTTATATTTCTTTTATCTATCGGTTTACTAGCATCAACTGGAATATTCCAAGTATTTCCAACTTTAATAGCTCCTTCAATTCTTCCATCTTGAAGCAGTTTTCTAATTCTTCTTTCACTTATATTCCATTTGATTACGGCTTCTTTAGTTGTCATATATTTCATATATACCACCTCTATATATGATTATACCGTTTCCGGTATAATCTGTCAAGTTGTACTATTCCGTTATCGGTATGATGATTATGGTGTCTAACGAATTAAAAATTGGATATTTAATTTTTTATAAGTTTCCTTTGTAAAAATATATTTTCATAGCTTCCTCACTATATGCTGGTTTAGAAATGTCAATATCTAGAAGTTTTGCGATATAATATATTAAATATTGAGTAGCAATTAATAAATCGTATTCACAAAGTATTCCATCGTAATTACTTTCAATAATTAGATTATCACCATCTTTTAGATAATTTAGCAGCCCTTCTTCGTATGGACTAGTTGTCTTCTGCTTAAAATATATATTTTTCTTTTTACTTAAGTGCTCATAGTTTACAAATCTGCCATGAGAAAAGTTTTTCTTTTCATGGAATATACAATTAAATATGCCAGACTCTGTTATTTTGCTTTCTAAATCGGTGGATGCAGCTTCTGTATAATCACCGGTGAATATACTAAATATATTTCCTTTTATAAAAAAGTTTCGTAACTCTTGTTTATTTTCTTTAAAGTATGTTTTAAAATGTTCTTTCCAATATTTAAATCTACTTTTTATAAACTGTGTTTCATCTTCTTTTGTGGTTTGTTTTAAATATAGTTTTAAAAATAAACTTGCTGGTGAAATAACTCCCTCAAAGGATAGAAATCCTCTTTCTCTGCTTTTATTATTGTTTGTTCTATATGTTATTATATTTGCTTTGGAGATGTTCATGGTAGCATTAATTCTTTTAATAGGTCCCTTAGTTATTATATATTTTTTTGAATTATCTATATTAGCTGTTCCTGTTAATAGGTCACTGGTAGTTCCCGAATATGAGAACAAAAATACTGCGTCTATTTGTTTGTTATTACGGTAATATGTGTCTCTTGGAAGACTTGAAATGATATTTGTTCCATATAAATTATTAATGACTTTGGATGCGAATGTGGCTCCAGCAAGTGAACCACCAGTTCCAACAAATAAACTATTTTTTATTTCTTTAAAATTTATTTTTTCTAATTTATGATATGCATTACTATTCAGGGCATTTATGATTCTTGTTTCTAGATTATTAATATTTATATTACATGTTTTGATTTTTCTAGGAGTTTTTATTTCAAAGTTTTGACAAGTACAGTAATTATTTAATTTCTTTATTTTATATAAGGAATTAATATGCCCTCTTGCACCAAATGATTTTACTACTTTTTTAGTTAGTTTCGTTGCCTTTTCGAATGTCATTTCAATAAATCTTCGACTGACTATAAAGTTGTTTTTTATGTATTCACTAATAAATACTGCGAAGAAGGCATCTCCGGCACCGGTTGAATCTATTTCTTCGGCTGGGTTTTCTAGTTTCATATTTATATTAAATTCTTGACAGATAAAATCTGAACCTCTTTGGCCTCTAGTTATGATGATTAAATTCGGCTTTAGCATATCGAAGATATCTTTTGAATTATTTAAATGAAATCTGTTTATTAAATATTGTTCTACTCTTTCGTTTAAATTAATAATTTCAAATTTGTTGTATAGTTTATTTACTATTTCTTCATTACTATAATTTTCAAATTCAAAGTATTGGTCTAAGTCTAGCATTTTTCTATTTTGGCAGTTATCGATAATATTTTGATTTTCGTTATTTAGATTATCAAATACTAGTATGTCATCTTTTTTTATTTTGATTAAGATTTTACTTGAATTTATTTTACTTGGTTCATACCATCTTTTTTCATTACATAACGGACATCTTTTTTTAGATTTAAATTCTAGTTTGCCATCATTATCAAAATATGATATGTGGAGGCATCTTGTTTTTAGGCCTTTTTTTGTATTATCTACATTTACTCCGATATCTTTTAAGCTTTTTATAGATATACGTCCAGTAATATCGTTTCCACAAACGCCAAATACGGCTGTATCTAATTTCATTTTAGTAATATTTGCAATTATATTATGGGAACTCATGCCACCATTCACGCCAATTAGTTTGCCGTTTTTATAGTAATAATCTGTTACTAAATCACCTATACTAACTACTCTCATTTATTTGTTCCTTTCATAAAAAATCCTACATAACGTTTTTCAATTTTATTATAACGTTAATGTAGGAAATATTTTGTCTTTATTTTTCAACTATTTTTATGCGACTAAATTCAAAGTGTCTTATGTCATTTCTTAGTTCACAAAAGGCAGTGACATAAAATTTATTATCATATTTAAATATGTGCATGGGATGAATGTATCTTTCTTTCCATACTCCTTTGAGGTTTTTATATAAGATTAATATTCTTTCTTTATTTGTAATTGCTTTATTTAAGGTGAAATACATTTTAGAATTATCTTCTATTTTATTAGTAATAAAGTATTTACTTTTTACTTCTTCGATGTCACTTAGATTTTTTATTTTAGATATTAGTTTTTCTAGTTTATCTATGTTTGAGTAGTTTATTTCTTTTAATTTGTTGTAAACATCTTCTAGTAGTTCAAGGTCATATTTATTAAACTGATTATATGGTTCATTTGTTTTTAAGATGTAATATCCACCATCTGGGCCCATAAATGTTTCTATGGGAATACCGATTTCTTCTAATTCATTTTTATAATACCTAACCATTCTTTCAGAAATACCTAATTTTTCTGATAACTGTTTAACATTATATTTGTTTCCAGTGTTTAAATAATTAAGCATTTTAATAGCATTGGATATTTTTCCCATAGATATTCCTTCTTTCGTTTATAACTAATTTAATTATACAAGATATATGGATGGCGAGCAAATTAAAATAACATTTATAAAAATATGTGACTAATTTGTTTAAAAATATTATAATTATGTTAAGAATACTACATTTAGAAGGTGAGAATAGAAATATGATGAAGGATTGTGATGCATGTGATGATATATTAAAATGTGCAAATGAAGCATATAGGAAGGCAAAACTTAATGGTAAAAAATACCCCAAAATTTTATAAAACATGTAAAAGAAAGAGACAAAAAGTTAAATAAAAAAATCAGTCATTATAGAGAGAATCGTCTAATAAGTCTCAAAATAACTGATTTTATCATGTGTGTTAAGAGAAGAATATAATTGAATATACTTAGCAAATGTTTTCTAATACTTTTTTTATAATTTCTAATGCATATTTTCTCTTCAACCTATGGTGAAAAGCTTGATTATTATAATTTCGTAGACAATTATAACAAGAAGTGTTTTCGTCACAACAATTCTGATTAACTTTGTTTTTAGCACATTTAAATACTTCTATAAACATACTCTTATCCATGATTCTTTTTACATGGCCTGCTCCGCCAGGAACATTATCAAAAACAATTAAGTCATAATTATTATATTTATTCTTTACCACTAAACCATCTATGTCTTTCCTTTCAATAGAAAATTCTTGACTAATTCCTTCTAAAATGGCATATAAAGTGGATAAAGCTTTATCTTTATCGTTTAGATTTTTAATTGATATTTTGGCAACATCTGTTTTAAATTTATGTCCTAATGAAATATGCCATAAATCTTCATCCGGACAATTAAATCCCTTGAAATCTACATGATTCATTTTTATTTTTTCACTTCCATATGCCGTTTTATCAATTTTTGTATATCCACACGTTTTACACATATAGAATGGATTTTTGTTGAGAATAAGCAATTCATCATCAGAGGATGTTTCAATTGTTATATAATTATTAGCACCAATCATTAATTTGTTTTCATCTTTTTTTCCGTTCCCAATGTATGATGTCATTCCTGTATAAGTTTTTTTAGGTTTTTTCCTTGTACTTTCATTGGTTTTTCCTGTTTTAAATCCATATATTGGCTCAATAAAGAAGTTGTTAATAATTTCTTCGTTAGGTGCTTCACAATATTGACATTTCTTTAATTTTTCTGGAAATAAACTTATATTTTCTCTTTCGCAAAATGGACAAGTGTAATAATAATTTCTAGCAAATTCTTGTGTTTTTGGGAGAGAAATATATCTCGATGTATACTTTATTTTATCAACAATTATTTCTGATTCGGGTGCATATTCTGAAATAGCTATACTTAAGTCTCTACTTAGATCATAATCATTATTTATTTTACCATTATCCCATATTTCTAAATTTACTAAATCTATTGGAAATCCATATTTTGGTATAACATTATATTTTGTTAAATTTTTTATTACACTATCTTTTTTTATTTCGTTTACTTGTGTTTGATAATAATCTGCATTTTTAAAATCATTTTCTTCTTTAGCTTTTTCTATTTCAAAATTATATTTATTTATTGTATCAATTATATTTGTGTAAAATCCTTCTAAATAATCTCCATTATTTTTTATTTCATCTATCCATTTATAATCAGAATACTTATTATATGTATTTGAATCTAAAATTTTTGTATTAATAAACTCGTTCAGATCATCTGGATTTTGCTCAATATATTTTTTAAATTCCTTAATTCCGTCATGGCATACTAAACTATCAATATTTTTAAAATATTCTGGATACTTTCTAAAAAAATACCCAAATGCCGTTGCCATCAAGTGTCTTAAAATAATTTTTTCATTTGTATTATTAAATTTTGGAGGTTTTATTATTCCTGAAATCATTTTATTTGGATCATCGAAATATGTATAATCATGTGATGAATAACCACAATATGTTAGTATAAAAGCAGAACTATCTTTACTTCTTCCCGCTCTTCCCGCTCTTTGAACATAATTAGCAGGTGTAGGTGGAACATTTCTCATAAAAACCGTTTCTAGTGAGCCTATATCAATGCCCATTTCAAATGTGGTTGAACAACTAAGAATATTTATTTTTTTATCTTTAAATTCTTTTTGATATTCTTTTGCCGTTGCTTGTGATAATTGGGCGGTATGCTCTTTAATGTTGATTCTTTCTATTTTTTTAGTCTGATATTCTTTACGATAATAATTATTTTCAAATATTTTGTCAGGGTCACATTCTTTCAATATTCCATTACAATCCTTGTTTGTACAAACATTATGAACATTATATATTGTTAATTGACCACAATTTGAACATATATAGTATTGAGTATTTTTGTAGTTATCAAGTTTATATTTACTTGCAGATATTTGATAGACTTCATCACTTATTGAATTACCACTTTCACATATATTACCTTCTACTCCTATTTCATTAAAGATAATCTCTATAATATTACACGCTTCTTCGTGAGAACATTGAGCAACTTTCATTATATATTTTGTATACATATTATCTCTGGATGAATAAACAGGTAATAAACTTCTTATATTATTATATTTAGTTTCAGTCTCATTTCTTTTGGATGATGGCTGCTTTTTTAACTTTATATAATTATCAAATCTTCTATATGAAAGATATTCTTGTTTTTCAGAATTATTTAATCCAGAAATATTATATTCAATTGCGGGCGTAGTTCTAAAAATATTAAATAATACATTAATAATGTTTTTTAAATCGGTTTTATTAATATTATATTTTCCAAATTCATTACTGATATCTTCTTCAGAAATTTCTTCAAAGAGATCATCTAAATCTAAGGTAAAGTGAAATAATCCTAATCCTTCAGCACTATAATTTCCGTCAATATTTAATAATTCATATAATGCCGTGATCCAAGCTTGTTTATTACTTGATATTTTTTTGTTTGTGAACAAATTATATTTTCTAATTAAAGCATCTAATTGAGATAATAAATTATCAAATTTTATAGTTTGATAGTTATTATTTTTTATAATTTCCCATATTATTCTTTTTCTTAAAAATCTTTCATGGTTTCCTTCAAAAAAGCTTGCAAAAAAACTTGCTTGTTGTCTACTATCTGAAAAAGTAATGAATTGTTTTACATATGGTTCTTTTGCCATTTTTAAAGTTTCGTTTCTCTTAAAAAGTACTGTTTTATAATCAGTTGTTTTTTCTGGTTCGTTGTTATCAATGGCTTTGTATAATAATTGTGCTAGAATAGCTGTTGCTTCATCTTTTCCTATATTAATACTTCTTACTATTCCATTTTTTTGATGATGTAGACAATTAGGACATTCATTAATATTATTTTTCATGGAGTTAGATTTAACTTTGTAAACTGTTATTTTATATTTTTCGTCACATTTACATTTGTTATTATTTATTTTTTCAGAACTACATAGATAACCACACTTGCCACATAATTCATATTCTTCACAGTTGCTTTTATCAATATTTTCTGTTTCAGCACTATTTGGAATCATATAATAATCTACTTCTTTTATTTTATTATCACCATAATTTTCATAAATATCAACATCATCATTTTTTCTTAAATAACCATCTATTTCTTTTCCAAAAAGGAACGAAGTATTACAATACCGACATGTACCAAGTTCAAATGTATTTAATTCATTTATCTTATTTGTAGGCGTCAAAGTTAAATATTTTTTCGGATCAATAGTAACAAATGCTCCAGATAAAGTTCTAATAAACGTATGATATTTTATATCATATAAATATTTATTATTCTTTTTTGCAACATTTATTAAATGAATTAATGAAACCAAATCTTGATCTTTATCAAAACCATTATCTTTTAGTTGTTTTATTATATCCTTAAATTGGCGATTTTTACTTGCTAGAAGATTATACAAATCATAAATGTTTTTATCTTTAATTAAAAGTTCATAGAGTATTCCCTCTATATCATTACTATTTGTTAATGTATATTTATGGGCAATGTTTTCTATTATATTTTTATTTTCTAAGTTTTCTTCTAATTCGCAATATATATCTGGATTTATTTGATATTCAATGTTTGAATCATCCAAATTTTTTCTAGTAGAAAAAATTATATCTGACTCCGAATAATTACTAGAAGTAAGTGATTTTGCAAATTCAATGATTGTTTGTTCATCTTTTCCCTTTTCACCTAATGTAGCACTAGTTAATATAAATTGCGGCTTTTTTTCAATTAGTCCAGTCAGTCTTTTTAGTAAATATGAAACTTCAATTCCTAAAGCCCCGCTATATGTATGTGCTTCATCTAATACAATAAATTTCCAATGTCTCAAATATTCTTTATTAAAAATTTTAAAGTCGTTGGGTCTAATCAGGAGATATTCTAACATGGAATAATTTGTAAATAATAAGTGTGGAGGATTATTTCTTATTTCTTCCCTACTTATTACCTCGTTTTGTGGTATTTTTGTGCCAAATTTTTTGAATAATTCTTCACGCGTGTTTTTATATTCTTCTTCTGTTTCTCCAGTAAAAAATCCAAATCTTATTTCAGTATAATTCATTAATATATTTCTTAGTCTATCCATTTGATCATTTACTAACGCATTCATTGGATATAATAGAATAGCTCTTATTCCTGGCCCGTTATCTCCTTTTTCTATATCACGTAGTATTGAATTTAATATTGGATATAAAAAACTTTCTGTTTTACCTGATCCAGTGCCAGTTGTAATGACAACATTTCTACCATTTGTAATTTTTCTTAATGCTTGTTCCTGATGATAATATAATTTTTGATTAAAATCAATGTTATTAAGTTTTTTAAATAAAGGACTAACAGTTCCTTCCTCAATCAAATCATTAATTGATTTGGATGAAACAAATGGCAAGCTGATATTTAAAAAAGGACCTTTGTATAATACTTGTTTATCTAACTCCCTTTCAAACTCTGTTTTATATTCGTTATCTTTAAACGAAAATGTATCTTTTAAATATTCGCGAAATTCACTTTCAATGAATTTGGCTTCTTCTATAGGATTTAACTTTTTTTCTTTCATTTGCTACCTTCTTTCTACAATTAATAAACAAGAAAATATATCTGTTGCTCTATTACTTTCGATTTTATCTAAAACTGTTCTATTGTCGAAGTCAATAAATAATCCATCACCATCTTTTGTAATACTTGCTTCTATAAGTCCATCGTTAATATCACTTGTAAAGTCAATTTCTATCGGGTTTAAATTATTAAACATATGTTTTTGACCTTTTTTAAAAGTATAAATGTTTCCGATAAAATAAGTGTCACTTATTCTTTTTGTTATTTCAATATATGTATCATAAAGTTTATAGGTTTTGCGGGTAAAATTATTACCAATCATTTGATCAAAATCAACTGTATATATTTTAAAATACCTTCCAACAAAGTCGTCTAATGATATGTAAGAAAAATTTTCTTTATATAGAATTCTTTCTTTTCCTAATAATCCTGTTTTATCTTCTTTGATTAAAATTAAATATGTTTTAAATGAAGTTAAACCATTTACTATAAATTGTGTTTCACTACTTTCTATTTTTTTGTTAAAAATTATTTGTTTTTTTTCGTCTAATATCTCATAAGAGATATTTCCTCGACCATAAATTGATACATTAGCTTTTAAATTCTTTGCTATTGGGTCATATTTTAAATTAGTTTTTTTTGCATTTACAAAACATTTGTTATAACATTGTATAAGTCCTTTTACGTTATCTCCATCAAGAAATTTTAAATAAAAAATGTCTTCTTTATTATACGAAATTAACGTTCCTACATCCAATTCTTTACAAAATAAATTGTCTTTGGAATATAATGTTGTTAAAACTGTTCCATCTTTTTTTACTATATATACCTTATCATAAGCAATGCCATTTGTGACTATTTTACTTGAAAATTTAATATCTTTTGTCCAAATATATTCATTGCATCTTTTCCACATATTATTATCTATACGATATATTGGAATATTAATCGGAATTATAAATCCAAACTCATATTTATCAAAATATATTTTATTTATGTCATTCGAATTTAAATTAATTATTTTTTCAAAAATATTTTTAGTAAAAGAAGTGCTTATTTTGACATATAATTCATTATCAGAATATTCATCAACTAAGTAATTAAAGTCTTTGTCAACAACAACTTTAAAAACATTTGTTTTATACATTTGATTGTTTTTATGTTCCTCTATCGTAATCGTGTGAATGCCTTTTTTTAAATTGTTTATATTTATAACAAACTGCGTGCTTGCATTTTTATGTTTTTCAGTATAATTTAAATGTGTTAATTTGTTTCTTACTCCATCTATATTTATAATGATATCATCACATGATAATTTTGTTTCATAGATTAAATATTTAATATACTTATAAATTTTCAACTTTTCTTTATTGTTGAAATAAAAAGCATTGGCTTCCACGCCGATTAAACCTGTTTTTTGTAGTGAAGAAAAACTAAATATATCATTACCAATTTTAACAGTATCTCCTTTTTTTACGTTTAAATATAAAATTTGATAATTTTTGTTTAGTAACTTATTTCTCCATGAATTTTCAATGTTAACACCATTAACGCAAAAAATAGCTAAGCCTTCATAGTCATTATTATTTTTGATTTCTCGTCCTTCTGAATTAAAAACAATATAATCTCTATATAATAAATTTTTACTATCATAAATGGTCTGATTTCCACATAATAACTTATATTCTAATTTTCCTAGAGGATTTTCAATCAATATATTCGAACATTCAATACGATATCCTCCTATAATATCGTATACATCCAAGTCTTCTTTTGAAATGATTTCATCACCATTTGAAATAACAAGTTTGAGTTTTGTATAATCATATGAGTTTTTTATTTTATGATTTGGTATTGATAAATAGATATTGGAACTATTTAGAAGAAATTTAGGCTCCCATCTTGATGATAATTCGATTTTTCGTTTGCTTTTCTCTTTAATCTCTTTGTTAACTTTTCTTTGCCAGATTTCAAATCCGTAATTATAATATTTGTTATTTATAGAAGGAATTTGATTTTTCCAATAATATTCATCAATTATTTTCAAAACATTGCCACTTAATTTTATTAAATCATTAATTCCTTTCTCATCAGTAATTAAATCTTTTGTTGTTTTAATTAATTTGTATGTTTTGTTTGTTACTTTTAAATCGATTTGATCATTTTCAAAATTATTCCCCTTAATTCCCTCATAAACAAATAATAATTCTTCTGATAAGTTTGTTTTTTCGGATATTGAATAATCAAAGTTTAGTTTATAAACATCATATAAAAAATCAAAAAATGATGGCAAGTATTTTTGAGGTACTATGTCATTCTTTAATACAACCGAAATTATTCTTTCAGTTATTTCTTTTTGAGTATTATATATACTAATAATATTTCTAATTTGTCCTTCTATTTTTTGCTCTGAAAAATTATTATATATATATTTATAGATTTTTCTAACATGGTTGTAAAAATTTCCGTCATAATTAATTAATCCAATTATCGTCAAAGAAATAAATATAATGTCATAATCTATATCATATATTGAGCATTTGGTTTGCAATAATGACTGCAATTCTTCTTGTGCTTTATAGTGTATTTTATTGACTAATTTTGCATCATTAATTATATCTATTATGTCATTTCCTATTATTTCGTTATTTTTTAATTTGTACTTAATTAGCCTTAGTTTTTTTAGATTACCATTTTCATATAATATTTCTTTAAAAGATAATATGATTTCTTTTTGTTCTTCTTTGCTCAAATAATTGTCTTTTAAGTATTTATCAATTATTTCATTAACTTTTGAAAAAAATGAATTTTCTAAATTTGATTGATTATTTTTTAACCATTTCTTTAATTTTATAATTTCTTGAAAATTAATGATATCATCTGCTTCAATTCCTTGGATTATACCAATTAGTTCACTTTCATTATCTATTTTATTTTTAATATTATTATAATAGTTAGTAAACTTAATTATTTTTTCTTTTTCTTGATTTGTTATTAAGTTATCTTTTAAAATTTGATTTAACAATTTTATAATTTTAATACAATAAATATTATTATCATTGTTGTTTTCTGTGATCCATTTTTTTAACATTTGAATTTCTTTTTCATTTATAATATTATCGTAATTTATTGAATTTAAGATTCCAAGTAATTCAGAAAATTTATTATAATACTTCATTTTATAATACTCCCATCACACAAACACTTCTCATAATACATTTATTATACAATGAATCGTTATTATTTTATATATTTTCAATAGAAATTATTGCTTTTTTTCAACCAGTGTGTTATAAATAATTTTTTATTTTAAACATTTCATTATTTTTTCTTCGTCAGGTATTTCATCTGTTTTGCATCTTATTAATGGAAGACAAGCTTTTTCAAATATTTTATTTTTTAACTCATCATTATGAACTTGATGAATATTTTCTTTGTTAAATGGATTATGATAACCACCATCTACTTCGATGGCTAAACGATATTCAGAAGATGCTCTATCATATATTAAAAAGTCAACATGGGAATGAATGTTCTTTTTGAATTTCATTTCTTCTTTTGTTAGTGAATCTAAGTCTTCAATGATTTCATCTAATGGTACATGAGTTATGATATCATAACCATCTATATGATTTTTGTTTAATATTTTTAATAATTCTTCATAAAATATATCTTCACTTATAATTCCTGTCCTTTTAGCTATTTTTTGTCTTTCTCTATAATACTCTTTATATAGCAAATCAAAACAACTGTGTAGTTTACTGTTTACTATTTTACCATCTTGATACTTTATGTACTTAATTAGATCTTGGATATTACCATTTGTATTAGTTATGGCAGAGTCATTGACTACTAGAATAAACTTATTTATAGCTCTTGAAACAACAACATTTAATCTATTAGGTTGATCAGTAAAACTCTTGATTTTATTGTCGACACTTGAAAATATAATTATATTTTTTTCTCTTCCTTGAAATTTATCTACTGTGTCAGCCTGAACGTTAGAATAGTTTTTGAATTCTTGTTTTAATAGATTACTTTGATTTACATATGGAGAAATAATACCAATCGATTCATCATTATATGTTGAAGGAAGTATTTCTTCTCTGATTATATCTAATTGTCTTCTATTTACGTGATCTCGAGCGTGGTTACCAACGCTTGTAACATACATTTGTAATGTATCTTTAGATGGTTTTGAATTAGATAAAATAATTAATTCATTATTATAAAATTTTAAGTTACAAAAGTTTATTATTTTTGGATTGCACCGGTAATGTTCTTTTAACATAGTTTTGGTTATATCAGGATAAAGTTCTATAACTGAAGATAATAGGTTATGATTTCGATAACGATATTCGTTTGATATTTTATACTTTAACCAGATTTGATCACTTGTAATGGCATTTTCATTTGTAACAACGTTGGATAGCTGTTTTAAATCACCAACAATAACAACATTTTTCGCACATGATAGTGATAATACCGCAGTTACTAAGTCTACCTGTGATGATTCATCGACAATTATATAATCATACATAATATTTTTTGATAAGCTTGATACTAAAGAATAGGTTGTACTTAAAATAACAGGATAATCTTTAAGAAACTCATTTGATATTCTTTTTAAATCAGATTTTTCATATTTATTTCGCTTAGCCTTTTTATATCTTTTGGCAAGTCTATGTTTAAATATTTGCATCGATATTTCTGTATAATGTTTCATTTCTTCTTTAATATTATAGTTATTTAAACTTGTTTTTAATCTGTTAATTTCTTTTGTTAGATTAGTAATACTTTTTTTATAATAAAGATTTTTTAATTCTAAAATTATATCATTTAAGTTATTGTCAAAAATATCAAATGGTAAAAGTCCATATTTAATAAAATATTTTATTTTTGAATATATAGAGATTGTCGATTTGTTTTCTAATTCAAGCCATAATTTTAGTATGTTTTTATAATTTGGATTACGCCACCATTTTATAGTAATATTTTTTGTTCTTGTTTTATAATATTTTGTAAATTGTTTTGATTCTAATTTTATGGCTTCTAGATGCTGAATATCTTTGGCAAGTTTATTTTGATCTTCTAGTTTTCTATTTAACTCATATTCTTTATTGTTTAGAAAATTTATTTTGTTTTCAGCTTCTTCATCAGTTAGTAACCATGCATCTAAGTTTGGTAAATCTTTTTGATTTTCAATAAATTCTGTTTTGTTTTTTTCTTTGCCAAGAAAAGCAACCAGAAAATCTAAATTATTGCTTTTTAACTTATCATAAACATTTTGAATAGCTGCATTATTATTGGAAACAACGGCAACCGTTTCTCCATTCATAACTAAATTAGAAATAATATTTAAGATTGTTTGAGTTTTTCCTGTTCCTGGAGGACCTTCTATAACGCTTATTCTATTTGTAATTGCTCTTTCTGTAGCCAGTTTTTGGCTTTGATTAAAGCCGAAGGGAAACCTTACATGTCTAACCATTCTATATGCTGGTGGTAAAGTACCTTTTAAATAACAATTTAAAATACTATCTTTATTTAAGTTATCTAACTTTTTATATCTTGAACCAAGAACATTATATTCACCAACCACTATGCTTATTTTTTCAGCTAATTCTTTAAAATATTTTAGATTGTTTTCAAAATTATTGTTTTCTATTTTTATTCTTTCATTTGAATAATTATATTGTTTATCACTGCTTTTAAATTTAATAATATAGTTTTTATTATTTAATTTTATACTTTCAATCTCTTTTGTTTTATCTACATCGTCAATTAAAATTCTTCTCATACACAAACTCCATTACTTTCTTAGTATATCATAATAAAAATAAAACACCAATTTTGATATGATGTTTTGAATATTATATTAATTAAAATTTATATGATAAAAAGATTATATTCTAATTAAAGAATTTTTTCTTTTTAAATTTCTGATAATTCTTTACTAATTTCTCTCATTGAACCAATTTGCTTTGAAAACATTTTATCCCATGCATCTAAACATTTTACTATTATATCTTCTTGATTAGTTTCATACACAGCATCAAATAATTTTATTATGAGATAATTTAAATCATTATATTTATAATAATGTGATGATGGATTGTTTATGTCATATTGTTCTATAGTGATATTTATAACGTTAAATATTAAATCACTATATTTAATAACGTTGTTAAATTTCTTTGTTAAAATATGAATAAATTTCTCTATAAATTCCTGTGAATCTAATGTTTTAAGTAATTCTATAATAAACTCACTATCTTCCGATAAGCTTAATCCATTTTCTCCAAACAATTTATATGGATTTATTCTAACATCTTTGTATGTCGCAAATATTTTTATGATTTGTTTTATTTTCTCTTTATATTTATCGTATTTTATGTAAACCAATAACATGTCTATAACTGATTCTTTTATGATTTTATCATTACTCTTATTTAATATATCATCTTCGAATTTACTATAAAAAAGATAAAAATCAACGAGTAGATAAGAATAAATTCTTTTTATATATTCACTATTAATATTTATTCCATGTAAAATTATTTTTATTATGTCTTCTTTATAAGTTACACTCTTTTTGTATATAAAATGAAGAATATTCCTACTTGAATTATATCCATAAATATAATCATTAGAATATAGAGAAATTATATTTCTGCTTGCAAAATCAAAATCATATTTTAAAAGCCAGCTTAAAATCGTCATACTTGAATATTTGATAACTTCATCTTTTGACATAATCATATCTTCAGCTACTTCAATAAATTCACTTGCATATTTTAAACTGTTTGATAATATATTACCAATGGCTGAGGCAAGCTTATAAATAGACGAATTTATTACTTTCACTTCTAATACTTCAGCTTTATCTCTATAACCATTATCGTTATCAAGAATATAATTACTATCAATTTTATTTTCTTTTATATCACTATATATTTGCATTAACATTTTTATTGTTCCTTTGTTCCAATTGACTTCTTCTTTTTTAGCAATGATTTCACAAATAAATGGTGCATATTTGTAATTGTCATTATATTTAAAAGTATTAAATAGTATTTCCAACTTATCAATAGAAATCTCATCCAATACATTAGATGAAGCTAATGTGCTATATAATGTAATAACATATTCCGTAATAATAACAGAAGAATTTATTATAAACAAGTCAATAAATGCATTAGGATTTTGCTGTATATTTATTGATAATGACGACTGAAATTCATATAAACTTCTATCTATGAATACGCCTTTTTTGCTATCATATATAGATTCATGATTATTTATTATTTTTTTATTTGTTAATATTTTAAGCCAACTTTGCATACTAATTTCTTTGTCCGCAATTGGTGATATAACACTGCCATATTCAAAATGTTTTAAATCAAAAATCGAAAATTTTATATTATAAAATTTTCTATTCAAGACTTGTTTTAGCTGTTGAGCTTTGCTATTTAAATATTTATCAGGTATTACATTTAATATTTCATATTGAAAATCTCCCCAATAGCTTATATAATTAGCATTACTGAAATCTTTTTTCTTTAGTTCAATACCTTTTTTACATCTTTCAATTATATCTTCTGGCTTATAATTTATAACATTAGTCATCATTTTGTCTAAGGTATCTTTGTCAATATGATTTATAAATTTTTTTATTATTTTTTTTAGTATACTTATTGACTGTTTTTCTTTGCTAGTATATTCAAAACAGTTATTATTAATATCATTAAATAAATAACTAATTACTTCATTTGCAGCTTTTAATGGCATACATAAAAATCCATATAAAATCAACTCATTACAAATATAAAATCCTTTATTAAGATAACACTTAAATAACTTCCAAAATTCTTTATAGTCTGTCTCCACTATATTTTTAGTTGCTTCTTTTAACAATGAAATTATAATTCTCTGGACTGTCACTTCATTCCAATCATTGTTATTCCAGTCGTATAAATTAAACTTTTCTTTTGTTTTTGGAATTAATGGTAATAATGTATTAATAATTGTTATATTTTCTTTAACATTATGTTTTCCTTCATAATCAATAAGATGCTTTTCAGAATATATTATATTTTGCTTTTTTAATTGCAGATGTTTTCCTAAAAATTCAATATATTTAATAGCTCTATATTCATTACATTTTATTAGTTCATCCAAATCCAAATATGAATTTATTAATAAATCGCTATACTTTTCATATATTTTTAAGCGTAGTTTGAATAATTCGTCAGTATCATATACTACGTCAATAGGTAATACTTCATATAATTCTTTATCAATTTGGTTATCTATAAAAAGATATTTTTTTATGAAATTTGTTTCAATTTTGTCATAATTATGATTAATACTTTTTAATAAATCAATCACATATTTTTTCTTTAAATGGTCTTGAATCCATTTATCAAAAACTCCGTTCGTTATTAATAGTTCAATCATTTCTTGATGATTCATAAAGACTGTGTTTATAAAAATTTCAAACAAAGCTTTTTTATTATAATTATCAAGTATATATTGTTTGATTTTACCAGATAAATTCGTAGAAAGTCCTAACACTTCAAATGCAACATACTTCATATATGTTCGAATATTTTTACTATTAATAATTGAGTTTATACAATTCAAAAATTTCTCATCATCAATTTCATATATTCGTTCTAAAAACATCTGTAATTGATATCTCTTATTTGGTAATTGCTTATTATAATCACCTATAAGAGATTCTATTGGTTTTTCTTCAAAATACTCTTCTATCATTTTTTCTACTGAAAAATAATCTAATAAACTTTGATGAGAAAAGGATATCATATTATCACTGCGTATTAAAAATGATTGTGAAAGTAAAAATTCAATAGAATGAGTATAATTACTTAATAAAAACTCTGGTAATGATATTTTACCTAATTTATTCATTTTATTAACTATTTCATTTTTTAAATTCGATAAATTGCATTCAGAAATACCTTTTTTTTCTCCTTCTTTTATAAGCTGTTGCCACCAGCTTGATATTAAATCACAGGTTGTACGAATGCCAGTTATATCATTTTCTTTTTTTATTTTCATAAAGATAAATAAATTGCTCGGAATTTTCAATAATTTTTTTAATTTAGAATTATAATTTTTATATTCTGGTCCAACAATAGAATTTACGCAATCATCATTTAAACTATTAATATTGATTTTGACCCAGTTTTTTCTATTCTTTTCTATCATTCCTATAAACGACGGGTCGTTTTCAACATCAAAAGTTCTGCATACTAATATAATAGAAATTTTAATTTTTCTATCAAAATTGATATTTCTAATTTCTTCAATAATATCATTGCAAATATCTATGGAACTTCGACTATGTATAGTAGTCCATCTTAATGCATCTAATTGATCAAATATTAAAACACATTTTTTGTTATTTGAAAATTTATCTAAAATTGTTGAAAGATATGTAGAAAATCCTAATTTTTTACTCCATTCTAAACTATTATATTCTGGCATATATTTATCTAATTTAATTGCTAAATATTGATAGTCATTGGTTTCTAAGAAATTAATTAATCCATATATTATTCCACTTTTACCATATCCTGCTTTGCCTGATATCATGATTGATTTTTCGTTATTAATGTTTGCAATTATATTTTCTAATTCTGGTCTATTTATATAATTATTATTTATTAATTTTATGCTTTCTTTAAATTTTTCATTTAATCTTTTTATAATATTAAAATTTGAGTCATCATTAGCTAGAGTGTTTAAAAGCATTTTATTTGTTTTAAAAAAAGAATACAAAAATGATTTGTCAATCTCTTTACCCATTATATCTTCGTTACATACCAAATCCACAATTTTTCTATAGTTATCTTTTGGGTTTCCATGAAATAGCATCTTAATTTGCATTAATATGAATTCTGTTATTGTATCATCAGGCATATTATTTACTTCTGTTCTTCGAAGATAATCCATTGCTTTTTTAACGTCTTCCATATTATTGTAATCAAGTTCAAGTTCATGACAATATTTTTTAAAATCAGAAAAAGTTGTTGTGCTTTTTTTTATCTGCTCATTATAAAATAATTTAACATCTCCATTGTTGTTTTTTGCTCTGCTTATTAAATCTGATAGACTTATAAAGGATATTGGAGATTCAAGAACTACAACATTATCTTTAGACCTGTCTAAGTGAAATTTCCATTTTTTTAGTAAATCGTAGGATTTTAGTCCAGAAAAAGTCCAATTATTATTACTTCCATTACGAAATTTACACTGAATATATTTTTTAGTACCATCAAAATTTGTAATGACTATATCAGTTGCTACTTCGTTATCACCTAAGCCTTCAAACATACAGCTACTAACTTTTTCTTCAACAACATCTAATAATGACTTTATAATGCAATTTCTTTCATATCTATTTCCTAATTTATCTGCCCTTCCAGCTGGTTCACTAGCCATATTTTACCTCCTACAGCAAAAGATAGTATAGTATTATGTTATCTTGTGCGTCATAATAGTTAATAAGTTTATCTGATTTTTTTAAATAATCTTCACTATGCCATAATATTGTTTTATAAAAGATAAACTGAAATCATCTAATATTTCTCATTTTTTACAATATTTATTTTTATCTATAACTAAAAAACGCAGCACAAAAACATAAAGCCTGTACTAGCGCTCTTTTATATATAATATAATATTTTAGAACTGATTGTCAGATAAACTAATGAATTTATCAAAAAAAATTATGATTTTATTGATTAATTTTACTTTTAAAATAATATTGTAATTTTTTGTTTGTACAGTACACATAACAACCTTTCATTCCTCTTGTCATAAGTGTTCTATATGTGTTTTTTATAATTTTATCTGCTATTTCATTTGCTACCTCTTGTCCTTGCTCTTTTGCAATTTTATGTATTCCTTTCAATGATTGATCAGTTTTAGCTCTTTTTGTATAATCAGTAACAATATGACCATCTTCATACCTAATATCATCCCCAATTATTACTCCAACATAATCAAATTCTAATCCCTGACAAGTGTGAATACAACCAACTTCATTTACTGATGTTGAATCAATTGCCCAGGTTTGAGAATTACCTAAATTCCAGCTCATTTCAAAATTATATTCTGGGATTACTATATCGTGAACATTAGAATTATTTTTACCATTGCTAATCCAATTCCAACAATATCCTGCAACCAATCTTGATTTATTATTTATTTTATTTTTTTCTTCTATTAATCTTCTTAATTCATTTGGATTATCTATTACTTTAAAATCATAATCAAAATCCATACCATCGAAGTTTGCTGTTTTTCTTATTTCTAAAACGTTATCTAGCCAAGCAAGATAACCATCTGACCCATTACATCTAAATTGACTTTCTAATTCAACTACTTTAATTCCGGCGTTTAATTCTTTAGCAAATTTTTTTATTTCATCTACTGACCCAATATCTTTTAATGTAACTTTTTGGTCTTCATCAATGAAAAATATTGAAAAATTTGAAGCATTAATAATTTCTTTAATTTGATTTTCTCCTAGATTTTGGAACATTCCTGATTTTGCATTTAATCTATGTGCTTCATCGACAATTAAGCAATCAACTTCATTGCTTTCGGCTTCTGTAAAATTTCCTGAACCTTGAAATAAATTGTTAATATATGACATTTTGAAAGAACCTTTTAATTTATCTCTAAATACTGCTCTTGGAGCAGCGTTCTTTGTTACATAAAAACATGTCATATTTCGGCTAGTAAGTTCTACTAATAAGTTAATTGCTAAAACTGATTTTCCAGTTCCCGGTCCTCCTTGTACTACCAATACATTTTTCTCATTTGCAGATAAAGTATCGATTGCCATTCTAATAGCATCTTCATAAATGACCTTTTGCTCATCAATCATATTAAATTCTTTGTTGCCCTGTAACATTTTTGTAAGAGAGTCTTGAAGTCGTTTTGATGGTCTTATTTTTCCATTTTCAATTTTATATAGAGTTTCTCTATCGTCTCCTTCAAGAATATATTTTTTTATAAAATTTCTTAATTTTATAAAATCATTTGCTCCAAACATAGGTGCTTCATTTATATATTCTTGATATTGACTACTACAAATCGGGTCATCTTTACTTAATACATAGTTATGTAAAAAGGCACAAGGATATAGGCCTATATCTTCTAATTGTACAGTTTCATTAAAATCTCTAATTAAATTTGCATAACTCATAGCTTGATAGGAAGGATGAGTCACTTCTCTTATGGCATGGCCAGTAAATGTTGAAACTATTCCGTCTTTACCTTCAACTGCTTCACATTTTTCCCACTGCTTTAATTCTATAATAATAACCGAATTTTTTTTATTTTTATCTCTTCCTGATAAAATAAAGTCTATTCTTTTAGATGTTGTTGGAATATTAAATTCGATTGCTACACCTGCATTATCTGGTATTTCTTTGTCATCTAAGACTCCTCTCATATATTGCATAGAATTCTTCCAAGAATTTAATTGGGGATCACTTGCTCTTCCAAAATACTTTTGATACTTTTCATATATTTTATTTACAATTAAATTTAAATTTACATCATTAATGAATCCTGATTTTACTCCTTCATACACCAACATTTTTCATACTCCTTACTACATTAATAATTTATTGTAATTTTGTATATTTTGTACTTACTCCCTTAGCTTTATCTATGGGATATTTTTTAGCAGTAATTTTCATCTTATCTAAAATAATTTGTTCGGGGTCTGCTCCCAATTTATCTGCAAGCAATAATGAATAATTAAGTACATCAGCAAGTTCTGATTTTACCTCATCAATATTATAATTAGAGTTCCATTGAAAGCATTCTAATAGTTCGCCTGCCTCTATAGAAATTGATTTTGCTAAATTCTCTGGACTATGAAATTGATCCCAGTCTCGTTCTTCAGTAAATTGTTTTATCTCTTTTATAAGATTTTTCATTTTTACATCTCCTAAAATAACTTTTTCATAATTAAGTTTTATTTTCTTATTCTATATAGTAATGTTTTAAATCCTTTTTACTTCATCAATCATTAGTTTTCCTAATTCGTTCTCTTTTTATGACTTTTTCACTCATATAATCACCACTGATATTTATGATTTATTATAGCATGTTAATTTATAATTAGTAAATCAATATATCAATGATTACTTTTTATTTAGCTCATTTTTTACCCATCCAAGTAGTTCAGTTAATACTTTCTCTCTATTAACTGATGTATTTACAAATTTTAGCTTATATTTTTTTGAATCTTTTTCAAATTGTTGGCTTTTAGCAATTTCTCTTTCAGCTTTTTCTAAAAGTGTTTCATCTGATATATTTCTAGTCCAATCTTTTAATCTTTGATAAGTTCTCCAGTTAGAAAGGCATTCTTCTTTAGTTAAGTCCGGGTAACCAAAAACTATAATAATATTATTTTCAAACAATTTATAATCTTCCGGTTTAAAATCGACGGTATCTAGAATAACGTATAAACTTTCACTATATTTAACACTATAATCAAAATACGATTTTAAGAATTTTCGATACTCAAGGATTTCTTTCATAAGCCCTGTTTTTACTGTTTTATCTTTGTATATTTCATCTCTGTATGCAAGTCTTACTAAATCACCTGATATAATCTGACATGACTTAAGTTCTTTCATTAATATTTGTGAAAACGTACTTTTACCTGCTCTAGAGGCACCAATTAAAACTATTCCTTTCACGTTAGATTCCTTTCATATAATTTTTTAGCTTTTCAAATATCGGAAGATTACCTTTATAACTTTTTGGAGAAATTGGACTAGGGTGATATATGGGCAATACTTTATATCCATTTACTTCATAAATGTTACCTACAACTTCAGAAAACTTTTTAAATTTAAAGCTTAATAGATTTCTAGTTGGAAACTCTCCTAAAGTAATTATTAATTTGGGGTTTAATATTTCTAATTGTTTAAGCATTATGTTTTTACAGTTAGTAGAACATATTTTTAGGCTTTTTCTTTCTATTGGATAACATTTTACTGATTCTATAAAAGTAGTTTCAAATATATCTTTATTTATAATATCAAATAGTTTTTGTAATATAACTCCGCTAGGTAATATTTTACCATTTATATCTTTCCATAACATGTGACTTTTTCGCCATCCATTGTTTGCTGGAGCTTCTCCGATTAAAACAATATCATTATTTTTACCCAAAAATACAGTTGATGAGTTTGGAAACTTTTCAACTAAGGCTCCACATTTATGACACTTATATACTTCTTTATCTACTTCTTCTAATAACTTCTTTTTAACTTTATTTTTTAGTGTTTGATATCTATTATTTGTATCTTCCGTCAAAATTTTTTCTTTATCAATTATTTTGTAATCTTCGCAGTTTATTTCTTTAGCAAATTGTTCTTTTGTTAAATCAACTATTTGATTATTTATTAAATTAAAGTAATGACTGATCCCATCAACTTTTGTTTTGGCTATTTCTCCACCAAAATAATCATTTACTACTAACGAAGTGATTGCACACATGCCTAAAGTTTTATTTGATTCATTCCATCGATTTTGTACTTTTATGTAACATAAATCTTTAGAATAACATTTTAATAAAGATTTCTTTAATTTTTCTATTGTCATAAACATACACCCGTTACAAATATTATAACAGATTTAATTTTGATTGTCTTTTTTATTAGAAAATTCTATATGTTTATCCTTTTGTTTTAGATTAAAGAAGTGTTATAATAGAATTAAATGAAGGTGAGGTTTTTATTATGATAGATAGAGTTTTAATGGAATTATACGATGAATATGAAAAAGGTAATATGGAAAGTATTATAGAATTTACTAATAAAACATTCCCTAATGATGGTACTGGTAAGCTTTTTATAGGCTGCCTTTTAATACTTTTCTCTAATGATGTCGGAGCTTATAAACCGAGATATTTTGCAACAAGAGAACGTTTATATTCAATTGTTTTGGCCGCCAAAGAAAAGATTGGAAACACTAATTTACTCGCGTTTTATATCGATAGAATAAATAGAAGTAAAGGAATAAGTAAGTACTTAGCTGATATTGTCAAAGATAAAAATATAGACAAATATGCAGATTTAATTATAGAATACTTAGATCAGTTTAAACCAAACTTCGTTTCAAATATTAAAAAGAATTATTCTGATAAGATTGAAGAATATATTAAAAATAATGAACAAAAAAACTAGGATTTTCAAATGAATTTCCTAGTCTTTTTTATTATAAAACCATATGGTTTATCTTTCAAAAATGGGGCGGAATATCGGATTCGAACCGATGCATAATGGAACCACAATCCACCGTGTTAACCCCTTCACCAATTCCGCCATGTGAAAGACATATATATTTTATCAATAAATACATCTTTTTTCAAGTAGTTTTTTAATTTTTGTCCATTGAAAGTAACATTTTAATGTCATCTTCAGTAAGCTTAGAAAACTCATTTTCACTATGTCCTTCACCGTCGATAAGCATATCAGCTAGTTTTCGCTTTTTATTTTGAAGTTCTAATATACGTTCTTCAATAGTTCCTTTAGTGATTAATCTAATAACTTCAACTTTATTTTTCTGGCCAATACGGTGAGCTCTGTCGGTGGCTTGATTTTCTACTTGCGGATTCCACCATAAATCTAGATGAATAACGACCGTTGCGGAGGTTAAGTTTAAACCGGTCCCACCAGCTTTTAAAGTTATAACAAAGACATCGGTATCATCATTATTAAATTTGTCGACTAGTTCCATTCTCTTTTTAGAAGATACTGATCCATCGATGTAGTAAGATGAGATACCAATATTATTTAATTTTGGAATAATCATGTCTAAAGCTTTTTTGTAGGTTGTAAAAATAAGCATTTTATGACCGTTGGCTTTGGTTTCTTCGACTATTCTTAGAAGCTCTTCAATTTTAGCTGATCCACCTTTATAATTTTCATAAACTAAAGATGGGTCAACACATATTTCTCTAAGTTTTGTAAGTAGTTGTAAGATTTTAAACTTAGCTTTGGTAAAGCCTTCTTCTCTAACCATTTCATTTAAACTATCTTTTGTTTTTTGAACTTCAGCGGCGTATATTTCTTTTTGTTTTTGACCTAAATCGATATAGATATTGTTTTCGATTTTTTCAGGTAGATCTTTGACAACGTCTTTCTTTTTACGTCTTAGGATAAAGTATTTGATTTGGGTGTTTAGTTTATCTAGGTTGTTTTTCTCATTATCCATGTCTTTGACGTTATAGATTCTTTGGAATTTATCTTTGGTTGCGAGGTATCCCGGCATGATGAAGTCAAAGATACTCCAGAGTTCTAAGATATTGTTTTCAATCGGGGTTCCAGTGAGTGCTAGTTTGATATCGGCTTTTAAATCTTTAACGGCTTTGGTTATACCAGCATTAGGATTTTTTATGTTTTGAGCTTCATCAATGGCTATTAAATTAAAGTTATATTTACTATAAGCTTCATAATCGTTTCTGATTAAACCATACGAGGTTATCATGACGTTAACTTCACTATTTTCAATATCATTTAATCTTTGTTCTTTGTTTTCGGCAAATACTTTATAATTTAATTCAGGTCCAAACTTATCAAATTCTTTTTTCCAATTATATATGAGGGAAGTAGGGGCGACAATGAGAACTTTAGCATCTTTATTTTCTTTGATAATAAGTTTGATTAAATAGATTAATTGTATTGATTTTCCAAGGCCCATTTCGTCGGCAAGGATACCACCAAAACCAGTTTTATAAATATTATATAGCCATTTTACACCAGTAAGTTGATAATCTCTTAAGGTTTTTAATTCATCTTTGGAAAGATTTATTTCTTCATCTTTATATTTATAGAAGTTTGATATTAGATTATCAAAGAGGTTATTAGTTTTAATGAGTTTATGATATTTTCCTTTTCGTAAGCTGTCTAAATAAATAGCTTCATATTTAGGAATTGTTCCTTTTCCCATTAAAATATCTTTGTTAGTAAGTCCAAGGGTGTCTGCAAGTTCTTCAATTTGATTTAGGTTTTCATCTTTATCTAGGTTAATTAAATTACCATTTTTAAGTCTATGATAGTGTTTGCGCTGGCGAAGAGAAGAGAGGACATCGGCTAATTCTCCTTGATTTAAGCCATCTAAATTAAAATTATATGATAAGATGTTATCTTGTCCAATAGAGAAACTAACACTATTAGAAGTGTTTTTAACAATCTGGGTGGCTTTGATTTTTTCAGATGTAAATACTTCATATTCTTCGCTTAGATTCATAATTCCTTCTTCTAAAAAAGCTCCAATGTCATCAACGTCTTCTAAGTAAATTGTTTTGTTTACATAGTCGATTTCAAAACCGTTTTCTGATAATTTTTCGATTAAATTACTTTCGTATTCGTTATCACGGGCTATTCCTGGAGTGTTTAAAAAGTAGTCAATTTCCCTGTCACCATATTTTAACTT
Organism: uncultured Bacilli bacterium; assembly: GCA_944329365.1. Taxonomy (GTDB): domain Bacteria; phylum Bacillota_I; class Bacilli_A; order RF39; family UBA660; genus Coprosoma. The sequence continues at coordinate 30,866 of CALVIC010000003.1, forward strand.
TATTTGACACTCGACTGAGTTATAATAAAAATCAAAGTACAACTTAGCACTAGGGGCAGTTGGGATAACGACTTCGGTAATATCTTCAGAAAGGCTTATATTATCTTTAATAATGTTTAAAAGTCCTCCAGTAAACTTTTGTAAATCTTTATTTTTAAATACTAAACTATCGATGTTATTTTCGTATAACTCATTATATAGTTTAGCTATTTCTGGGGTTAATTCATAAACTTTTTCACTATCATAAAGGAATTTGCTTCCTTCAATTAATGGGGTTAGAGTTTCAAAGTTATCGACAGTAAGGGTATATAAATCATTATCTTTAGTTAAGGTTGTTTTAAGCGGGTTTTCTTTATAGTATCCATGATATGGCCCGCGATATTTTATTTTGTAGTCTTTGTCTTTTAATAATTCCATAAAATTATTTAAATTGTTTTTATAAATAACATCACCTTGATTATTACGTGTTTGACTAAGATAGCTTTCAGAAAAGTCAAATATTTTTTTATCTTCTTTATTTATATAATAAACTTGTGGATCATATTCAAAGTTTTTAGAAAACTGGAGTTTATGGTGATTTTGATAGGCGTCTTGAAATTTATAATATTTATTGGTTAGAGTATATGTCTTGTCATGACCAATACGATATTCGGTTTGAATATAGCTTCCCCTGACATAGTCTTCGTCGGGCAAGAGGTTAATTTCTAAATGCAATTCTTTTTTTATTTTATTGTTTTTTGGAACATAAAATTTATTCAAGATTTCATCTGACAATTCTAATTTATAATCAGCAATATTTAAATTTTCATTATCGGTAAACAGCTCATATTCATATTTTAAAATGCAGGCAGTTATATGTTTACAACTTGAGGTTGAGCGATACTGCGGGCATGTACAAAAGCATTCTTCGATAAATTTATTTTTTTTATTGATGCTTACTTCAACATGATAATTTTCATATGTTCTTTCAGAGCGAACAAAAAATGTCCCAAAGCGATTATATTCATCTTCTTCCATTTTGATTAATTTAACGTATTTGGAATTATAATTTAACCCTTTAATGAAATCACTTGGTCCAAATGTGTTGATTACTTCGTTATAAATTTTACTCATGAAACCCACCTCACTTAGATATAATACTAATTTTTTCCTATTTTGGCAAGTTGTATGGTTATTTTGCCTATAACATTTTTTACTATTTTCATAGGATAAAAACGGAGGAGGAGTTTAATGAATAATTATTTGAATGATGGTTTTAATATGGTTACGGGACTTCCAATGGGAAATTTTGAACAAGAGATGCCTAGAGACAATAATCTTTCACTAAAACTAGCAAAACAAGCAGGGGATAATATGAATTTTAACAAGTGTGGATATAATGGAAATAGCAATCCAAATAATTTATATGATATATATAATGGTTTTATTAGAGGAAATATGTTTCCCGATTTATATAATCAATATAAGATTACAAAGCCGTTTGATGTTAGACCAATGAACGAGCAAGCAGAACTTTTAACTAAAGTCGACGCTTATTGTTTTGCGGCTCATGATGTTGCTTTATATTTAGATACACATCCAAATGATCAAGAAATGATTAGACTTTACGATTCGCTTAATGGTGAGGTTAAAAAGGTAACAAGAGAATATGAAAATAAGTTTGGACCACTTTTAAAAAACGGGGCAACTGGTTATCCTTGGACATGGAATAATTCACCATGGCCTTGGGAAAAATAATTTTATGAGGGGGTTTATATGTGGAAATATGAAAAAAGATTACAGTATCCAGTAAATATTCGTAAAAAAAATTTGAAACTAGCAAAATGTATACTGACACAATATGGCGGTCCGGCGGGAGAACTGGCAGCGGCATGGCAATATTTAGATCAAAGATATAATATGCCAGATGATAGGGGAAAGGCTTTGCTTACGGATATTGGAACTGAGGAATTTGCTCATGTCGAAATTATTTCGGCAATGCTTTATCAACTTATGGAAGGAGCTACTATTGAAGAACTTAAAGAGGCCGGTTTAGATGGACAATACGCTCAATTTGGAAGAGATTTGTTCCCATCAGATAGTTTTGGTAATCCATTTAATATGACATATATTAAGGTTTCTGGAGATTATATTGCTGACATTGAAAGTGATATGGGTGCGGAACAAAGAGCTAGAGCAACTTACGAACACCTTATGGATCTGACGGATGATCCTGATGTTTTAGGACCACTTTCATTTTTAAGAGAACGAGAAATTATTCATTATCAAAGGTTTAAAGAGCTTAGGGATTATTATTTAAAAATGAAAAAATAATACAATTTAGTATTATTTTTTTAATTATTTTTCATAATAAAAATAGGTGATTTTATGCGAAAATTGATAATTTTTTTATTTGTTTTGCTATTTACAGGATGCGGAGTTAAACCGAATATAGAAGGTAACATTTTGGAGGTTAAGTATAATAATATTTACCTTGTTAGCAGTGATTATAATAAGGTTAAGGATATGGTTTCTAATCACACTTATTTAAATGAAGAAAAAAAGCTACAAAATAGTTTAATTATTAAAACAGATAAAGATATTTATAATTTTAAACTAGCAGATGATTATATAAGTTATAATGGAAAGATGACTAAAGATAGTAAGATTAACAAATATTTACAAGATTTAACGAAAAAATATCAGAATAGAGATTTTTATGAGATAAATTATGTTAAAGATTTTGATAAGGCGAATAGCGAAATTATTTCTTTGGACAAGACATCTAATTATATCATTATAAAGTTTAATAGAAAGGTAACAAATTTTAAAATTAACGAAATTTCAAGTAGCGGTGATGATTTTAGCGATGTTGACTTGCTTTATAGTAAAGAAAACGTAAATAAAGAGGTGATTATTAGAAAAAGCATTAACTATAAAGTACCGGATATTAGGATTTCTTTCACTAATGAATATGGTTTTAGATTTTCGATTATTCCAAGGTATAATGATGATAGATTAGAATTTGTAACGACAATTAAACAAGAGGTATGAAAAAATTAGCTTTGATTTTAAAGCTAATTTTTATTTTGATTTTTTACTATCGTATTTCTTACGTTCGTTAGTATTTAATATTTTCTTTCTTAAACGATAATTTAGTGGAGTTACTTCGACTAATTCGTCTTCATTAATATAGTCTAGGCATACTTCTAAACTCATCTCTCTTGGACGTTTTAGGACTACAGTGTGGTCTTTAGTCGCACTACGAGTATTGGTTAATTGTTTTCCCTTAACGACATTAACAGCTAAATCGTTTTCGTGTGAGTGTTCACCAACAATCATTCCCTCGTAAACATCGGTTCCAGGTTCGATAAACATTTCACCACGGTCTTCTAACGAACCTAAGGCATAAGCGGTTGCTTTACCGCTTTCCATAGCTACTAAGACTCCAGCTTTTCTTTCACCTATGTTGCTTGTAGACATCGGTTCATATGATTTGAATGAATGACTTAAGATTCCATATCCTTTAGTTAGAGTCATAAATTCAGTTGTGAATCCGATTAATCCACGTGATGGAACAGTATAAAGTAATTTGGTTTGATTATCAAACGGATGCATGTTTTCCATAGTTCCACCGCGGTTACCTAAGGCTTCGATTACTGGACCAACATACTCTTCTGGAACTTCGATTTCAACGTCTTCATATGGTTCACATTTTACACCATCTATTTCTTTAATGATGATTTGTGGTTTAGATACTTGCATTTCATATCCTTCACGACGCATTGTTTCAATTAATATAGATAAATGAAGTTCCCCTCGACCTGAGACCATCCAGTTTTCGGAATCGATTTGGCTTACTTTTAAAGATACATCTTTTTCAGTTTCTTTCATAAGTCTTTCTTCTATTTTTCTGGCAGTTAAAAATTTTCCTTCTTTACCGGCAAATGGACTTGTATTAACACCAAAAGTCATTTGAAGAGTTGGCTCATCAATTCTTAGTTTTGGAAGAGCTTCTTCATGACCAACTTCACAAACTGTTTCTCCTACTGATATATCAGGAAGTCCAGCAATGGCAACGATGTCACCGGCATGGGCTTCATCAATTTCAATTTTGTTTAATCCATAAAAGCCAAATATTTTTTGAATCCTAAATTGTTTGGTACTACCATCTAATCTAATACATGATACAGTTGTATTTACTTTAATATGCCCTCTTTTAACAACGCCTATTCCGATACGACCAACAAAGTCATTATAGTCAAGTAAAGCTGGTTGAAATTGGAATGGACCATTTTCATCAACTTTTGGTTCAGGAATGTTTTCAATTACAGCATCTAGGATTGGGTCCATAGTTTTCTTTTGGGTTGTAATGTCTGGGTCTGTACTTGATGTTCCATTTAAAGCAGATGCATATAAAACTGGGAAGTCTAACTGTTCAAGACTCGCACCTAATTCGATAAATAAATCCATAACTTCATCAACGACAACAGCCGGACGAGCAGATGGTTTATCAATTTTATTAACAACGACTATTGGAACAACTCCAGCTTCTAAAGCTTTTTTTAAAACAAATCTCGTTTGAGGCATTGTTCCTTCATAAGCGTCAACGACTAATAATACTCCGTCGACCATATTCATGATACGTTCAACTTCACCACCAAAGTCTGCATGACCTGGGGTATCTAAGATATTAATTCTATATCCTTTATAATGAATAGCTGTGGTTTTAGCAAGAATTGTAATTCCACGTTCTCTTTCTAAATCATTTGAATCCATAGCTCTTGTTTGAACTTCTTCATTTTCTCTAAATGTTCCTGATTGTTTAAGCAACTGATCAACTAGTGTAGTTTTTCCATGGTCAACATGGGCGATTATTGCAATATTTCTTTGTTTCATAATATAACTCTCCCTTTTTTCACTAGGCTTGATTATAACATTTTTTTTATGTTTTGTAAATAAAATGACTATATTTAAGCTTTATGGTATTATTTTCATTTTATACATTCTATTATTTTATACACGCCGGTTGATGGATTTGCGAATGTTGTTTGAATGCTTCTTACGGTTTTTAGATGATATTTTTTCGGCGGAAACACGCAATATATTTTATTGCCTTCTTCGACTTTTTTCTTGATATTCCATTTGTTTGATTAAACTTTTTACTAGATTAATAGGATTCATGTAATTACTTTTGATCACAATAATATTAAATGGCTTATCTCGATTATTAAAATGTTTAAAATATAATGATTCGGTGGCATCTTTTCTTCAATTTTGTTTTTCAATGTTTATAAATGTGTTTTCTTACGTAATAAAATCCATATAACCATCTTATTACAATTCTGATTGTCCAAAGAAGAATACTACCGATATAAAGATCAAATAAAACTGATTCTCGCTTTGAAAAATATGACGATCTTATTATATGTCTTTGTCTTCTAGTTAAAACTTTTAATAAATTTAAATCTTCAAATTTAATAACTGGGCATCTTTTTTGAACTTCAGAACAAGTAAACAATTTACAAGTAAGATTTCTAGTTTGGCATCCTTTTGTACTTTGAAATGGGCAGAGGCGACAACAACCATTAATATTTCCATTCCCAAGTTGCTCTTGAACTAGGCATTTATTATTTTTAAAATGGCATATGTCTTTATGACCATAGAAATCATCTATCTTTTTACAGCAAGTATCATATATAAATTCAAGTCTTTGTTTTCTTTTTTTTATGTTTAAGGCATTAATGATATCGGTAATGTTATATTTATCTTTTTCCACAGTAAAAGTTACTTTCTTATAAAGAAATGAACGATAGATAAATAGTCTTTTATAAAATTTATTTAAATCTTTTTGATTGTTTATTTCAATATTTTTGATCATACATTAATCTTTTTAACTATTGTTTAGCGATGATTTTCATTCACAGCTTGATATCCTGTTATCGAAGCATATGCTTTTTGACAATATTCAGCACTGCATATTTCATTAAATATTTTAGGGGCCTTCTCATAGCAGTCTTCTACTGATTTAATGGAATTATTAGCTTTGTTATCGTCTTTATAATCACATATGCATACTATATCAGGAAGGACAGATGATTTTTTCAGTTCTTTTTTAGTCATGCCATCGCAAACTTCGTAGGCTCTTTTATATGGCGGATTATGGGTTTTATCATCAGGAATAATTTCTGGTAATACATTAACTGGAAAATTTTCAATATTTTCTTTAACTTCGCAAAATTTTTCAAATCCTGGTTTGGGGTTATAATCACCAAACAAGCCAGAACCGCAAAAGGCAAATTCATTAATCCAAGAAATTATATAGAAAAATATAAGAGTGAGAAAAGTTAGTAAAAATTTTTTCCACAGTTTTATTCTTAAAAGAGCGAATATTATTAAGCATATTATTAGGTAAAAAGATATTCCAACATAATTTTCTCCCTCAAAAAGGTTATAAATTAAATTTAAAAATTTTAAATCAAAACGAAAATAACAAATTATAAATGAAATTAAAATTGAACAAATTAAGGATATGGGAATTGAAATTATTTTCTTTTTAGGAAAATACTGCATAATGATGATTAAAGCAAAAGCGAATAAATACAAAATAATAAAAATAAACATAGTTACTCCTCCTATGTTTATTTTAGCACATTTTAGTTTAACTTAAAAGGTCAGGGTCATGGTTGTTTATTATTTTTGGAAAGACGGTAAATTTTTCATTTAAATCTATGGTGGCTAGAAGAACGTCGTCTTGATTAATTCCCTTGACTTTAAGTTCATGGCTTAACCATTTTTCATCTTTATGAACAATTTTTAAGGCTTCATGCATAATGATACCATCGATAATTAGATTAATGCATAGTCCGGCTTGATTTTTGTTTATGTTTAAATCTTTATTAGTTGGTGTTTGGTAATCAGGTTTGGCTAGAAAACTTACTTTACCATTGGCTTCCATGACTGCATAGTCAATATCCGAGAGGTCAAAGTAACCATTGCTTCTGGCTTCTTCTAAGAGATCGTTTATATCAAATTTATTTTTTTGAAGACTTTTATAAAGTATTTTACCGTTTTCAATTAAAAGGGTGGGCTGGCCTATGAAAAACTGTCTTATTTTAAGGTTTTTCATCGTTATAAGGTTTACGAGGTAGGCAACTATTCCAAAGAGAACAACGGCAACTATTCCATGAAGGTATTCTGATTCAAGGTTTAAGGCAAGTTCAGCGGCAAAGTTACCTATGGAGATGCCAATTACATAATCAAATAGACTAAACTGAGATACTTGTTTTTTTCCAATCATTTTAGTTACTAAAAATAAGGTTACTAAAGATACTAAGCTTCTTAAGATTACGTCTAATAATTCAATTATTTCTTTTTCCATAAGTATCACCATTTTTAGTATGAGACATAAAAAAATAATTATGCGAGATAATTATTTTTTCTTTTTATGGATTTTTTCTGCTAAGGCATGGGTATCAACGACAATATCGGTTTTTAGGACAAAGGTTAAAACGATAACTGTAAGAATAGCATATAATATGTATCCTAGTTTTTGGTCGTGAAGAACGTAAACAATTGAGGCGGCTGAAAATAGGATACTTATTCCATATATTATTAAAACGGTAGTTAGGTGAGAGAAGTTTTTATTAAGAAGTTGATGATGAAGATGGGATTTGTCTGGTTTAGATATTTTTTCACCTTTAAGTAGTCTTCTAATAATCGCAAATACTGTATCTAATATTGGAATAGCAAGGATTAAAACAGGAATAATTAGTGATGTTAGAGTAACGCTTTTGAAGCCAAGCAGGGCAATTACAGCTATCATGAACCCCATGAATAATGATCCAGAGTCTCCGGCAAAGATAGATGCCGGATGGAAGTTATGGACTAAAAAACCTAAAACTGAACCTAGCATGATAAAAGTTAAAACAAATTCAAGGCCTAGTTTGCCCATAATTATGGAAATTATACCAATGGTGGCAAAGTAGATGGCACTTATACCTGTACATAGGCCATCTAAGCCGTCGATTAGGTTAATGCAGTTTAAACAGCCTAAGATAAAGAAGATTGTTATTGGATAGGCAAAGATACCAAAATTGATATAAAAACCAAAGGCAGAAATATCCTGAATTAAAAGGCCACCATAAATTGTAACAACGCAAGCAGCGGCTAACTGGGCAATAAATTTTACTGAAGCTTTTAGGGGTTTTATATCATCTATCGCACCGATTAGGACAATGATAAAGCTGCCAATTAAAACTGAGTTCATAATACTACTTGGTTCGCCAAATATCATGTATCCTAAAAGGAAGCCAAAGAATATAGCCAAACCACCTAGTCTTGGCATAGGTTTGCTATGAACTTTTCTTTTGTTTGGGATATCGAGGGCCCCAACGTGAATAGCTATTTTTTTGATAAATGGAACGATTAGGGCAACAAAGAAAAAGGTTGTCATAACCATTAGAAAGATTCTCGTAATTTCACTTTGCATCTTAAAACTCACCTCTGTTTATAATTTTAACATATTTTTTTGAATAATACTAATTTTCTGGACTGTTTTTGAATTGGAATAATACTGTTACAACAGTTAAGATGATGGAAGCAATGGTGACTAGGGCGCTACTTTGAATACTTAATAAGTCAGCGATTGTTTCAATAAAAGTAAATGAGCCAAAGAGGCTGGTAGCTAAAATGATTATCGGTCTTTGGAAGCTCATGCCGAGGAAGCCAGCTAGAACACCAATAATGGCTCCAATTATATATGTTTGAAACTGTCCTATTTCTACACTGCCAATTTGAACTGTTCCAAAAAAGTTATAGGCAGTAAAGAAGCATAGTAGGAAAATTCCTATTTGATATATTCTGAATGAAAGTAAGCCTAATAATATGGCAATGACAATTGATAAGACATAAACCATATTACTATCAGTTATATACATTGGTAATATTTGACTTCCAAGGTTATAACCAACAAATAGCCCTATTACGGCGATTAAATATTTGCTTAAACGATATCCAAATAAAGCAGATATTGCAGATATTATTAAATTTATAAAGTTCATTTTTATTTCTCCTTATCTTTTTATATTTTTAGTTAAAACTAAGACGGCTGTGGCGTTATCTTTGCCGGGGTCTGTTTCATGAAATGGAGTCCCAGTAATATTTTCAATACGTTTTAAGGCATCGTCCGATATTTCTTCTTGATGATTTATGGAATCAAAAACTAATTTATAGACTATACTGCTTGGAAGTGATATGTAATTTTTGATAACTTCTTCCATGTACGAATCTGATAAAATATCATGAACACCATCTGATGTTAATAGGAGCATGTCATATTTTTCTTTTTTGACTATTTTATATTTAGGATGAATCTCATATGGTAAACCATCTAGAGCTTCATTCATAATATTATTTCCACTAATAAATCTAATGTCATCTTTGTAAATTTTACCAGCTTTGTATAATGGCCAAAGGTATGAATCGTCATCTGTTAATTGGGTTAATTTATCTTTATAACCATAAGTTCTAGAATCACCAATATTAAAAGTTAGAATGTCGTTTTCATTTATGACGGCTCCGGTTAAGGTTGTACCCCCGGTTTTTAAGTTTTTATTTATTTCTTTGATTTTTTGATCTAAATATTTTTGATAATTATTCGTATTGTTGATTTCCTTAGCAGAGCTTTGTTTAAATGCTTTACCTATTTCGGTTATGGCAAAGTTTGAGGCTTTATCGCCATTTTCATATCCTCCCATGCCATCTGCTAGGGTGGCAAGGACAAGATTTCTATTTTCTGGATGGGTAAAGATGCCATAGAAGTCTTCGTTATTTTTTCTTTTTAGACCAATGTCACTTTTGACAAAGGCAATATATTTTTTTCCTCGAAATAATTTCCAACGGTCATTTATTGTCCCTTTGGTTGGGAGAATTTCGCCGGTTACTTCTCTATCGATGTAAGGATACATAGGGTACTGAAACATAAAACCACTCCTTTACCTTATTATAGCACAAAAAAAGAAACATTAGTCTTTAAATGTTTCTGCGTTCTGATAAAACGTTTGATAACCTAAATAGGCGTTATATAGATCGAATTTACTAGTTATTTCATATGGAGAGTGCATGGAAAGAAGAGAGATTCCACAATCGACAACGTTCATTCCACGGTTAGCTAGAATATAGGAGATAGTTCCTCCGCCACCAACGCCAATTTTACCCATTTCACTGTTTTGATAGGCAATGTTTTTTTCTTCAAACATTTTTCTGACAAATCCAATGTATTCGGCATTGGCATCAGAGGCTCCACCTTTAGAAGCACTACCGGTGTATTTAATAAGTGATAGACCACTACCTAAATATGATTCGTTATTTTTTTCATATATGTCTTGATAATTTGGATTATAAGCGGCTGTAACATCAGCTGATAATACTAGGGTATTTTTATAAATTTCGTGAATACTTGCTTTGGTATTTGTTTTTTCGATAAGTTTTTGAATGAAGTATTCAAAGTTGTGAGATGACATTCCGGTGTTTCCCATACTGCCAACTTCTTCCTTATCTGCTAAAATACAGATAGATGTTCTGGTTAAGTTTTTCTGTTTTAATAAAGCGGTTAAGCTAGGGTAGGCACATGCTTTATCATCTTGACCATAACCGGCAACCATACTGCGATCAAAGCCGAGGCTTCTAGCTTTAAAAGCTGGTACAAATTCAATTTCACTACTGACAAAGTCTCTTTCGACAATTCCATATTTTTGATTTAGAATACTTAAGACGTTAAGTTTTACGTTGTCCTTTTCGTCTTCGGTTGTATATGGCATACTACCAACTAGGATATTGAATTTTTCAGGGTCAATAGCCTCTGATAGTTTTTTCTTTTCTTGCCAGTTTGAGAGATGTGGAAGGAGGTCAGCAATAGTGAAAATTGGATCGTTTTCGTCTTCACCAATGTTTACTTCGACTTTTTGACCATCTTTTTTGATGAAGACACCATGCATACTTAAAGGGATGTTTAACCATTGATATTTTTTTATTCCACCATAATAATGGGTTTTAAGCATAGCAAGAGATGTATCTTCATATAAAGGGTTTGGTTTTAAGTCAAGTCTCGGACTATCGATATGAGCACCTATGATATTAAATCCTTCTTTGAAGTCTTCACTTCCTATTATAGCTGCATAGATGTTCTTGTGATGATTAATATAGTAAACTTTATCTCCTGGTGTGAGAGTTTCTATTTCACATATATCTTGAAAACCATTTTCATCTAATTTTTGTTTGAAGTATTTAACGGCTTCTCTTTCAGTTTTGGAGTGATTTAAGAAGTCGATATAGCCTTCTGCATAGTCAAAAATCTCATCTAGATTAGGACTAGTGTACCAACCGCTTTCTGATTTTCTAAATAGTTTTTCTTTTAAGATTTTTGTTTTTTCTTCCATTTTATTCTTCCTTTCTAGTTTTATTATGGTCTAATAATTTTTATTTAAACCACTTTCTAGTAAAGGAATATTATCTAATAAGACACCTGTTCCCTCAACAACGCATGTAAGCGGACTTTCAGCGACGAATACAGGTACTTTTAATTCATGATTTAAAAGTTCGGCAAAACCATCTAATAAAGCTCCTCCTCCAGTGATAACTATTCCTTTATCAACAATATCTGCTGATAATTCTGGAGGTGTTTGTTCTAATACGCTTTTAGCAGTGTTTACAATGATATAAACACTTTCTCTTAGTGCTTCTTCGACTTCGTCGGAAGTCATAGTTATAGTATGAGGAAGTCCAGTTACTAAGTCACGACCACGAACTTCCATTTTTTCTTGTTTTGATCCTGGATAAACTGTACCGATTTTAAATTTAATATCTTCAGCTGTTACATCACCGATTAATAGTTTATATTTTTCTCTAATATATTTAATTATATCGTTATCAAAAGTATTTCCAGCAACTTTAATTGAAGAGGAATTTACAATTCCACCTAAAGATAATACGGCAACATCTGTTGTTCCACCACCGATATCGATAACCATATTTCCACTTGGTTTAGATATATCTAGTCCAGCTCCGATAGCAGCAACTTTCGGTTCTTCTTCAAGGTATACTTTTCTAGCTCCAGTTTTTTCAGCAGCTTCTCTGATAGCGTTTTTTTCTACTTGGGTAATGTTTGAAGGGCAACAGATTAAAATTCTAGGTCTAGCAAAGAAACTTTTACCATTTACTTTTCTAATAAAATAGTTAAGCATTATTTCGGTAGTTTCAAAATCAGCGATAACTCCATCTTTCATTGGTCTAATTGCTTTTACTTGTCCAGGTGTTCTTCCAAGCATTTCTTTGGCCATTGTTCCAACAGCTAGCGGTCTTTTAGTATCTTCGTCAATTGCCACAACACTAGGCTCATTTAAAACAATTCCTTGTCCTTTAATATAAATAAGAACGTTAGCCGTTCCTAAATCTATTCCAATATCTTTTGAAAACATAAAATCACCTTTTTTCCTTTTAATATTATATCATACAAAAATAGTATTTTATAGATTAAGATATGTTTTTTTATGACTTTTTTTGCACATAAAAATCGACAAATTATTAGATAAAAATATTTTAAAATTAAAATTAATAGATTTTAAAAAAAGGTTAACGTAAAATTATTGAAAACAGGAAATGTGCAGTTGTATACGATTATAATTGTGTGTTATAATTTAAATAAGATAGGAGTGAAATATTTATGAGACAAAGATTTAATACAAGACAAAGGAATTATATAATCTTAGGTCTATGTAGTATACTTTTAGTAATGGCCGCCGGATATGCGGCATTTAGGTCACAGCTTACAATAAATGGAACAAGTAATATAACAAGTGACTGGAAAGTATTAATAACTGATATTCAAAGTAGGAATGTAGTAGGAAGGGCAGAGAATGCCGAAGAGCCGAGTCATACAGAGACAACTGCAACATTTAAAACAAACTTGTATTTACCAGGAGATTCAATCACATATGATGTGACAGTAGAGAATCAAGGATCAATAGATGCAGTATTAAAAACAATTCAAAAAAGCGATAGTAATAATAATGCGATAATATTTGAGACAAGTGGGATACAAGAAGGGGAAATATTAAAAGCAAGTGAAAGTACAGTATTTAGTGTAACAGTATCATATAATGCGAGTACGACAAGTCAGCCAAGTAATATAACAAGTGATTTGGAAGTAACACTTGATTATGAACAAGCAACAGGAGAAGAAGGACCAGCAGGTAATACTGCATTAATCGGAGGAAACACAGTTTCAGTAGCTGACAGTGGAGATGGATTATATGCAGATGAATATACATCAGGAAGATATGTATATAGAGGAAGTAATCCAGATAACTATATAGAGTTTAATGGCGAGTTATGGAGAATAATATCAAAAGAGACGAATGGAACATATAAGATACTCAGAAATGAAGTACTACCAGATCAAATGGCATTTGATAGTCAAGGAGCAAGAACAACAGGATATTGTTCAAATATGAGTTCATATGGATGTAACGCATGGAGTTCAACCGCAAATATGGTGGGGAGTCCAAGTGAATTTACAAATGGAAAATATACTGGAAGTGTCGATGCGGATAGTGAGATGCTAACATATTTAAACGGAGAATATTATAATAGTTTGAGTAGCGGAGCACAAGGATTAATAGTAAATAATACATGGAATGTAGGAGGAATATTTGGAGAAGAAAGTAATCCAAATGGAGAAATAGAATTAGCTTTAGAAGAAGAGAAATCATATAAATGGAATGGTAAAGTAGCATTAGCAAGTGCGAGTGATTATTTAGATGCAAATAGTAATCAAAGCTTGTGCAATAGTGTAATGTTACAATCAACAAATTTAGAGACATGTGTAACTACGAATTGGATGTATATTCCAGGGACATGGTGGTGGCTTGTTTCGCCTTATGCGTATTCTGACTATGCGAGCCATGAGTTCAATGTCAACGCTGACGGCATCCTCGGCGCCTTCAATGCACGTCTTTCCGGCAGCGTCCGTCCCGCAATATTCCTAAGCTCTAGTCTCAGTTTTAGTGGAAGTGGGACACAAAGTGATCCATATAGAATAAATTAGAAGAAAAAATAATGGATTCAACACATTCGCAAAACTCCAAAGGAGTTTTGAAAAACTCGCGTAGGCGAGTTTTTTTGGTTATTAACAAAACTTTGTTTGTGTATCATTAACATTAATTGGTTGTTAATTTATCTATAGATGTTTCATAACAGTTTTCTGGATTTAAGTATGTTCCGTCTTTCATAACTTCAAATGAAACGTGATTTCCTAGGTCTTTATTGATGTTATTTTCTCCGGCTTTACCAATAACTGTTCCTTGGACTACTTGATCGTTTTCTTTAACAGTAACTTCACTTAAGCTTTGATATACTGTTGTTATTCCATTTTTATGGGTTATGGTTACGACTTTACCTAGGAGGTTATCGTCTTTGACGCTGGTAACAGTTCCGTCTAAGGTTGCAAGTACGTCAAAGGTTTCATTAATACCACCATAGGCAACTCCATTATTTTGAAGATATGTTGTGTCATAATTTATGATGGAGTTTTCTTGGTCTTTTTCTTTACCTTTATAATCATAGAAGTTTTGAACTACTTTAATATTTTCATTATTGTATGGTCTTATCATATACTGGTTATCGTTAACTACTGGTTCTATTTGTTCGTCAAACAGTTTTGAAACATAGGTATAATCTTCTTTTTCTTTTAATTTATTTTGAGAGTAGACTCCGTAATATGCGGCAATAACGATAATTAATAAAGTAGTACTTAGTCCAATGATGTAAACGAGATTTTTATTTAGTTTTTTTTCCATGTTTTTTCACCTCTAATATAAGTTTTTACTAAAAAACAAAAAATATACTAAAATTTTGTAATTTTAGTATTGCTATAGTAATGTTTTAAAATTTTTTTATAATCATATCCTTCTTTGGCCATTCCGTTGGCTCCGTACTGGCTCATACCGACACCGTGACCAAATCCTTTAGTGGTAATGGTTATGTTTTGTTCATTTTGAGAGATTGTGAAGCAATTAGATCTTAATGATAGTTTTGAAGCAAAATCTCGTCCATTAAATTCGGTTCCATTTATTTTTAAAGTTTTTATGCGTCCAGTAGCTGTTTGTGAGGTTATTTCAACAGTTAGGGTTTCATTATATGGTAACGATAGTTTGTTATAGAAGTCTTGAAGAGATATGGTAGCTGTATCAGTATATACTGGTGACTTTTCATCCCAAGTACTTGCGACACTTCTTAGGTAGGGAAGGGCAGTGACAAAAACATCTTCACTATTTTCGGTTTGACCTGTGCTTGTGGAAAAGAACATGGCATTTATTACTTTACCGTCGTATGTGAGGTATTCTCCTTTGGTTTCGGCGACTGCTTTTTTTATTTTATTTATTTTTTCTGGATATTCTTCTTTCCAATTGTTTTTTAGTTCTTCATCTGTTAGGTATACTTGGTTAGTGGTTGTATCTAAGACATCATAATCTTTATCTTTGCTTCCTTCCATTTGATACATGGCATAGCTTCTAGAGGCGACTGCTTGAGCTTTTAAAGCTTCTTCTTCAAAGGTGGCTGGCATTTCACCGGCTACTACGCCTTTTACATATTCTTCGAATGGTATTTCGGTAATATTTCCCTGTTCATCTTTGACTCTAATTATATTATTGGTCATGTTTTTGAATTTTATTTCATCGATGGGAACAAATATTTTGACAACTAAAAAAGGTATTATGATTACTAATAGTGTAACTATAATGAGCTTTTTCATACGGTTAGTTTCCTTTCTAGTTATACGATTTTAGTAACACTCCAAAAATCATATAAGAAATTAACTACTAAGTACGATAAAGCCATGGCAACTATTAGATATAATACCCTTGGTGCATAATATCTATTTTTTTTAAATATTCCTGTTATATTAACGCTTTCTAAGGCCCAAACTGTTGTAACAAAGATTATGATGTATAAAAAGGCTTTAATCATAATTGTTAAGCATATCTATTCTTCTTTGGTGACGTTCTTCATTACTGAAGTTTGTTTTTAGAAAGACATCTAATATATCTTTGGCCCGGTAAACTGGCATGTCGCCACTTAAGGCGATCGCATTAGCGTCGTTATCAAGTCTTGTATATTTGGCCTCCTTGATATTGTCAACTTTAGCGCATCTAACGCCTTTGACTTTATTACAAGCGATGCTTATGCCTATTCCACTTCCACAGATGGCAATTCCTTTTTCAACTTTTCCATCGCGAATTGCTTCTCCTAGTTTAAAACCAAATTCAGGATAGTCATGACTATTTTTATCGTCACATCCATAGTCTATTACAGTATATCCTTTTTTGATTAAATATTTTGTAAGTTTTTGTTTTAAATTATATCCACGATGATCTGAGGCAACGCCAATTTTTTTAGTTGGAATATTTAATTCAACAATGGTGGCTCCTTGATAATCATTTTTGACGATATCTTCTAAGGTTGCTTCTTTTTCTTCTTCATTTATTTTCTTTTCCATTTTCTATCCTCCTTTGATTTATTATTTACATTATAACACGGTTTTATGAAATGTTTAAGAAGTCCATGAAAAAAGAAAGTTATTTTAAACTTTCTAATTTTGTGGGTCAGTTGGAGTACTTGTTGGCATTGATGAGAAAATATCATAAGGTTCGCTAGGTTGCGTATTTGGCTGAGCAACTGGAGTAGGTGATACACTTGGAGTAGCTACTGGAGTTACCGGAGTATTTACTGGAGTTTCTACTGGTGTAGCTACTGAAGCTACCGGAGTACTTACTGGAGTTTCAACAGGTGTATCAAATATACTATTTGTATTATTTGGTACAGTTTCTGAAGTAACTGGAGTTTCTTCCGGAGTTACTTGTGTATTTACTACCATTGGTGTTGGTTCTTCAGTAATTACTTCTTGAGTTTGCGCTGTTTGAGCTGTTTGGAAAACATTTTGTGGAACGTTTGGTTCTGGTGAAACTTTCTCAATTCCTGGTGTTTGTGGAACTCCTTGAACAGCTACATTATTATTTATTTGTGACTCAGGTATTGGTTCAGCACTTATTTGATTATTTTCTACTGGCTGAGTCAATGACTCAGGTACATCAAAGCTTTCAGCAACGTTTGGAGTTTGACCAGGAACAACTGGTTGCTCAGTAACTGGAGCTGGTGATCCAATTGGTGGTGTTGGCATTGTTACATTAGGTGTTTCTGTTTCCATTGGAGTTACACGATTTTTCTTTAATTTAAAGTATTTTACAACTGCCAATACAAAGATAACTAAGCATATTAATGAATATACTAGTAAAAGTATTGTATTTAATGAAGTACTTGTACTTACTGTTGTTTGTACACCGTTTTGAACTGTTGTATGAGTGTTAGATATGTCAGCACCCGGTATGAAACTAATTATAAATGGAATTATAACCAAGATTATTCCGAATACTTTACCAACAACAAGTTTTCCCATTAAATAAGTATTTAGAAGTGGAATCCAAGCCATTGGTGTTCCTTTTCCATAAATTAATTTGTTTAGTTTTCCTAAGAAAACTCCCATAAAGACATACATAATAATTATAAGTATTAAAATTGCGATTAAGAATGCACCGATAAATGCAAATCCTGAAAAAATAACGCTTTCCATTTTTTTCATCCCCTTATTCTAATTAATATTATATCATATATATTTATTGTTTTTTTATTAAATTGTTTTTTTTTAGTTATTTTATATCTAAAAGTGTAAAAAAATAGAGATTTTTCTCTATTTAA
Organism: uncultured Bacilli bacterium; assembly: GCA_944329365.1. GTDB lineage: Bacteria > Bacillota_I > Bacilli_A > RF39 > UBA660 > Coprosoma. Next base: position 48,656 of record CALVIC010000003.1, read on the forward strand.
CAAATGGTAACAAAGCAATAAATCTAGCTTTTTTTACTTCACCAGCAATATATCTTTGATGTCTTGCACAGGTACCTGTAATTCTTCTTGGTAAGATTTTACCTTTATCATTGCTGATGTATTTTTTTAAATTTTCATCTTTATAATCTACATGTTTACCAGCACATAATTGGCAAACTTTTTTCTTTTTTCTACGATATTCAGCCATGTTTATCCTCCTTTTTCTATTCTAGAAAATTATCGTCTATTGATACATTATCACCAAAATCAGCAAAAGGATCATCTTCGACATTAACATCGTTTTGTGGGGCAGGTGAACTTGCAGGAGCATCTTGATAATCATATGGTGTTGAGGTTGCACGAGCTTCGGCTTGTCTTCTACTATCTAGGAATTGAACGTTATCAGCAACAACGTCTGTTGTATAACGGCGATTACCAGATTGATCTGTATAACTTCCTGTTTGAATTCTTCCTTCGATAGAAACTTGACTACCTTTATCTAAATAATTAACAATATTTTCTGCTTGTCTACGCCAAACAACAATATTAATGAAGTCAGCTTCTCTTTCGCCTTGGGCATTATTAAATGTACGGTTAACTGCTAAACTAAAACGAGTATATGGAATATTAGTTCCTGTGTAACGAAGTTCTGGCTTGGCAGTAATTCTACCGACTAAACAAACTCTATTCATTTTTTGTACCTCTCTTTTCTTATCCTTCTATTTTAGTAATTAAATGACGGACAATATTTTTGTTGATACGTGATAGACGGTCAAATTCTTTAATTGCTTTATCATCTTCTGATTCAAGATTAAACAAGAAATAGTAACCACTCTTGAAATCATTAATTTCATAAGCTAATTCTCTTTGTCCTAAATTGTCTTGTTTAGTTAATTTACCACCATTATCAGTAATGATTTTTGCACATTCATCGGCAACTTTTTTTACTTCGTCCTCGCTTAATGTTGGTTTAACGATAAACATGATTTCATAGTTTCTCATTTTTACACCTCCTTATGGTCTTTTGGCTTCTTTTTGAAGCAAGGAGTAATTAAATTACTCGTTTATGATTATAACAAATTATATTTTAAAAGTAAAGTTTTCATGTGTATTTTTCGTTTTATTCAATGTTTGTTTTATAAAAATTTCTAATTTTAATTCAGTCTTTTAAAAAAAATGTCAACAGTTTAAATTCGTCAAAATTTGATATCATTTTATTTTAGATTGGCAATTAAGGTTATTACTGAATCTATTAAATATAATATTATTAAAATTACGGTTATTATTTTTGGAATTTTGAGTTTTATTTTATCAACTATTGGTTTGATTAAATAAACTAAAATAAATGCTAATTGAGCCCAAAAAAGCGATATTTCTAAAGCAATATATTTTCCAATATGAAATTTATAGTTTTTATAATTCCATAATGTTTCATGAAATATATTTTCTAGAAATATTCCACCTAACCATTCAAGGGCGGTTAGAGTTATAATTATGGCTATAAAAAACATTAAATTTTTGACAAATTTATTTTGATTTGATTTTTCAAATATAGATTTATGAATTTGTATTGTCAGTATGGCTCCTATTCCATATATGGGCGTCCATGGTCCATACATTATTCCACTTGAAAAATGATTTGAAGTAATTAAGTTATATGTTGCTTCAAAGAAAAAACCTAGTACTGAATAAATAAAAAAACAATTAATTATAGGCATATTATCACCATTATTAATATGCTTTTTTTAATTGTTTTTAAACATTAAATCTAAAGTGACAGATATCTCCATCTTGCATAACATATTCTTTTCCTTCAAGTCTTAGCTTTCCAGCTTCTTTGACTTTAAGTTCACTTCCATATTTTTTTAGGTCATCGAAGCTCATGATTTCAGCTTTAATAAATCCTTTTTGAAAATCCGTGTGGATTATTCCAGCACATTCGGGAGCTTTCATGCCTTGTTTGTATGTCCACGCTCTTACTTCGTCTGGGCCAGCAGTTAGGTAAGTGGATAAACCTAGCAATTTATATGAGGCTTTGACTAATTTATCTAGGCCACTTTCATTAATTCCTAGGTCGTTTAAGAATTCTTTTTTCTCTTCATCATCTAGGTCACTTAGTTCTTCTTCGATTTTAGCGCATATAACTACTACTTCGGCATTTTCTTTAGATGCGTATTCTTTTAAATCTTTGACGTATTTATTTTCGTTTGTAAGTGATTCTTCATTTACGTTAGCTACATAAATAATCGGCTTTAATGTAAGGAAGTGGAACGGTTTTAGAATTAAAAGTTCTTCTTCGTCAAATTCCAAATTACGAAGACATATTTCTTTAGTTAGAGCGTCTTTTATTTTTTCTAATAGTTCAGCTTCTTTTTTTGCTTCTTTATCAGAAGACATTCTAGCTTTTTTGCCCATTTTGTTTAATCTGTTTTCAGCTACTTCTAAGTCGGCAAGAATAAGTTCGAGATTTATATCTTCGACATCTCTTATTGGGTCGACTTTGCCTGAGACATGGGTTATATTATCGTCATCAAAACACCTAACGACTTCACAGATGGCATCGACTTCTCTAATATGTGATAGAAATTTATTGCCTAGTCCTTCTCCTTTAGATGATCCTTTTACTAATCCAGCTATATCAGTAAATTCAAATGTAGCGGGTATTGTTTTTTTAGGTTTATATAAATCACTTAAAAATTTTACTCGTTCGTCAGGAACCGTAACAATTCCAACGTTTGGTTCGATTGTCGCAAAAGGATAATTTGCGGCTAAGATATTTTGCTTGGTTATTGCGTTAAATAGGGTAGACTTACCAACATTTGGCAGTCCAACTAAACCTGCAGTTAAACTCATTTACATCACCGATACATATTATACTATAAATTTCTTTAATTTAAAAGACAAAGCGTGACTACTTTGTCTTTAGATTTTCGATAAAATTCGGGTCATATTTATTTTGGAAGATACTTTGGTCATATAAGAACAAAGATATACTTCCTATATATTTTGCTTCTTCAGGAATTGAGTCATTTGTATTTGGTGTTTCATCTCTTCTTCGATTAAGGTGTCTTTCTTCTTGAAGTGATAATTCATAGCGGTATTTATAGATTCCATTTATGATGCAAAGTAGAACTGTATCTTCACTGTCTAGGGCATAAATATCGGCACCACTAAACATTTTTCGGTCACCACAATCATAGATTGAAATTAATGTGTTTTCTTTATATATACAATAAGCATAACCACTTGCTGTTTCTACTTGATACATATAGTAATTAGAACCTTTCCAATTTATAACATCATAATAGTAATTAGCTTTGGTATTGATATCGACAAATTCATATTTACGCATTATACCAACTACAGTATTATTTAAACTTATATGAATTTCTGTACGGTCGAAATAGTTATATGTAGTTTGGCCTGTTTGATAAGCATAAAATGGACCGTCTTGATATCCTGATGGGGTAGCTACTTTGACTGTTTCAATTTTATATGTTTGGTTAGATTGTTCATCTTCATATTCAGCATTGATATTTATCATATTATCATTGAAGCCTTTGGCATTTTTGATGTTTTTAATTATTTCTATAAGATTACTATTATCTTTTAATTCTACTTCAAGTTTTCCTATCTTTTTGCCATTTGATTTAAAGGTTGTAATATTTTTAGGTTTGGTTTTAAAAATCGGTATTGGAATTCCATTGATACCAATAGAACCAGTTGTTCCTGAATTAGTGTGGCCATTACTAACGTTAATTATCACAATTATCATCTCCTGTTTTTATTTTATCATAGGCATAAGTGTTTTGGTTTTATAAATATAGCTTGTTTACAACAATATACAGAAATTTACAAAAAAAAGAAGTTTTTAAACTTCTTAGATAGTTGGAGTTGCGCCTGGTCCAAGAGGCAAACCTAATACTAACCAACCGATTAGGATAATTGCCCAAACAATTGTAAATATAATAACTGTCGGTCTTAGTAAGTTTAAAGTCCCAAAAACGGTTATCTTATGACTTTCTTTACTGTTATATTTTTCAAGAAAGGCAAGCATGACAATAAAGTAAACAAAGAATGGAGTTATACCTTTTCCGACACTGTCAGCAGCTTTGAATATGAACTGAGTAAAGTCTGGTGTCATGTTGGCTTTCATAAATAGTGGAACTAAGATAGGTGAGGCAAGGGTCCATTTAGTTATTGCGTCTGGGACTAAGAATGACATGATAATTATTACAAAGAACATCGTAATAACTAGTGGGATTCCAGTAAACTCGAGGCTACTCATAAATGAGATTAACCATGAAGCAACTACTGTTCCTAGGTTAGTCCAATTTAAGATACTAACCATTAGTGAGGCAAAGAACATTAGAATGAACATATAGCCTAAGTTATCAAATTCTTTGGAGAGGCCAACACTAAAGTCATTAGTATTTTTTAAGTTTTTAGAGATAAATCCATATATACCTGAGCAAATCATCATAATAATTAAGAAGACAAAGGCAAAGGCATCTCTGAATGGAGCATCTTCACCAAGAAGCTGTGCGACGTAGTCACTGGCATCTTGATCTAGAAGGATTCCTGATCCTGGTAGTCCTGGTATAATCATGTATATGAATATTAAGATACAAATAAAGAATGATATTAAACTAATTACTAAACCTCTTTTAGAGGTTCTAAATTCCTCTTCCTCTTTAATTGATTCACCAACTTTTGGTTTTAAGAAATTTTCAATAATGATTGTTCCTATTATCGATAGGATAAAGGTTGAGGCAATCATTATGTATATATTCGACCAAGCATTAAAGACGTAATCTTCATCGACATCGATAATGGCAGCTTGTCTAGTAAGCAGTCCTAATTGATAGTCATCAAAGTTAAAGACTAATCCGGCTCCATAACCCATTGTTAAACCGACAAAAGCGGTTAAAATTCCTAGCATTGAATTTCGACCTAAATACTGATAAACTACGGCAGCCATTGGAAGAACTAGAATTAAACCGTATTCACCGAGAAATGATGAAACGATTCCCGTAAATAGGGTAAGGAAAGTTACAATTCCTGGTTTTAATCTTTTGAACGGTGTAAAGATTGCTTTAAATAAGCCACTTGCTTTGCCAATGGAAACAGCCATTAGTGAGATTATCAACAAAACTAGAGGTTCAAAGGTTTTAAAGGTATCAACTGGTGAAGAAAAGAAATATTTCAGTCCTTCTTCGGAGAAGATGTTTCTAACGGCAACTGCTGATGTTTCCAAGCTATTATTAGTAATTCTAGTTACTTCACCTTCAACGCCTAAAAGAGAACAGATGGCACTAATAACCATTATTAATAGGGTTAAGATAATTATTGTGATGACGGGTCCAAGTCGTTTTTTATTTTTCTTCTTCATGACTATCCTCCTCAATAACTGATTTTAATTTTTTATTAAATTCAACGCGGGGAAGCATTATACTGCGACCACAGTTTAAGCATTTTATTTTAATATCGGCACCAACTCTGATTATTTCCCATTTATTAGCTCCACAAGGATGGGCTTTTTTCATAACGACAATACTTCCTAAATTATATGTTTTATTCATTGTTAATATCCAATCTAGTATAGGGTGTTGTAAGTTTGCCTTCTTCAAATTGTTTTTTTATCTCTTTTAGAACTATACGGTTGAATTCAAAATTTTTAAGTGATTTTACTTCGGCTTCTAATCTATATGTTACAGTTCCAGAAGCAAGTCTTTCAATTCCAAGGACTTTTAATGGGGTTTTAATATATTTGACTTCACGGTTAATTTTTTGACATATTTCGTTTAAAACTGATTCGATTTTTTCTGAACTATCGTGGCAAGAAAATTCAACATCGATATCACAAATAGATGGTTTTATACTGTAATTTACTACTTCAGTAATGTTACGATTGGAAATCATTTTTATTTCTCCACTGGCCGCTCTAATGCTAGTTGTGCGCATACCTAAGGCGGTTACAGTTCCTCTAAAGCTTCCTATTTGGACATTGTCGCCAACTTTAAATTGACTTTCAGTTAAAATTGTCGTCCCACTAATTAGATCTTTAAGGGTATCTTGCATAGCAAGTCCACCAACGACACCAACTACTCCTAAGGATGCGACAAGAGCTTTGGTATCTACTCCCCAGACATCGAGAATCATTAGGAAAGCAACTATTAAAATAATATATTTTAGAATATTTGTCACTAATGTTAAGATAGTAAGGGCTTTTCGGTTATCTTTGTCTTTAGCTTTAGCCACTAAAAATCTATTGACTAGTTTTTTTATAATTATATATACAAAGAAGGAAAAAATGGCAATGCATATTGTCGAGATTACTTCTTTGGTTAATATTTGTTCCATATAACTACTCCTTTATATTTAATATTTCAAGAATACGGTTTAAATCGGCTTCATTATTAAACGATATTTCAATTTTTTTATCTTTTATTTTAACTTTGGTATCAAGTTTTTCACGCATTAGATCTTGAACATAGTCGTATTCGGTATGTTTAGGATGACGGGTGACTTTAACTTTTTTAGGAGCTTCTTCTGTTTTGGTTTCGATATCTCTAACTGTAAGTTTGCTGTCGACAACTTCATTGGCCATTTTTATTACTTCTTCTTCGTCATCGATTTTAGATAAAGCTCTGGCATGTCCCATGGTTATTTTATTATCCATGACCATATCTTGGACTTCGTTTGGAAGTCTTAACAAACCAAGCATATTGGTAATATGGCTACGGCTTTTGCTTACTTTTTTCGCAAGTTCTTCTTGAGTTAAGTGAAGTTTATCAATTAGGCTTTTATAAGCTTTGGCTTCTTCTAGAGAGTTTAAGTTTTCTCTTTGAAGGTTTTCAAGTAGGGCTATTTCGGCCATTTTTTCATCACTTAGTTGTCTGATAATAGCTGGGATGGTTTTAAGTCCAGCTATTTTACTAGCTCTAAGTCGTCTCTCACCGGCAATTACATCATATCCTTTGATACTTTTTTTAACAATTATAGGTTGGAAGACTCCATTTTCTTTAATTGATTCAGCAAGTTCATTTAAGGCATCTTCATCAAAGACGGTTCTTGGCTGATAAGGGTTTGGTCTTAATTCGTTTATTGGAATTTCGACTATTTCTTCAGTTTTGACGTCTTCATACATTTTCTTTTCAAAATCACTAACGTTATTAACGTTTAGGTTTTCTAAGTCAAATAATTGTTCTAATCCTTTTCCTAAAGCTCTTCTACTTTCCATTTCGACTGATCACCTCTTTGGCTAAATTTATATAAGCTTCGGCCCCACGACTTTTAGGGTCGTAAGCGATTATCGGTTTTCCATGACTAGGAGCTTCAGATAATCTTACTAGTCTTGGAATTATCGTATCATACACTCTTTCTTTGAAATAACTTTTGATATCTTGAACTACTTCTAGTCCGAGATTAGTTCGGTTATCGAGCATCGTCAGTAAAACTCCTTCAATATCAAGCCCAGGGTTTAATGTTTTCTGGGCAAGCATAATTGAATTTAACAACTGCATAATTCCTTCGAGGGCAAAAAACTCACATTGAACAGGGATTATGACTGAGTTTGCGGCTGTTAAGGCATTTGTGGTTAAAATACCTAGTGATGGTGGACAATCAATGATTATATAATCAAAGATGTCCTTGACTGTATCTAAGTTGTTTTTAAGTTGTTTACTTTTTGAAAATTCAGGGTCTAGACGAGAGTGCTCCATAAGTTCGATATCGACACCCGCTAAACTGATTGTTGCAGGTATGATATAGAGGTTTTTAAATTTGGTTTTTTTGATAACTTCTTTTATGGTTGCTTCGCCTATAAGCAAGTCATAGATGCTTTTCTTGACGTCACCTTTATCTAAACCTAATCCTGTTGTTGTATTTCCTTGTGGGTCTAAATCAATAAGTAAAACCTTTTTACCTAGATAGCCTAAAGAAGCCGCAAGATTTATACTTGAGGTTGTTTTACCAACTCCTCCTTTTTGATTAACAAGTGCGATTATTTTCCCCATTTTACCACCATATTTCTATTCATTAAAACTATCTATATTTTATCACAATATATGACATAAATCTATGGAAAATATTTAAGAAGATTAAAAAAGCCTAGTTTTTATTTGATTTTTCAAGGCTTTTCATTTGGTCGTATTGTTTATATAGGTACTGAACATGATTTTCTAGGAAAAAATAGTGACGAACGTAAAAAACTAATATAATGGTTATTAATAAAGTTACAATTGTAAAGATAAAATTGCTTAGGCTAATAATAACCGATAAGAATAGAAAGATGCCATAAAACAAGGTAACTAACAGATGAATTAGTCTTTCATGTTTAAAAAATGATATTTTTATTAAATGGTCATCAATATTTTGTTTGGTTATTTTTTTAGTTTTGATTAAATCGTCAATTTCTTTCGTGTATTCTTCTAAATATTTTCTCATATTATCACCATTATTATTGTAACACAGAAATGTAAAATTGATTATTTTAAACTAGTATATTTTTCATTTTAAGTATATAATTAGGGTAGGGGTGATGATATATGGAAACACTTGAAGCGATTAAGAAAAGGGTTTCAGTTAGAGGTTATTTGGATAAGCAAATAACAGATGCAGATTTAGATAAGGTTTTGAAGGCCGGGATGCAGGCACCAATTGGTAGGGGAAAGTATTATGATATGCATATTACGGTTATTCAAAATAAGGATTTTTTAGAGAAAATCGATAATTTAACTGATAGGCTTATTTTTTATAAAGCACCAACTTTGATTATCGTTTCAGCACGTGATGATGGTCATGGCCTTGATAAAGAAAATTCAGCTTGCGTGATGGAGAATATGACTTTAGCTGCAACCGATCTTGGTCTTGGTTCAATTTACTTAAATTTAGTTATCGGTCTTATTAAAGATAACAAAGATATTTTAAAGGAACTAAATTTGGAAGAAGGTTTTGTTCCAGTTGCTGCTTTGGGTATCGGTTATACTGATGGTGAATTTGAACCAAAAGATCATATTATTGAAGTTACTTATATTAAATAGGAGGTTTTTTTATGGAAACAAGAGATGTGATTAAAAAAAGAAATTCAATTAGAAAATTTAAAGATGAAACAATTAATAAAGATGAACTTAGTAAATTATTAGAGGCAGCAGAATGTGCGTCTGTTGGTCATGGATATTATGATAAGATGCATTTAACTGTTGTTCAAAATAAAGAAGTATTTGATAAGTTTAACGAAGTTATCAAAGAAGATACTGGTAAAGAGAACAGTTTATTTTATAACGCACCAACGTTGATTGTTATGTCAACAAACATCGAAGAAGATTTACTTGCTGGTCAGTGTGTTGGAACAATGGGTGAAAATATGTTACTTATGGCAACGGATTTAAATTTAGGATGCGTATATATAGATACATTCTTAGAGTCTATTAAGAAAGATGAAAATGCATTAAAATTATTAGATTTACCAGAAGGATTTAGACCTATTGCTGCTATTGCCGTAGGTTATATGGATATGCCAAGTGTGCCTAAAAATCATAAGATTGAAGTAAATTATATTTAAGCTACCGAAAGGTAACTTTTTTTATAAAAAAATAAATCAGATTTTATTGTTCTGATTTATTTTCTTTTTTAGGTCTTCTTTTTTTCTTTTGTAGTGAACTTATTAATTCTTCTTTAGTCATTTCTTCATAGTTTTCAATGCCTTTTTCTTTAGCTTTGGTTTGTAACTCATCTAATGATAAATCTTCTAATTTAGGAGCTTTACCAAAAGCCTCATCAGAAGTTAAAGCTTCATCTGGCATATGACCATTTTTAACTAAATAATCAATTTGTTCTTTAGTAATTGTTTCATACTCTAGAAGGGTTTCAGCTATTAATTTTAACAAGTCCATGTTTTCACTAATTATTTTTTTAGCTACTTCGTATTGTTTGTTGATTATTTTACGAACTTCTTCATCTATTTGTTTAGCAACTTCATGAGAGAAGTTTTGAGTTTTATTATAGTCCCTACCTAAGAAGACACTAGATTCACGTTCTTCAAATTGGATTGGGCCTAAGTCACTCATTCCATATTCAGTAACCATGGCTCTAGCAATTTTAGTTGCTTTTTCAAAGTCATCAGAAGCACCTGTAGTTATATCTTTGAAGACTATTTCTTCGGCAACACGTCCTCCTAAGAATCCACTTATTGAATCAAGTAATTGCTCTTTAGTTTGTAAATAAGTTTCTTCTTTTGGAAGCATCAAGTTATATCCACCAGCACGACCACGTGGAATAATTGTAATTTTTTGAACGTCATTAGCACCTTCTAGTTTAAGCCCAACAACAGCGTGTCCTGCTTCATGGAAGGCAACTGTACGTTTTTCTTTCTCGGTATATTTGTGACTCTTCTTAGCAGGTCCCATTAGAACTCTATCGTGAGCTTCGTCTATTTCAGCCATACCGATGGCATTTTTATTACGTCTTACAGCTAAGAGGGCAGCTTCATTAAGTAGGTTTTCAAGGTCAGCACCACTAAATCCAACTGTTCTTTTAGCAATGTTTTTAAGGGTAACTCCATCTTCGAATTTTTTATCTTTGGCGTGAACGCTTAAGATTTCTTCTCTTCCTTTGGCATCAGGATAGTTAACTGTTACTTGTCTATCGAAACGACCAGGACGAAGAAGAGCTGGGTCTAAGACATCAGGACGGTTTGTTGCTGCGATAATGATAATTCCCTCATTAGCTCCAAATCCATCCATTTCGGTTAGTAATTGGTTTAATGTTTGTTCACGTTCATCATGACCTCCACCAAGGCCAGCTCCTCTTTGACGACCAACGGCATCAATTTCATCGATAAAGATTAAGCAAGGAGCGCTTTGTTTTGCTTGTTTGAACATATCACGTACACGTGAGGCTCCAACTCCGACGAATAATTCAACGAATTCAGAACCACTGATGAAGTAAAATGGAACGTTAGCTTCACCAGCAACGGCTTTGGCAAGTAATGTTTTACCTGTTCCTGGAGGCCCAACTAATAAGACACCTTTTGGAATTCTAGCTCCCATTTTTTGGAATTTCTTAGGGTTCTTTAAGAAGTCAATTAGTTCTTCCATTTCTTCTTTTTCTTCATCTAATCCAGCAACATCTTTAAATGTTACTTTTTTACCACCTGTACTTAGGCGGGCTTTAGAACGACCGAAGTCAAATGATTTATTACCGCCACCCATTTGTTTAGTGATAAAGTAAAATGCTAGTCCAATTAATAATAGGGTTGGTAAAACATTTATTAGGAACAATAAGAATACACTAGATCCTGGGTCAACGGCTGTATTTAAAGTAAAGTTACTTTCTTCTTCAGCGTCTAATAATTTTACCATTGTTTCATTGGTTAGTGGCATATTGAAACTAAATGATTCGTTTTTATCATAATCTTTTAAGGTACCAGAAATGTTATAAACGCTTTCTCTACTTCTTGGCGTTACAACGATTTCTTCAACTTCTTTATTGGCCACTTTATCCATGAACTCACCATAAGTCATTTCATGAACTGTTTGGTTCATTGTACCAACGGCAATCATGATGGCAATTAAGAAAATGAATAGTAGGGCATAAGATATTAATCCTCTTTTTACAACTTTTTTATTCATTAAAAACTTCCTTTCTAACGATACCTAATTATTATATCATAGTTTTCGTGTTTTTGTTTATCAAATTTAGATTTTTTAAGGCCCGGAAGCCAAATTATTTGGTTATTTTGATCAGTTAGGATTGGCCAGCTATTTCTAGCTGTTTCAGAAATTTTTTCATTGATAAAAATATCTTTGATTTTTTTGTGGCCATTTAGGTTTTTTATTTCCATTTTATCACCGTTTTGTCTAGTTCTAACTATAAGGGGCAGAGAGAGTTCTTTGGAGTTTAATCTTATTGTATAGTTAGATGTATCTTCCGTTTCTTCTTTAATTAAAATTTTATCGTTTGGAAGAATTACTTTGTCTTCAAAAGTAAAACTATATGGTTTTATTTCGGTGTTTTGAGTAAAGTATAAATTTTGATAATTTTTAATTACCAACACTTTACTTGGTAAGTTTATTTTTAAGTTTGGTCTTGAACTTTCAATAATATTTAAAATAAGTTCGACGTGATTATCGGTAATTAATGAGATATTTTTATAGTATAGATTGTTTAAAATTTGATATAGGATCTTTCTTTTTATAAGTTCATCTTCGTTTTCAAACAATTTTAAGTTTAAATTATTGTTTTGATAAACTTTATTTAACTTTTCGTTTGCTTCTTTATTTATATGATCATCATATAGTTTTAGGGTTTCACTGAATTTTAAGAATTTTAGATGAACTGATTTGTTTTCTTTTTTTAAAATAGGTAAGATATTTAAACGATAACGATTACGAGTATATTCTTCACTAAAGTTAGTTTTATCAACAGCGTATGGAATATTATTTGTTTTTACGTAATTTAATAATTCGTCTTTGGTTTTAGTAATTAGAGGCCGATATATTTTATAGGTTTCTTTATCAGTTATTTCTTGGAATCCAGAGTATCCTTTTAGACTAGATCCTCTGACTATTCTCATTAGAATAGTTTCGGTTAGGTCATCACCATGATGAGCGGTTAATAGATAAGTGGCATTATATTTTTTTATTAATTTTTCAAAAAAATTATACCTTTGCGTGCGAGCATAGTTTTCAGTATTTCCCTTATAATGGTTTATTTCCATTTTTTCAAAGATCAAATTATTTTCATTCGCATATTTTTCAACCATTATAGCTTCTTCTTGGCTTTCTTTTCTTAAGTTATGGTTAACATGGGCACAGATGATGGTTATTTTTTTGGTTTTCGAAAGTTTAATTAGTAAACTAAGTAGGGCCATAGAATCAGGTCCACCCGAAGTGGCAGTAATTAGTGTTTCGTTTTCTTTTAAGGTTTTATCTAGTTTTTTTAAAATATCATCCAAATTAATCACCCCATTTAATAGGTTTAATACCATGACTTACTAAGAAATTATTAGCTTTAGAGAATGGTTTACTGCCAAAGAACCCACGACTTGCGGATAGTGGGGAAGGGTGGGCACTTTCAATGATGTAGTGATTTGGGTTAGTAATTAGGACTTTTTTACTTCGGGCATAGCTTCCCCACAATATAAAGACAATAGGCTTTTCTCTTTTATTTAAAAGTTTAATTACATCATCAGTAAATGTTTCCCAGCCTTTTCCTTTGTGAGAAAGCGGGGTATCTTTGACAACCGTCATTATAGAATTTAATAAGAATACTCCTTGTTTGGCCCAGTCAGTTAAGGTATTGTTTGTTCTGGTGACGCCGAGATCACTTTTTATTTCTTTAAATATATTATCAAGTGATGGTGGTCTTCTAACTCCTGGTTCAACAGAGAACGATAGGCCATGAGCTTCACCTTCACCGTGATACGGATCTTGACCTAGGATAACGACTTTTACTTCATCATAGTCGGTATATCTAAAGGCATTAAAAATATTTTTATACTGTGGATAAACTGTTTTATGCCCATATTCGTTTTTTACAAAGATTCCAAGTTCTTTAAAGTATGGTTTTCTCATTTCGTCTTTTAAGACTATATCCCATTTTTTATTAATCATTATAAATATCTCCTTCGGCTATATTTTAACATATTTTTAGGAAAAGTTTATAAAAATTATACTGTGGAAATAAAAAAAACTTAAGTTTCAATTTACTCAAGTTTAAAAATACATGTGGAATAGAGTAATACTGGGGATAACTCCAAATCTAGCGGGAATTCTAGTTGTACCAATACCTGAATTTACATATAATTTTCCGGCTTTGGTATTATAAAAGTCTTTGACATATTTAAATGAATGGTGGGAATTTTTTAAGAATTTGGTTATAAAGATTGGAATAAAGTATAAAAATATTTGACCACCATGACTATGGCCGCTTAATATTAAATCATATTTTCCGTTTATTTTATCGACGGCTTCAGGTTCATGTGATAATAGTATTTTATAATCAGATTTTACTTCTGGAAGATTTAGTTTAGGATTATATTCTATATCGGGAAGACCAATAAAGGAAATAGTTTTATTATAAACGGTTACCTTTTTTTCACTATTTTCTAGAAGAGTAAATCCTGACTGTTTCATAATATTTAAATATGTATTATAGTTACCATCAAAATAATCGTGATTACCAGAGACTGCTAATTTAGTTCCCGCTTTAATTTGTTTTAATAAGTTTATAAGATTTTGATCATCGTGATATTTTGAATAATTATCATATAAGTCACCGGTAAAGATAACGACATCGGGATCTTGCTCATTTATTTTATCGATTATTTTCTTTAAGTGGTCTAAATTAAAATGCTTTTTAATGTGGATATCTGATAAGTGGAGTATTTTTAATTCATTATTTGTCTTTTTATTTAAATCAAAGTTTCTAACTTGTAACAAGTATGGTTCAATAAAAAATGAATAGATTAAAAAGATTACAATTAAAACGACTATTATATATATTATAATCATTTATCTTCCTCCAAGTTATTCGCAATATCGACAAAAATTTCTAAAGGGAGAGCTTCGGCTCTGACAGTCAAATCTAATTTATATTTTGATAATGTTTTAGATATGTTTTCCAAATCGTATCCTTTTAAATTATTTCTTAAGTTTTTTCTTTTTTGTTTAAAAGAGTCTTTTATTAATTTAAAGAATAGTTCTTCGTTATTTACTTTTAGTTTGTCCACTTTTTTAGTAAAACATACTACAATACTATCGACATTTGGTTTTGGCATAAAGACATTACGGCTAACATCTAATATTTTAGTTATATTAAAGTAATAACTTAGGAATACAGATAGGGAATTATATTCTTTGGTTTTAGGTTTTGCTTTAAAACGGTCGCCAACTTCTTTTTGGACCATAACAACTATTTTATCAAAGTCTATTTTTGTATCAATTAGCTTGATTATAATCGGAGTTGTGATATAATAGGGCAAATTTGCGATGACGTATAACTTTTTATAGTTATATTTTTTTATATCTTCAGCTATATCGCGCTTTAAAAAATCTTCAAAAATTACTTCGGTGTTTGAAGTGATGTTTTTCTCTAGAATTGGTTTTAAAGTTTCATCTATTTCATAGGCGATGACATTTTTGGCATATTTACCAAGTTCGGATGTTAAAGAGCCGGCTCCTGGACCGATTTCGATGACTAGGGTTTCATCATCAATTTCAGATTTAACGATTATACTGTGGATTATGTTTTTGTCCACAATGAAGTTTTGTCCATATTTTTTCTTGAAATTAAAGTGATTTTCTTCTATTTCTTGTTTCATTTTTGAGTTTAAGTATTCCATATTGCGCCTCCTTCTTTCATTATACTAAAATGAGAAGAAATGTCCAGAAATATTTTTTGCTGTGGAAAAGTAGATAAAGTGAATTGCGAAAAATTGATGTTTGCCTTTGAAAATAAAGGAAAAAGTTTAATTTGGGCATTCTGAAGATACAATTTGAATATTAAAATGATTTTTGATTTAAATTTTTTTACTGTGGAAAAACCAAAATTGTGGATTAAAAAAGAAGCTAAAGCAGCTTCCTAATGTATTTTATTTTGGCAATGTAATTTTAAAGGTTGTCTTATTATTCTCGCTTTGAACTGTAATGGTTCCTCCATGGAGAGTAATTATTTCTTTAGCAATAGCAAGGCCTAGTCCAGTTCCACCTTTCTTGCTATTTCTAGATGAATCGGCCCGGTAAAATTTTTCAAATATTTTATTTAAATCTTCTTTAGAAATAGTGTCTCCTTGATTAGTTATCTCAGTTATGATATTTTTTTCTGTCTCTTTTGTATTAATGGTTATCTCAGTGTTTTTATAACTATAGTTAATCGCATTTTTTATAACGTTATTAAAGGCTCTGGCGAGTTTATCAGAATCGCCGATGATTTTTAAATTTTCCTTATGGTGGAAAAGAATTTTTTTATTTTGTTTTTTTAGGGCTGGATAGAACTCATCGATGATTTGGTCTAGTAACATGGTTAAATTTATTTTTTCTTTGTTTATTTCAATGGTATGGGAATTATATTTAGTGATTTCAAATAGTTCGTTAACTAAGTCTTCAAGTTTATATGATTTGTTTAGGGCAATAGAGGCAAACTTTTTTTGTTGTTTTGGGCTTAGGGTATCTTCGTCTTTTAATATTGAAAGATAACCGATTACAGAGGTTAGGGGAGTTTTGATATCATGGGCTAAATAGACAATTAGGTCATTTTTCTTTTGTTCGTTTTCTTTGGCAAGTTTGAGGTTTTTCTGAGATTCTTTTTTAAGGTTATTCATTTTTATTTCAACTTCTTTTAAATCTTGTGGAAGAGATACTTCTTTATCATTTTCTTCAATAAGGAGACTACTTTGGTCTATGATTTGATCGATATAGGAAAGCGATTTCATAAGAAGATAGATAAAGATGATAACTATACCTATTAGGTAGAGAAAGAACATAATTGTTTGGTTATAAGCGATGCTTGTCAAAAGAAGATATGTTTCATCATTTGGATACCAGGTTGTATACTGCGCGAGGCGGTAGAGAAGGTAGTATAGGGTAAAGAACGATACTGTATAGATTACTGAGATAATAAATAGTTTTTTAATAAATTTAACGGTTAATTTTTTAGAGTATTTATTCGATTTCATAGCCGACCCCCCAAATTGTTTTGATATAGTAGTCATTTTTCTTATTTAGTTTTTCTCTTAGGTGTCTTATATGAACCATAATGGTATTATTACTTGCCGGAATATATGGTTCGTGCCAAACTTCTTCAAATAGTTTTTCGGTTTTAACGACTGTTCCTTTATGTTTAGCTAAAATCAGTAAAATAGAAAATTCCGTCGGTGTTAGGTTAATGGTTTGGTCTTTAATCGTTACGGTATGGTTTTGCGGATTAATTATTAAATCTTTGATAACGATTATTTCTTCTTTCGGATTATTGTAACTTGTGAATCTTCTTAACTGAGCTTTTACACGGGCAACTAATTCAAGCGGTTCGAATGGTTTAGTTATATAGTCATCGGCACCTTTGGTAAGGCCTGTTATCTTATCAATTTTTTGAACTTTAGCAGTTACCATGATAATAGGAAAGTTATATTGTTTTCTAATTGTTTCACATAAAGTAAATCCATCGATATCTGGCATCATAACGTCTAAGATGGCCAAAGATATTTGTCTTTTTTCAAGTATTTTTAAGGCGTCTTTACCATTATAAGCTTTATAGACGTGATAACCATTAGTGGTTAGGTAGAGTTCAATTAAATCAGCGATTTCGATTTCATCATCGACAACTAAGATGTTCATAATATCATCCTTTCAAATACTCTTCTAATGTGATGTTTTGGTTTGTTATTTCTTCGGCGGATTTTTTACCAACATAACGGAAGTGCCAGGGCTCATAGGATATTTTTGTTAT
The DNA here is from genome assembly GCA_944329365.1 of uncultured Bacilli bacterium. GTDB lineage: Bacteria > Bacillota_I > Bacilli_A > RF39 > UBA660 > Coprosoma. The sequence continues at coordinate 66,104 of CALVIC010000003.1, forward strand.
ATCTTCTTTGCCCGATGGATATCTTAAGATGAAGCCATATTTAAAGGCATTTGTTTTTAACCACTCCCACATTTGTTCATTTTCTTCGTAGTGTCCTTCGTTACTAAAGTCGATGGCAAGGCCTGTTTGGTGTTCGGAAAAGCCTGGTAATTGAACGGTTTCTTCGGCTTTAGAGGTGGCTCCTTCATAGGAATATCCTTGATCTAGATAGCTTTTTCGTTTACTATCAAACATTTCTCTTTGGTCTTTGGCCGTTCTGTAGGTATTGTTTATTTTTAATGTTATTCCATCTTTTTTAGCGGCATTATACATATCGATTAAATCATTATATATGATATCACAAACTTGAAAGCCATTAAAGTTAACGAGGTTTATTTCTGAATCATCTAAGGAGTTTTTATAGTTTACTAATATAAGTGGATCTATTGTACTTTGGGTTTCATTTATTTTATGGGGAGATTTAACAAAATTTATTCCACTGTATAAAATAAGCGAGATTAAAATCAAAGTTAAAAATTTTTTCATAAATAATCACCTGATAACAGGTTATCACTTACTTGTTTAATTATAGATTATTTTAATTGGTTTTTAAGGTTTCTTAAGAAAATATTAAGAAAAAAAGAGATTTATTTTAATCTCCTTTGTTTATCTTCGATATTTTCTATTACTTCTTCAGTTTGAACAATTGCTTTTTCATTACGGTGTAGTTCAGCTTTTTTATTTGCTAAACGGCTACATATAGATAATGTAACTATAAAGTTCGGATTTATATCAATTATGTTCTGTTCAAGAAATGAACTTTCAATTTCTTCTTGAAAAGCTATTTTTTCTTCAATAGTTAAATCTTCATTAAAGTAGATTTGTTCAATTTTAATTAAAAATTCTTCTGGAATTTCTAGATATATTTTTATATTTTTTGTCGATAATCCAAGCTTTTCTACCTTTTCTCCAAATATAGCTACACTATGTAATTTTTCGATTTCCATAATATCCCCTCTTTCAGGGTGTTTATTATACACTTATTATTTTTTTTGTCAAATTATAAAAAAATAGAGATGTTTTACCATCCCCATCTTTGAACACTATATTTAACATTACTACTTGTGGCTAAATAAAGACTTGGATCAGATTCAGATAAGAATGCTAAATCCATATGAACGATACCTTTGGCCCAGTCCCTTTGCATTGCACCACCAGTATCTAAAACAATAGCGGTAAACTCACCTAACGAGGGGTTATCAACATTGATAATTGTTCCACAAGGAAACTCTGATAGGTCAGCGGCAATTATACGGACGTTTCCATATTCATCGTCGTTATATGTTGTACCGTTATTTTTAAGGCTATGAGATAATCCGTTTTTAGTTTTACATGAAACGGTTCCGGTACTAGAACATCCAGCACAGTCAGCACCATAGCCTGTCATTTTTCCTACGTAATCGGCCTTTTTACCAGTTCCAATTTCGATTTCTGCATTTACCGGCTCACTTATGACGCCTAAAACATTACCGTTTTCGTCGACATAAGAAAGTCCGTCTTGCCCCTCTTCTTTTGTAATTGTTTGGCCTGTAGGAATTTTATTATTATAAGTTTCTATTGTTTCGTGTTTAATGACTTTCGTTAAAGCCACAGAGTTTTTAGTTTCATTCAAGTTTTCTACTTCAACTTTTTCTTTTGAAAACAGGTTCATTGAGTTTAATAGTGTTGCTAACGCGACAAAAGTGACAGATAACCACTTGACTAGCCGCCCCAGCTTAGTTATTTTCATAATTCACCTCATATTTCAAAATTGAAACCTTTTGAAGTATATCATAGTTTATTTTTTAAGTCAAATTGACGAATGGCATTCTCTGTTGTAATATCAAGGATTTTATCTAAATCTTCGTTTAATAGCTCCGCTAAAAATTTAGCTGTATACTTAACATATACGGGTTCATTGCGGTGTCCTCTAAGGGGAGTTGGAGTTAAGTATGGACAGTCGGTTTCAAGGACAAGGCTTGAAAGAGGAACGTTTTGGACGACGTTTTTCAAACGTTTGTCATTTTTAAAGGTTAAAATTCCACCAATACCAAAGGTGACGTTAAGCTTTAATAATTTTTTTGCTTGATCTTCATTTCCTTCATAACAATGGAAGTCAACTTTGATATTTGGATCTTTGTATTCCTTTAAAATATTATATGTGTCTTCTAAGGCATCGCGAGTGTGAATTACGATAGTTTTATGGTAATTATTGGCAAGTCGGATTTGTTTAATTAGTAATTCTTTTTGTTTTTCCTTATTTTCTTCGGTATAGTGATAGTCTAAGCCAATTTCTCCTATGGCCACAACTTTAGGATGGGTTAGGTATTTTTCAAGTTTTTCTAGATGTTTTTCAGTATAAACATCGGCAAATTCAGGGTGAATTCCAATTGTTCCAAATATGTTATCGTGATTTTCACAGAGGTTTATAACTTCATCTATGTCATCTAATGTAGCTGTGCAGACGATCATAATGTTATTTTCCATATGACTAATTATTTCCTCGACGTCTTCATAGTCTTCTTTGTCTAAATGACAATGTGTATCGATTATCATTAAATCATCCTTTCAATAAAAAACATTATACCATAAAGGTTATAATGTTTTAAAGTTTAGATATATAGTAATCGTATGGATTATTTTTAATTGGAGTTTGTTCTTGATTGGATATCATTAAAACTAAAGCAATAATAACTCCAGCAAATATTCCGATTACGGCATCATTAGTAATTCCGGTACTTAGTGGTTTTACTTTGACTTCACCTTTGATGTGAAGATAAAGGTTAGTTAATGATTCATAGGCATAGGGAAGAGACCAAAGGTAGAGGATACCAAAGGTAAAGATGCTTAGAATAAACCAACCGTAGAAACTAATTACCATGGCATAGTATTCGATTCGATGCTTATGAGCAAGACGAAAGCCATTTTTAATCAGGGTCATAACGTTTTCATCACGGACTTCTTGGTTTGCTGATTCGTAAATATAGAATTGAATGGCAGGGTAGAGATAGAAGTTTAATATGATGATAATTATCACACTTAAAGTTAAACATAAATCGTTGATATAATTATTCAGATATAAGTAGTCTATTAGATATATAATTAGAAGCATTAGGGCAAAATATAAGAAATAAATTATAAATGACAAAACTGATTTTCTACCATTTTTAAAAGTATTAGTGAATGTTTCTTTAAATGTAACTTTATTTCCCCGGGAAATATTTAGGGCAGAAGAGATGAAACTTTGATTAACAAAGGTGATTACAAGTAAGCAGAAGCCAGCAGCAGTAATAGATATGATTGTATCATCCTGCATATTTTCGGAAATAAGTGAAAATATTATAAGCATTAATATAGTGATAATAACGACGATTAACAGGTTTAATCCAAGATTTTTCTTAGGCATTAAACGAGCCGCACTTTTTAATGTTTTTCTAATTCCTCCAGGATTAGTTTCTTCAAAAGTAATATTTTCGATAAGTTTTTGACCACATTCTTGACAAAAACGAGCTTTTTCAGGATTTTTAAATCCACATGAACATAACATAAATACACACCTCTTTATCTGTATTTTATCATATTAGATATTTTTTGGGTATAAAAAAATGAAACTTAAACATGTGTTTCAATCTTGAGGTAAATGTATCTTATAAAACAACCTATAATAAATAACATATAAGCTAGATCTAAGTAGTTAAAATTTTTGGCGATATTAATACCAAGATAGGTTATCACTCCCACAAACACCAATCCAACTGCAGTAATTGTTTTAATCTTAGTACGCATAAAAGTTTTCCTTTCTGATTACTGCTTTTCCTCTTTAACTATAACATCATATATACATTTATAGCAAGTTTTTTTAAACGACATTTTACAACAATTTACAATAATTTGGTAAAGAAAAGAAGCTTATGAGCTTCTTTTTGTGGTTGATTCGATAAAATCTATGATTTCACCAGTTTCTTCATTTATTATTTCAATGCGGGAATATTCCTTATTTTTATTAAATATTTTAAAGGCAATTTGTAATATTTTTTTAGTTGAAGGTGGTTCTTCAATAAGTTTTTCATATTCTTTATACTCCATTTTATTTTCGAAAGAATTAATTAGAGAAGATGGCTTTACGGCATGAATACTACTTAATTTTGTTTGGCCATTTTTTTTATAAAATTTAAAACAATATACTAAATTATTTGGATATTTTTGAGATTCAAATTCTTCGGTTTCTTTTTTCATTTTTTCGATTAACTTTTTTCTCTTTTTATTTTCGGAAATTAAAGTTCCTTCTTCGATGTAATCTATGATTTTGCCAGTTTCTTCATTTATTATTTCAATGCGATTAAAATCTTTAAAAAAACCTTTATAAGCTCTTGTAGCTACTTCAAGAACTTCGTGTACTGATGGTTTTAATTTGTCAAAAGAATAATATTCATCCCAGTCTATTAGTCCATCGAAATCGATATACAATTCTTCGGGGGTAGTTGTTCCAGTACTATTAAAATCTGTGGTTCCATCTTTATAGTAAAATTTAAATTTATACATATTTTTATTCTCCTTAAAAATATTATATACAATGCTTATTTTAAAGTAAAGAAAAAGAAGCTTATGAGCTTCTTAAACGGTTCTTTTCTTCTTCGATGACGCTTTTATCATATCTTTGATATAGTGGTTTTATATCTTCAGATAAGGTTAATTTTGAAAGTTTTTTATACTCCCATGTTTCAATTTGTTGATTTAGATAAGTATCAACTTTTTCACAAGAGAATGGGATGTATGGTTTTAATAGGTTGTTTACGTTGTAAATTATATTTGTACAGTTGAATAATACTTTTTGACATTCTTCAGGATTTGTTTTAGCAAGTTCCCAAGGTTTTTGTTCATCAAAGTATTTATTAGCTTTACCAATAAAATCAAAGATTAAGTGGAGTCCTTCTTTAACGTTTCCATCGTTTATCGTGGTGCCTACTTCTTCATATAGGTTTTTCATTTGATTTTCAAGGTCACTGTTTATTTCATATTCATTTAACTTGCCATCAAATGATTTGTTTATGAAGACTAGGGTACGGTTGATAAAGTTACCCCATTTGCCTAAAAGATCACTGTTTAGGGTATTGATAAAGTCGGTCCAGGTAAAGTTAAAGTCTCTTTTTTCTGGGTCGTTAGTTAAGAAATAATATCTGATAGCATCGGCTGGATAACGCGATAATAGGTCTTTTAGGGCAATATAGTTGCCTTTACTTTTAGAGAGTTTTTCACCTTCGATTGTGATGTATTCATCGGATACTATTTTATTTGGCATGGTGTAGTTATCTTCGGTGGCCATCATTAGTGAAGGGAAGATAACCGTGTGGAAGGGAATATTATCTTTGGCATGAACTAAGTATATTTTATTGTTACTTCCTTTTTTCCAGTAATTTTCCCAGTTTTCACCGCTTTCATCACAATATTTTTTACAAGCTGTAACATATCCCCAAACGTTTTCAAACCATCCATAGATTTTTTTATCTTCATAGCCTTCGATTGGAATTGGGATTCCCCATGTTAAGCTACGAGAAGCACATCTATCAGGTATTCCTTCATTTAGATATCTTTCAGTAAATAGAACGGCATTTTCGCGCCAATTATTTTTATTTTCCTCGACTAAATTTCTTAAGCTATCTTGGAATTTTGATAGAGCAAAATAAAGGTTTTTCGTTTCTTTGATAGAGGCTTTTTGATTACAAATCGCACATTTTGGATTTAAAACGTCCTTGATTTCAAGTAAGCTATTACATTTTTCACATTCATCACCTTTGATATCAGCCCCACATTTTGGACAGGTTCCTAGGATGTAACGATCAGCTAGGAATAAATTACATTTTTCACAGTATAATTGGGTTTCTTTTTTCTCATAAAGATAACCTTTTTCATAATATTTTTTGAACAAATTTTGAACAAATTCCTTATGGAATGGGTCATCGGTACGATTATATAAATCATAACTTAAACCGATATTTTTCCAGTCTTCAGAAAAAGAGTTATGGCAGGCATCGACGATTTCTTTGGGTGATTTGTTTTCTTTAAGTGCTTTTATATCGATTGGCGTTCCATGGCAATCAGTTCCTGAGACTAGAACGACATGATTTCCTTTTAAGCGGTGGTATCTGGCGATTACATCACCAGGAAGAGAGCTGGCAACATGACCTAGGTGCAAATCTCCATTGGCAAATGGCCAACTAATTCCAATTAATACGTACATTTTATCACATTCCTTTCTTCAATAATTTTTGATATATCTTTTCTTTGGTAGGGTGGTTTTTGGTTATTTTGGATATTTCAGATACTAGTTTATCTTGATTAGTTCCATAGTCATATGAGGTTATCAAAGATGGCTCTTCAAAGTAGATATCCGGCATAACTATTTTTGATTCATGATTTTCATGAATAATTAGAGTAAGTCCTAGATTTTCTAGGGTTTTGGTTGTCAAATCGATTATTGGTGAGGTATTAGATCCTTTGGTTGGGGTTCCGATTTTAAGTGATAGATTTCTTAAGAGGTATTCATTAGGTAGCCCTTGAACTTCACCATCGATTAGAATATATTTGGAAATATCATCTATTTGTTTTAATAAATCTAAATATCTTTTGTCTTTACCATATGAACCACGAAGGTCTAAAATAAGGTTATCTTTTTTTATTTTGCTTATTTGAGAGACGGTTTGTTCATAATTTTCTTGGGTAAATGACGGTATTTTTAGATAATTATTATCTTCATGATATTCAGATTGTTTAGGAGTTAAATTTAAGGTTTCTTGCAGGTTTTCAAAGGTGTCTCTTATATAGAAAGTAGCTGCAAGTTTTCTTTTGTTTTCGAGATGGAGGATTAGCTCTTTTCTTTCATCTTTGATGAGAGCAAATTCTAATTTATATGGTTTATTACGGCAGATATCATATGTTGATGTATTTTGATGTCTTATGTATCTATCTGAAAGTATACCATTGATGTGAAGTAATTTAAGGTTTTCAAGTTTTTTATTAATTGTTTTAGCGACATAGTAACTTCCTTTGAAGTATCTAATTATACATGGAAAATAAACAGGATTATTTGAAGTTAATTTTATATCTTCGGTGTGAAGAGAGTTAATTAGTTTTTCAATAATTATTTTATATTCTATATCACTGGAACATTTTTCAATTTCTTGTTTTAAGTATTCATAATTTTTTTCGGTTAGGGGATTATAAAGTCCTCGGTTAGGAAGAAATTCGGCACTTCTCGATAGTCGATAGTTTATTTCCATTAATGTTTTATTAAATTCGCTTATGTATGACAAATTAATCATTCCTTTCTGGTTGTACTGCCAAAACCGCCTTTTCTCGTTTCTTTTATGTCATCATCGTCTGTTTTAAGATAATTTATAAATATTCCTTGGGCAAATCTATCATATTTTTTAAAGGTTTGCGGGGTATCGCCATTATTTTGAATAACGATAAAGATGTGTCCTTCGTTATCTTCGTTTTCAAAGTAGTCACTATCGATGATGCCGGTTTGATTTGAAAGGACTATATGATGTTTGGTTCCAAGGCTACTTCGAATGAATATTAATAATACTTCACCTGGGTTCATCTGGGCTTTTATACCGGTTGGGATTTTTTTAGTTTCGCCAGGGTTTATGGTTATACCCTTTAGAAAGTGAAAGTCATAACCCGCACTATTTCTTGTTCCTCTTTTTGGAAGAGGATATTGTTCGTATTCTTCTTTAGTTATTTTTAGGTGTTTTGATAGTTCTGCAAAACTTATTTTATAAAATTTTCGCATTTTCGCCTCCTTAATAAAAAAACATCCTTATGCATAAGGACGTTTTAAACGTGGTACCACCTTAATTTATAAGTATGTTTTACTTACCTTGAATATTTAACGCATATATACGTTCTAACCTACATATCGATTAGACTGCTCCAGAGCCATTCGTAATAGTTATCTTGTTTATTTTCACCAACCATAAACTCTCTTTTAAAGATATACCTATTATTCTTTCTTTCTTCGCATTTACAGGTTAATTATAACATCTAGGCGGTTAGTTTTCAAGTTCTTTTGTTAAAACGGAGTTTAAAATTTCAGTTATGTTTTTTATTTCATCTGTTAGGTTTTCACCAATTATAATTAGCGCGCCTAATATGTCGCCACTGACATTGATTGGAGAGATGATTAAATCTTTGGTAGTTAGGTAGTTTTCGGTTAAATAAATTCTTTTACTGTGGAAAAGTGTGGTTTGACGAGAATTCATCAGATTATATATTTCATCACTGATTACTGTTTCTTTGATGTCTTTGGATGTGTTTTCAATTATAGTCTCACCACTTATGATTAAAATGTCGTTTTTGGTTTTATTATAAAGGGTTTGGGCAATAGCGTGGGCAAGGTCCTTGAACGATTCTAGGGGAGAGTGTTTTCTTAAGATAATATCGCTGCCATTTATAGTAATAGAAAAGTTATCCCCAGCTTTAAGTCTTAATTCATTTCTAATTTCTTTGGGAATAACGATGCGTCCGAGTTCGTCTAATCTTCTGATTGAGCCTATTTGATTCATATATTACCTTCTTTCTATGTTTTATTGTGGATTATTTTTATTAGTTTATACTTTTACTTAAAGAAAAATCGTGATATAATTGTGGTGTTTTTTAAAGGAGATGATTTGTTTGGACAAGATTTATGTTTTCGGACATCAAAGACCTGATACTGATGCGGTAACTTCAGCTATCGTTCTTTCTTATTTAAAGAATAAGCTCGGAATGGATACTGAACCTAGAGTTTTAGGCGATTTAAATAATGAAACAGCGTTTGTTTTGGATTATTTTAAATTAGAAACTCCTAAATATTTAAACGATGTTCATTTACAAATTAAAGATGTCGATTATTTAAAAGATTGTTATTTGCACGAAAATGACTCTATTTTTAAGGGTTACAACTACATGAATGAAACTAAGATAGGTACACTTCCTGTAGTAGATGATAAAGGAAGGTTTAAAGGCGTTGTGTCTATGAAGGATGTTGCCGGTAATTTGATTTCTGGTCGTCTTGAATCTCTAAATACTTCTTATGATAATTTACTTGAAGCTTTAAATGGTAAAGAGGTTTTAAGATTCGATAAGGAGATTAAAGGTAATATTGTAGCAGCTTCTTACAGAAGTACAACTTTTAAGGAGAAAGTAAATATCGATAAGGAAACTGTTTTAATAGTAGGTGACAGACATAGTATTATCGAATATGCGGTTGAAAATTCAGCTTCAATCATTATTTTAACTAATGGAACTGAAATGAAGAAGGAACACCTCGAGATTGCAAAGAAAAACCATGTAGATGTTATTAGTACAGAATACGACGGTTTAACAACAGCTAACTTGGTTGTATTAAGTAATTATTTAAAAGATAGAATGAAGACTGACGATGTAGCAACTGTTTGTGAGGATGATTCTTTAACGCAAACTTTAGAGATTGCAAAAAAGCTTAAATACAGTAATTATCCAGTTTTAGATCACAACGGAAAATGTCTTGGAGTATTTAAGTTGAGTGCGGCTGAGAATGTTCATCCAAAGAGAGTTATGCTTGTTGATCACAATGAACTTGAACAGAGTGTTAGCGGACTTGAGGAAGCTGAAATTGTCGAGATAGTTGACCACCACAAGATTGGTAATGTTGGTACAAGAATGCCTATTAACTTTAGAAATATGCCTTTGGGATGTACAGAGACTGTTTTATATTTAATGTATAAAGAAAATAATGTGGAAATTCCAAAGACTATTGCTGGATTAATGATGGCTGGTATTATTTCTGATACTTTACTTCTTACTTCACCAACGACGACAGATACTGATAAAAAAGTTCTTGAAGAGGTAGCAAATATCGCTGGTATTGATTACAAAGAGTTTGCTATGGATATGTTTAAAGCTGGTTCTTCTATTGAGGGCATGTCTATTACCGATGTTATTCATGGGGACTTTAAGAACTTCGCAATGGGAGGTCAAAGAGTAGGTATTGGTCAAGTTTCTTCTATGAATCCTGCTGAAGTTATGGAGAAGAAAGAGGAATTTATCGAAACTTTAACTACTTTGGCTAAGGATGAAGATTATGCGGCTATTTGTCTATTTGTAACTGATATTATGAGGAATGGTTCTTATTTACTTTATAATGAACAAAGTAAAGAGTTATTCTCTAGTTCATTTGGGGTAAAAGATATACCTCAAGGTTATTTCTTCGAAGGGCTTGTTTCTAGAAAGAAACAGATGGTTCCAAAGATAATGAACTATATGGAAAGAAATTAATATTAAAAAGTGATTCCCAAAAAGAATCACTTTTATTGTGGAAAAATATATTTTCAACATTAGGTATAGATTGTTATATTATTACGAATTTGTGGCAAAAGTGTCAAAAATTCGTAATCTGATTTGACTTTTGCCATCAATACATTTATAATTAGAAATATAAATATTACGAATTTGTGGCAAAAATGTCAAAAATTCGGAATGGAGATGATTATATGGAAATTAAAAGAGATTATTATTTACAAAAATTAATCGACAGAAAAAATAATAATTTAATTAAGGTTATAACCGGTATTAGAAGATGTGGAAAATCTTATTTACTCAATCATTTGTTTAGAAATTATCTTTTAGATAGTGGGGTTTCAGAAAATCATATTATTTCTATTGCTTTAGATGATGACGATAATTCTGATTTACTGGACCCAAAAAAATTAAGACAATATATCAACGAAAAAATTTCGGATAATGATTTATACTATATTCTTTTAGATGAGATACAACTTGTTTCTAATTTTGAAGGATTGTTAAATGGGTTGCTGAGAAAAGAAAATTTGGATATATATGTTACCGGCAGTAATTCTAGATTCTTGTCATCAGATATTATTACCGAATTTAGAGGTAGAGGAGATGAGATAAGAGTTTATCCACTTTCTTTTAAAGAGTTTTATTCTAATTATGATGGCAGTAAAGAAGATGCTTGGGTAGAATATTATACTTATGGTGGCCTTCCTTTAGTTATGAATTATAAAAAAGAAGAGGATAAGATGCAATATCTCGATAGTCAAAAACAAAATGTTTATTTAAACGACGTTATAGAAAGAAACCATATTCAAAACAAAGAAGATTTGGAAAAATTAATTGAAATTATTTCTTCAAGTATTGGCTCTCTTACTAATCCATTAAAATTATCTAAAACTTTTAGATCGTATGACAAAAATACTTTGTTAACCGACAAAACTATATATAACTACTTATCATATTTTGAAGATGCATTTATTATCGAGAAGGCTTTAAGATACGATATTAAAGGAAAAAAATATATCGATACTCCTTATAAATATTATTTTACCGATATCGGAATAAGAAATGCGTTTTTGAACTTTATGCAGCAAGAAGAAAACCATATTATGGAAAACATTATTTATATCGAATTAAGACGAAGAGGTTTTAAAGTTGATGTTGGAGTAGTTGAAGTTAGGAATAAAGAGGGCCGGAAACAATATGAAATTGATTTTATTGCGAATAAGGGTAATAATAAATATTATATTCAGTCTGCCCTCAACATTGATACAAAAGAAAAAAGAGAACAAGAAGAAAAATCATTTATGAATGTCAATGATTTTTTCAAAAAGGTTATTATTGTTAAAGATAATATAAAAAGATGGCGTGATGATAAGGGTATTGTTATTATGGGTATTACTGATTTTCTTTTAGATGAGGATAGTTTAAATTATTAAAAAACATATAACGTTTTTAGTTATATGTTTTATTGTTTTAAGGTAACATGATCTGTTCCACAGTTGTTGAAAGTTAAATATGTACTTGTGCCATCCGTTGACCAATTTGGTCCAACATAAATTGTTTGTAAATTAGTTGCAAGGCTAAACATCCAATTCATAGTTGTAACATTATTTGTATCAAAATTACTTAAATCTAATGTTCTTAATTTTGAACTTTCAAACATAAAATCCATATTTGTTACGTTTGAAGTGTCAAAGGTGCTTAAATCAAGAAAAATATTAGGTAATTTTGCAAACATTCCGGCCATAGTAGTTACATTTGAGGTATTAAAACCTTCACAAAATTTAATAGATGTTATTTCCTCTAATTCATTAAAAGTCCATGACATGTCTGTTACACGCGATGTATTAAAACTACATATATCTAGACTTTTCAATTTTGAATCAGCACTAAACATACCCCCTATATCGGTAACGTTTGAGGTATTAAAACTACTTAAATCTAAACTTGTTAATTCGGTACATGTGTTAAACATATTTTTCATATCGGTTACATTTGATGTATCAAAATTACTTAAATCTAGACTTGTTAATTTGGTACATGTGTTAAACATACTTTCCATATTTTCTACATAACTCGTATCTAAATTTTTTAATTCAATTGACTTTACTTCAATGAATTTATAGAATAAATAACCTGAATTGGGATTGGCCGTAACTCCACCATCTCCTCCAATATAAAGCTTATAATAACCTGCATTTTCTGTATCATTTATTATCCAAGCCATGACACTTCCATCTTGTCTTTCTGAGACATCCCAGCTTTGAACGGCTTCTGATGGGATATTTTTATTATTTAAAAATTCTATTGATGTTATTTTTTCACGGTATTCATCACTATGATAGTCTAACTGTGAACTCCCTGTATAACTTCTCATTATGTTTGTTTCACTCGGCAATACTTCTCCTTCGTCGGTTGTTCCGGCTTGTACGTAATCCAAAGTTATAGTTAAATCACTTGTTATATTATCAGGTTGATTTGTTATTTCTGGATTATATGTAACAATTACATTGAATGTTGTTGACTCGTGTGATTTTAAAGTATCTCCTTGTTCAATTCCAGTCATTTGAAATATTATTGCATCATTACTGCTATCTGTTTTACTTAATGATTTAAGCACTGCATCAATATCTCCCTGATTTTCTACAGTTATATCATATTGCATACTATCTCCGGGACTTACCAAATTTGTTTTAAATGTCGCGGTAGTTTCTGTATGGGTTGGTGCCTCGGCATCTGTCGCATCTCCTGCTAAAACACTACTTTGAATATCGGTTATTAATACTTTCCAGTCACTTGTTATGTTACTTGTTCCATTTATTGTAAGCTGAGATCTAAATGCCGCATATCCGGCGGCCATTACTAAAAGTATTCCACAAAGTCCGAAAATTATATAATTTTTTTGTCTTACATTAAATCTTTGTCTCATAAAAAATTCTCCTTTTCTATTTTTATAGTAACATTATAGTAACATTATTTTTTTGTATTTTTTATCCAGCGTTAGTGATATTTTATCTGTTTTAATGTATTGTTTGTTGCTGATAATAATGAGAAAATCTATTTAGAGGGATAAAATGCGGGTTAATTTTATATCAGACAATGAGTTATTTGATATCATAGGTGAAAATGTAAGTTATTATAGAAGACTTTATAGTCTAGAAAAGGGGAAAATGACGCAGGAGAGATTAGCGGAAATAATTGGAGTTTCAACCTCTGTTATTGGGGGGCTTGAAAGTAAAAAAACTAATCAAGGGATAAGTGTGCCTACATTATATAGAATAAGCGTTGCTTTGGAGGTTTCTTTTGATAAACTAATTAATAAAAGAAAAAAGTGATTTATTTTGCAAATCACTTTTATTTTGATTTTCTCTTACTTCTCACATATTTTTGTGAGTTTTTATAGATGCCCCAAACAGATATAATAGATGCAATGCTGCTAAACATTTTTATTGTTAAGTTTGGAATATTTGGACGGGCTGAGATAGGTGTTTCTCTTCCATTGGATAGGGTTACATTCGTCCATCCGGTGTAGGCTATGTTTTTATTATTATCTAAGCTTTCTCTTGATATGATTCCCGTATCTCCGTTTGAAAAGGTTACTTTATACATGTCATCGTCAATTTGAACATTTTCAACTTCAGATCCTTCAAAGTAATAATTATCTGGGGCTGGAAGTCCAATAGTTAGAGATGTTGTTAAAGCGAAAGCTAGTGAACTTGTAATAATTCCTAATTTATATTTGTTTTTTTGAAGTTTCATTTTTTTTGACATTTTAATCCCTCGTATAATTAATCTTATAGAAATATTAATTAAATTCTATATTGATTAATCCCTTTCTATTTATATTTTTGATTT
>CALVIC010000004.1 GCA_944329365.1 uncultured Bacilli bacterium
AGTTTTGAATCTATACGTTAAAGATCAATTTACTTTGATATTTACGGATAAACATGCTAATTTTATATTGACAATTGTTGACATTTCTTGGCTTTTAGGGGTATAATTATGATTAGATAAGCGGGTGACGGAATGCAAGAGAATAAAACAGTGATGTTGACACCAGAAATTGTAAGGTGGTTGTCAAGTAAACTTAAACCAAAGAGTTGTGATTACATTGTTTCACAAAACCGTGAAGTATATATTAAGAAGCCTAATAGTAATGCGTGGCATGTTGTGGAAATCCCTCAGATTTCTAAAGATTCAGACAATTTACAAAGGGATTCAGAACTTTTTCAACATGCATGGTTAAAAGTATTTATGTATGCCAAAAATTATTTGGAAACGGTTGTTAAAATTGTTTGTCTGAATAAGAATTTGGTTTCGTCATCAATTATGCCTGAGGTTTTAACTTTTGGTAATCAAATTCAAGTAGGATATGAAAGTTTTAAAGTTCCCCAAGAAGAAGATATCGTTAATTATATGGAAACGCTTGATAAAATTGTTTCTTCATATAATAATTTAGTGGCTAAGATGAAAAAAAACGAGGGGGTAAATGTTCATCAGTCCAGCGTGACTATTGGAAGGGAAGAGCCTGTTTTAAGTCATATTCAAGAAAAAGAGGAGACAAAAGTTCAAGAAAATACTTCTTTGGATTTAGTTATTCGCAAAGTTACGGACGATTATGCTTTAGATGATATTGATTTCAGTAAATTTAGAGAAGATAATGTCGATTTATTATTTGTTCCTTGTCAAGACTGGAAGAGAAAAAGTGATAAGCTATTTGTTCAGAATGTCGAGAGATGTAAGAGAGAAGGTTTTTCAGTTGGAACTTTTGTCTATGGTAAAGCAATAGATGATGATATGATTGTTAGCGAAGTAAAGAAAGTATATGAGTTATTAGATAGGGTTAAAGATTCGACTACAAATTTAGTCATTTATGCAGTAGATGATAATTATATTAAAGATAATGCTGAAGATGAGACAAAAATTATTAAGTTTATCGAAATGTATTTAAAATTTCCTAAGGAATTAAACAATTTTGGTTACGAGACAATTATTTCGATGGATATAGACAGTAAAAAAATAATTGACGATGTTATTCAAAAATTTGATTTAGTAAGTGATATTCCGGTTATATATACGGTTATGCCAAAGGAGAAGGAAAATATTTCTTCTGATGAGTCAGTAATAGTCATCGATCCTAGGAAAGAACATGACGATGTGGTTATTAAAAACGAAAATTTAATTAGAGATATCGATAACCAAATTTTAAATAAGCAACATGTTTTAACAGTTTAAATTAGAAAAATGTGGGAAATTTTGTGATTAGAAGTAATTATAAGTTTTTTATAATTATTTTTAGTATAATGAAGACAAGGTGATACAATGCTTAAATTAAAAAATATAAAAAAAGGCTATAAAACTGGAAATTTTATTCAACATGCTTTAAAAAATATAAGCGTTTCTTTTAGAAAAGATGAGTTCGTGGCTATTTTAGGTCCTTCAGGTTCAGGGAAAACAACTTTACTTAATATTATTGGTGGTTTAGATAGATACGATAGTGGCGATTTGATTATCGATGGTAAAAGTACTAAAGGTTTTAAAGATAAGGATTGGGATGCTTATCGTAATCATGCAGTGGGTTTTATTTTTCAAAGTTATAATTTGATTTCACATATTTCGGTTTTAGAAAATGTGGAAATGGGAATGACTTTGAGTGGAATTTCAGCTGCGGAAAGAAAGAGGAAGGCTTTAGAACTTTTAGAAAAGGTTGGTTTAAAAGATCACGCTCATAAAAAGCCAAATCAACTTTCTGGAGGACAGATGCAGAGAGTTGCGATTGCTAGAGCTTTGGCTAATGATCCGAAAATTATTTTGGCTGATGAACCAACCGGAGCTTTAGACAGTAAAACAAGCACACAAATAATGGAATTAATTAAAGAAATCGCAAAGGACAAGTTAGTTATTATGGTTACTCATAATGCAGAACTTGCTAAAGATTATGCATCTAGAATTGTATCGATGAAGGATGGTGTTATTTTAGATGATACAGATCCATATGACGATAAAAATAAAAAAAGCGGAGAGCTTTCTATTAAAAAGACTTCAATGAGTTTGTTTTCAGCTTTAAAGCTTTCTTTTAATAATATTAGAACCAAAAAAGGAAGAACGGCTTTAACAGCTTTTGCATCAAGTATCGGAATTATTGGAATTGCTTTAATTTTATCTTTGTCGAATGGTTTTAATAAGGAGGTTGAAGAATTCGAGGAGAATTCTTTAGCGCAATCACCAATTATTATTACTAATGAAACAGTACAAATGGATGAAGATACCTTAAAAGCTCTGAATCGTGATAGTGATTTAGAAGAATATACCAATAAGGATATGGTTTATACGCAAGATGACTTGAGCGAAACACTTATTCATCAAAATAATATTACAGAAGATTATGTTAATTATTTAGAGAAGATAAATAAGGACGATGTGGCTGGGGTTTCTTATATGAGGGGAACGAATATTCAGCTTATCGAGAAAAGTGATGGCTACAATTTAGTCTCTATCGGTTCAAGTGGTTCAGTTAGTACGGGTATGGGTATGCTTCCAGAGGGAAATATAGTCGATAATAATTACGATGTAATTGCCGGTGGCCTCGATAATGAACCTGGTTTAATTTTACAAGTTGATAGTAAGAATAGAGTTTCTGCTCGAATTTTGAAGGCTTTAGGTTTTTATGATGAAGAAACTAATTTTGAGGATATTTTAAATAAGGAATTTAAGATACCGATAAATGATGAATATTATCAAAAACAAGGTAATTATTTTGTGCCAACAACCGATTTAGAAAAAGTTTATAATAGTGATGATAGTATTTCTGTTAAGATAAAGGCAATTATCAGAGGTAGGGAAGATAAAAAGGTTGTTACTGATACAAGTTCACTTTATTATAATTCTTCTTTAGCAGATGAGGTTATTTCTAAAAATAAGGATTCAGAGATTGTAAGAGCTCAGAGGGAGGCTGAATATAATGTTTTAACCCATCAGGCTTTCGATGAAAATACGACTAAGGAAAAC
Organism: uncultured Bacilli bacterium; assembly: GCA_944329365.1. Lineage (GTDB taxonomy): Bacteria > Bacillota_I > Bacilli_A > RF39 > UBA660 > Coprosoma. The sequence continues at coordinate 3,115 of CALVIC010000004.1, forward strand.
ATTTTGGGCTATCTAGGTGGGGATACATTACCTGTAGCGATATATATTTATCCAAAAGATTTTGAAACTAAAGATAATATTACTAATTATTTAGATGATTATAATAAGGGTAAGGATGAGAAAGATATTATCCAATATACGGATATGGCCGGAATGATTTCATCTTTATCAGGCAATATAATGGACGCAATTACGATTGTTTTGATTGCTTTTTCTTCGATATCTTTAATAGTTTCTTCAATTATGATTGGAATTATTACTTATATTTCAGTTTTGGAGAGAACAAAAGAAATTGGTATTTTAAGGTCACTTGGAGCTAGACGGAAAGATATTAAGAGAGTATTTAATGCTGAAACGTTTATTATCGGAATCTTTTCCGGTTTACTTGGAGTAGGAATTGCTTATGCTCTTACTTTCCCAGTAAATATAATAATTGAAAACTTATCAGGTTTAGCTGGAGTTGCCAAATTAAATCCAGTTCATGCTTTAATACTTATTTTAGTAAGTCTTACTTTGACAATTATTGGCGGAGCGATACCAGCTAATATGGCGTCTAAGAAAGATCCGGTTATCGCACTTAGAACGGAGTAGATATATGAAGACAGATATAGTTATTAAAAATTTGACTAAAAAGAAAATGACAATTAGTACGATGGAGTCTTGCACAGGAGGGGCTTTAGTTAGTGAGATAACTAGAGTTCCTGGGGCAAGCGTAGTTTTGAAATATAGTGCGGTTACTTATGCAAATGAATTTAAGGTAAAAATGGGTGTATCTAAAGAAGTAATCGATAAATATACAGTTTACAGTCCAGAGGTAGCTAGAGAAATGGCTTATCATATAAGTGATTTTACGGATAGTGATTTTGGAGTTGGAATTACAGGAAAGTTTAATAGGGAAGATCCTTATAATAAAACAGGTGAAAATGATAAGGTTTATATAAGTATTTATGATAAAAATAAAAATACTTATACAGATTTAAGTACTTATGTGACGAGTGATGACAGAAGGATTTGTAAGGATGAAGTGGTTTCTTTAGTTATCGATAAGCTTGCACAATTAACTGAAATTTAGGTTTCAGTTTTTTTAGAAGGTGATTTGATGAATTTAGATTATTTATTTTATAGACTTAGTAAATCAAAGTTTAGAAGTAAGTTTCATTTAAACAGTAAAGATATCGATTATATTAATAAAAAGGGAATGGATAAAATAAGAGAGCATGCATACGATTTTGTTTCACAAAGGCTTGGACCTGAGGTTATTTCAAACGATGGCAAGCAAACACCATGGAGGGGTCATCCGGTGTTTGTTGCTCAGCATGCTACTGGGTGTTGCTGCAGAGGATGTCTTGAGAAGTGGCATGGAATTAAAAAAGGACATAAGCTTAATGATAGAGAAATTAATTATGTCGTGTCAGTAATTATGGAATATATTAGAAGAGAATACGAAAAAAAGTCTTGATGTTTCAAGACTTTTAATTTCATAATTGGTGTCCCCTTGGGGGCTCGAACCCCAGACCCACTGATTAAGAGTCAGTTGCTCTACCAACTGAGCTAAGGAGACAATTTCCTTTTCACATGTATAATTATATCATATTTTTTGAAAAAATCTAGTAAAAATTTTAAGAAAGTACAATATCTGTGAATTTTGTTTGTTTTTATAGTGAGTTTTATGTGTTAGATGGTGTGCATAGTATAATAAATTTATAGGGTTTGAAATGAGGCTTCAAGATGGGAGATTTTGTGAGAGTTATAGTAATGGCTGCGCGATGAGAATAAATATATTCCGAATTATATGGTAAATGTTATTTATGAATTTTGTGATAAAAAAAGAAAAAGTTATTTTATAAATTAGTGAAGTAACTTTTTATTATATTTTGAAAATAACTTGCTTTTATGATTCATATGTAATATTATTAAATTAGATATTTAGTTTGGAGTGAAAATATTTGAAAAAAATTGATGTTTATGATTTTGATGGAACTATTTATGATGGAGATAGTACAGTAGATTTTTTTAAATACAGTTTAAAAAGAAACCGAAAAATATTTCCTTTTTGTTTTAAAATACTTTGTAATGGAATTTTAATGGGATTACATGTGATCGATTTGACAGAATTTAAAGATAGATTTTTAAGGTTTGTCAGATATATTCCGGATATTGATGATTATTTAGATGATTTTTGGAAAAGAAATGAAAAGAAGATTTGTCAGTATTTTTTAGATAATATGAAAAACAAGAAAGATACTTATATTATTTCGGCATCACCTGAGTTTATTATCAAGCCTTTTGCAGATAAGTTTAAAAATGTCGTGCTAATTGGAACGGATGCGGATAAGAAGAGTGGTAAGATAAATGGCCGAAATTGCAAAGGTGAAGAGAAGATAAAACGGCTTAATAAAGTTATAAAGGATTATGAGATAGAAAATTTTTATTCGGATTCAACTAAGGCAGATTTACCACTTTTTAAATTAGCTAGAAATGGTTTTGTGGTTAAGCATGGAGTTTTAAGTGAATTTAGGGAGAAATAGTTTATGAAGAAGAATTTAGAGAGTGTTTTGGAATTACTTAATTATCAGGTTGTAATGAACGAGGGTAATGTTGTTTTGATCAATATGATTAATGGAAATATTATGCCGGCAAAAATGCGAAAAGATGGTTGCTGTCTGTATAATTTGGGAAGTAAGCTTGTTATTGTATGGCACGATGATGAGGTTACGGCAATCGATATTATTAATGACGATAAGACGATTAATTTTTGTTATGAGAACGATTATTTAAATTTGTCTTGTGAAAGTTTATCCGATAATGGAGATTATTTAGCTAGGCTTTCTTTAAACAATGAGACTATTCAGGCTGATTTAAAGGTTAACGATTATGATACATATGTAGGTTATACTGATGGAAAGGTAGCCTCTGATTTAGAAAAGACGAATTTAGAATATGTCAGCTTTAACGGGAAAGATTATGATACTGTTTTTTTAGAAGAATTTGGTAAAGATGCATTTTTAATGAGAAATAGTTTAGAGAATACAGAGATAACGACGAGTAAATGGGCAATAAACTATGGCCGAAGTTTTATTTTTAGTGATGATATTCGGAGTCATATTGGAAAGGTGTTCAAGGAGTTTGAAAAAGAGATTCCAGGAATTACGGATTTGCTTTCTAAAAGATTTGTTATGACTGGTTTATGGCGAGATGTTTATAAAGCTTTTGAAAATTCTGAGATGAAGACGAATATTAAAAAGATGGGGAAAAATTTCGTTAAAGAAAAAAAGTATTAGTATTTATAAGATATTTATTTAATATTAAGAACATGACTTTTTAAAAAAATAAAAAAATTTCGTAAAAATACTTGTCAAGAAAAAGAAAATAGGTTATACTTAGAGAGTCATGTGACATAATGGGCCTGTAGCTCAGTTGGTTAGAGCACACGCTTGATAAGCGTGGGGTCGTAGGTTCAAGTCCTACCAGGCCCACCATTATTTGGCCTGTTGGTGAAGCGGTTAACACACATGCCTTTCACGCATGGATTCATGGGTTCAAATCCCGTACAGGTCACCAATTTTGTAATTAATAATTTTTATATAAATACGTTGAAGTGGAGGAGTAATATAAGTGTCTGCTTAGAGAGAGCTAGAGTGGGTGGAAGCTAGTAGTAAGGCTTATATGAATAACACCACAGAGTTACTTATTCGAAGCTTTTAGTAGATTAAGTCGGCTGTAATCCGTTACCATATTATATGTTTCAGAAAGATGGAAACTATAGAGTGATCACATTTTTGTGATAAATAAGGTGGTACCGCGAATTGCAGTTATTCGTCCTTACGGATGTTTAACTGCTTTTTGTTTAAATCTTATGCTTGATTAGCTCAGTTGGTAGAGCAAGCGGCTGTTAACCGCTGGGTCGTAGGTTCGAGTCCTACATCAAGCGCCACTTTATTTGCTTGATTAGCTCAGTCGGTAGAGCAAGCGGCTGTTAACCGCTGGGTCGTAGGTTCGAGTCCTACATCAAGCGCCACTTTATTTTTGCTTGATTAGCTCAGTTGGTAGAGCAAGCGGCTGTTAACCGCTGGGTCGTAGGTTCGAGTCCTACATCAAGCGCCACTTTATTTGCTTGATTAGCTCAGTCGGTAGAGCAAGCGGCTGTTAACCGCTGGGTCGTAGGTTCGAGTCCTACATCAAGCGCCATCTTTTTTTGTATGTTTTAAAAAATTATATAGATGTGGAGGAATAGTTTATGCAGAAGTTTACTAAGGAAATGGTTGACGATTATGCAGATAAACTGCTAATTGGTTTAACGGAAGAGGAAAATAAAATGGTTTTAGATGAATTTGAGGTTATCGATGCGACTATCGATATGATTAATGAAATTCCAAATATCGAAAATGTTGAACCGATGACGCATGCTTTAGATGATTTTGAATATGTGCTTAGAGAAGATGAGCCGGAAGAGTCTGTGCCGATTGAAGATTTACTTGCTAACTGCGATGATCATACAGATAGAGAAGTACAAGTACCAAGGATGGTGGGTTAAATGAGTTATATGGATAAGAGTATCGAAGAGATACATGAAGCTTTGAAGAAAGGTTTAGTTACAAGTGAGGAACTTGTGAAGGAATCTTTAGAAAAATCACATTTTGTTCAAGATAAATGTAATGCATTTGTGACTATTTTAGATGAGGCGAAAGGAACAGAGGTTACAGATAGTCTTTTATCTGGAATTCCTTATGGGGTTAAGGATAACTATAGTACCAAAGGTGTTTTAAGTACGGGATCATCTAATACTTTAAAGGATTATGTTCCATTTTTCTCAGCTACAGCTATCGATAATTTAAGTAAGGCCGGAGCAGTTATGGTTAACAAGACGGTTTTAGACGAGTTTGGTATGGGTGGAACCGGAACAACTGGACATACTGGAGTGGTTACAAATCCGTGGGATCATACGAGAATGTGTGCGGGTTCGTCAGCTGGTTCAGCGGCAGCGGTTGCAGCCGGTGTTTATCCTTATGCGACTGGTAGTGATACCGGAGATTCTATTAGAAAGCCGGCGGCTTACTGTGGTATTGTCGGATATAAGCCAACTTATGGAATGATTTCAAGATATGGACTATTTCCTTTTGCTAGTAGTTTAGATCACTGCGGCGTTTTAACGAGAAGTGTTAGAGATGCGGCAATCGTAACTGATGCGATGAAGGGAATTGATAAGAACGATATGACCTCTTGGGATTCTAAGAATGTTCATCTACTAGATTCTTTAGATGGTAAGGTTTCTTCAAAAAAGCTTTGTTATATTAAAGAAATTTGTGATATTAAAAATTATCCAAACGCTTCTGATGAACTAAAACGTCATTTAGAAAATTTCATGAAGACTATAGATTTATGTAAATCACTTGGAATGGAAGTAGACGAAGTTTCAGTTGATGAGACTTTGCTTAAGGCTTCACCGGCCACTTATGTCGTTATTTCATGTGCGGAAGCGACTTCAAATATGTCTAATTTAACAGGATTTATTTTTGGTCCACGAGCTTCTGGAGATAAATGGGATGAAGAGATGAAAAACTACAGAACTAAAGGCTTTTCTCCACTTATTAAGAGAAGATTTGTCATTGGCTCTTATGTTCTGCAGGCACAAAATAAAGATCGTTACTTCCACAATGCTCAAAGGGTTAGAAGACTTTTAGTTGACGAGTGGAAAAAGCTATTTGAAAAGTACGATGCAGTTATTTTACCGGTTGGCTCAGGTCCGGCTAAGAAGCTTGAAGGTTCTAAAGATGCTTTAGATAAGAATACGGCTATTTTAGAGGATCATTTACAAATTGGTAATTTTGGTGGTTTTCCTTCTATTACGATTCCTAATGGATTTATAGATGGCCTTCCAGTTGGTGTTAATATAACTGGTAATTGTTATGAAGATGAGAAGGTTTTGAATATCGCTTATGCTTTAGAAGGAGCGATGGACTATAAAGGTCAAATTTGCAAGGAGGTGCGTTAAATGAATTACAAGGTAATGATCGGTCTTGAGATGCACTGCGAGATTAGTAAGACAAAGACTAAGGTATTTTCAAGTGCGAAGAATTCATTTAGTGAAACTCCTAACTGTAATGTTAGACCTGTGGATATGGCTTTTCCTGGTACTTTACCGGTTGTCAATAAGGAAGCTGTTAAAATGGCCCTTATGGCAAGTATGATTTTAGGGTGCACGCAACCAGAGTATTTATATTTTGAAAGAAAGAATTATTATTATCCGGATTTACCAAAAGGTTTTCAAATTACGCAGGAAACTAAACCCGCACCAGTTGGAAGTTATGGTAAGCTTACTTACGAGTGTAAGGGTGAAAAGAAAACAGTTAGAATAAATAATTTACATTTAGAAGAGGATGCTGCTTCTTCTGATCATTATACTAGTTGTTCAAGAATTAATTACAATAGAGCAGGAGTTCCTTTACTTGAGCTTGTTACGGAACCTGATTTTCATTCAGCTGATGAGGCAGTTGCTTTCTTAGAAGAGATGAGGAGTATTTATCAGTATGCAGGTATTTCTGAGGCTGATAGCAAAAAAGGTCAAGTTAGATGTGATGTCAATGTATCTATTATGGATAAGAATTTGGATGATAGTGACCCAAATAACTGGGGAACTAAGGTTGAAATTAAAAACGTTAATTCATTTAGCGGAGTTAGAGATGCCATAAACTATGAGATTCAAAGACAAATTGATTTGAAAGAAGACGGTAAATATGATGAGATGCCTCAGCAAACTCGTAGATGGGATGAGGAAAGTGCATCTACAATATTTATGCGTGGAAAGGTCGATGCAATCGATTATAAGTATTTTGTCGAGCCTAATATTCCAAAGTTTAAGATTTCTAAAGAATGGCTTGAAGAAATTAGAAAGTCTATACCGATGCTTGCTCACGAGAGAAAAGATATGTATATGAAGGAATACGGAATTTCTGAATACGATGCTAGTATTTTAGTTAAGGAAAAACCGGTAGCTGATTTCTTTGAGGAGACTTTAAATTTAGGAGCTAATCCAAAGAGTGCGTCTAATTGGATTACGACTAATTTACTTGGTAATTTAAATAAAATGGAAATTACAATTGAAGAGTCTAAACTTACTCCTAGTCATTTAGCTGAACTTATTAAAATGGTCGAGGATGGAGAGATTTCTTCTCAGCAGGCTAAGGGTGTGTTTACCGAAAGTTTAGAGAGTGGTAAGAGTCCGAAGAAGATTGCTTCAGAAAAGGGGCTTAAACAGATTACGGATACTAGTGAGATTGAAAAAATCGTCAATGAAGTTTTGGATGAAAATCCTGATATTATCGAGCAATATAAGAATGGTAAAGTAGCTATGGTTAATTATTTAGTTGGCCAGGTTATGAAGAAGACTCACGGAACGGCTAATCCAAGTTTAGCTCGTGATGTGATGGCCAAAGAGATAGAGAAGAGGTGATATTTTGAATATTTATAGAACACAGTATAATAAAGATCTATCTGAAGATTGTATCGGAAAAGAGATAAGAGCTTGCGGGTTTGTCGAGAATATTCGTGATCATGGAGGGGTTATATTTGTCGATGTTCGTGATGAGACAGGAATGCTGCAAGTTGTAAGTAATGACGATAAGATGTTTGAGGGTTTAACTAAAGAGTCAGCGGTTACTTTAAAGGGTACGGTTCGAATGAGAGACGAAGAGAATTTCAATCCAAAGATTAGTACTGGAACAATCGAAGTTTTAGCTTCAGAGTTTAAAGTTTTAGGTAAAGCTAATAACGAACTTCCTTTTGAAATAATTACTTCAAAGAATGTTAATGAAGAAGTTAGACTTAAATATAGATATTTAGATTTAAGAAATCCAAAGGTTCATGAGGTTATTAAGTTTAGAAGTGAAGTTATCAAGTTTTTGAGAAATAAAATGGATAGTTTAGGTTTTACGGAGATTCAAACACCAATTTTAACAGTTTCTTCTCCAGAAGGCGCGCGCGATTATTTAGTTCCTTCTCGTAAATATAAAGGTAAGTTTTATGCACTTCCACAAGCACCACAACAATTTAAACAACTTTTGATGGTTGCTGGATTTGATAAATATTATCAAATCGCTCCTTGTTTTAGAGATGAGGATGCTAGAGCTGATAGATCACCGGGTGAGTTTTATCAACTTGATATGGAAATGGCTTTTGCGACAGCAGAAGATGTATACGAGGTATCTGAAGAGGTTGTTTACGAGACTTTTAAAAAGTTTTCTAATAAAGAAGTTTCTCCAAGACCGTTTAAGAGAATTCCTTATAGAGAAGCAATGCTTAAGTATGGTACTGATAAGCCTGATTTAAGAAATCCACTTGAAATTATAGATTTAACTGAGGTATTTAAAAATACAACTTTTAAACCTTTTTCTGGTTCATGTGTTAGAGGTATTACAGTTCATGATATTGCTTCTAAGCCAAATTCTTGGTTTAACGAGCTTGTTGCATATGCGTCAAGTATTGGAATGCCAGGTATTGGATATATAAGCGTTTTAGATGATATGAGTTTTAAAGGACCTATTGATAAGTTTTTAACTGATGAAGAGCGAAAGGGACTTATAGAAAAAGCTTCTTTAAAGAAAGGCTCAGTACTATTCTTTATTGCCGATAAGAAGGAAAAAACAGCTTCAATTCAGGCAGGAATGATTAGAACAGAGCTTGGTAAGAAGTTAGATCTAATTGATAATAACAAATTTGAATTCTGTTTTATTACAGATTTTCCGATGTATGAATACGATGATACTTTGGGAAAATATATATTTATGCATAATCCATTTAGTATGCCAAAAGGCGGACTTGAAGGACTTGATAATCCAAATATAGAAGATATTTTAGCTGATCAATATGATATCGTGTGCAACGGCGTGGAGCTTTCTTCTGGAGCTGTTAGAAATCACGATGTAGCAGTTATGGAAAAAGCGTTTGAGATAGCTGGTTATACTAAGGAAGATGTAAAGAATAGATTTAAATCCTTATATACAGCTTTCCATTATGGGGCACCACCTCATGCAGGTATCGCACCAGGTATTGATAGAATGATTATGCTACTTAAAGATGAGCCAAATATTAGAGAGGTTATTGCATTTCCACTTAACAGTAATGCTCAAGATGTGATGATGGACGCACCTTCAGAAATTAGTGAGGCTCAGCTTAGAGAGGTTCATATTAAGATTAGATAATATGAACTTTTTTTCATAAATTAATTGACTTTGTTTTGTTTTAGTTTATACTAGATGCTGGTAAATGGAGGTGGACAATGGGAACTTTAAAAAAAGAAAGCAATGACAATTTAATAAAAATAAAAGACGAGATTGACTTAGACATTAATAATATAAAAATGTTTTTAAGTTCTGAAGTAGAGGGATGTGCGGAAGCTGAACTTGATTTGACTATTAAGAATTTTTTTAAAAAGAGTATAGATGTAATGTTTGTTTTTGACAGAAGTGGTTCTTGTGCGGGTACAGAAATTGATATGATTAGAGGATTTAATAGTTTTATTAAACACGAAAAAGAAAAGAAAAACAATGATTTTATTACGGTGTCTTTATTTAATCAGGAAAATAAGATTGTGTATGATAGAGCTTCAACAAATAAAATTAGCGAATTTGAGTATCAAGTTTATGGGAATACAGCTCTTTATGATAGTGTGTGCGAAGGGCTTATGAGACTTCAAGAAAATCATGATGATACAGAAGTTATAGTTGTTATTATGACTGATGGTGAGGATAATTCAAGTTATAAATATGATGTTAATATGACAAAAGAACTTATTTCAAGTCTGAAAAATCAAGGGTGGCATTTTATCTTCTTAGGCGCAATGGACTATGCAAAAAAATATGCATCTTTGCTTGGAATTGATAAAAAATATGCGGAAATTTACAGTCCTGAGGCAGTATACATGAACTTTAAAGCTATCGAAAAAGTTGTCGATGATGTTCATGATCGTGGTAAGGTTAGTGAAGATTGGGCAGAGTCAGTTATTGATGCAAGATATCAGATTGAAGGTAGAAAAGATAGTCATGTTAAAAGACTTGGAAGATGAAAATAAACAATTTATTTTAAGTAGGAGAAAATTTAATGAGAAGTGATTTTAAAGATTATTATAAGATACTTGATGTTTCTAAAAATGCTACTTCGGATGAGATAAATAGGGCTTTTAGGAAGTTGTCTCGTAAGTATCATCCTGATATTTCAAAAGAAGAGAATGCGGAAGAGGTTTATAAAATAATAAATGAGGCGTATGAGGTTTTAGGTGATGAAGAAAAAAGACGGGAGTATGATTTTCTTTATCATGATTATTTAAATTATTTTAATTCAGATTTTAGAGATGAGAAGGAACGAGTTATATTAAAGGTTCAAATCGTTAAGATTTTAAAAGTATGTGATTTTTTAAATAAAGAATACGAGATTATAATGAATAATAATACAGGTGAAGATATAAAGAAAAATATCGAAAATTTAAATGAATGTTTAGCTTTTATAAATAAGAAAATTAAATTTTTAATAGAAAATTTATCTTCAAATAATTTAACTCAAGAAAAAAGCTTATTAATAGAAAAATACAGGTATAATATTGAATGTATCAATAATTTAAAGGTTAAACTTTTAGAGAGATATAATGATTTAATTTTGTGCTACATTGATCAAATAGATTATTTTATATTATCTGTAAATAGTAATTCTTATGAAAAAATTACAAAGCTTAAAGTGGAAATTGATGATTTTGTAATGGAACTTAATGATGTGAATGCCTTTGATATTCAAGATAATTTGATAAAACTTAAACAACGCATCACTTTATTAGATAATTTACTTTTAACGATAGATGATAGGAAGAAAGATAATACAAAAGTTAAAAAATTACATTTATAATGTTTTAATGATTATTTTTTTGAAAATTTGGTTAGATTTTTTTCATTCGGACAAAATAACGGTACGTTCAGACATGGATGTATTTTTATTTTTAATTTTACGTTATACTGAATAAAGTAGGTGGGTTTTATGTTAGAAGAAGATAGATGTAAAAAATGCGGAGCTAAGTTAGTCCATGGACAGTGTTTTGATTGCAAAGATTTAAAGGTTATCGAAAAGGGTTATATTATGGTAATCAATAAGGATGATCAAAAAATTTACAATAAAAGGTTTGAGGTGATGTATAATAACAAAGATTTTATTTTGTCTTTTGTTTTAGGCCTGATGTATGCTTCTTTTAGTGGTCATATAATAATTGGAATGAGCGGAGCGTTTATCGATGTTTTACTTGTTTGGTTATTTTCGATAATTATGAGAGCAGATGTATTTGTTACAATAGTTTTTGCTGGATGCTTTTTGATTTTTAGGATTATATGTGGGTTTGTTTTAAATAAGGTTTGTATTCAGGTTGATCAGGTGAAGATAAACAAGATAAAAGTAAAGTACCGAAAAGGTTATAAACAGGTTTTAAAAAGCCACAATCCCGATGGAAAGATTTATTTAGTTAGTACACTTATATTATTTGTGTCTTTACTTTGTGGACTATTTTGGTTTAGGTTGTCATAAGTTTTATTAGAATTTAGAAGTCAAGCTTTTGATTGTTTGACTTTTTTGCGTAAAGGAGGGTCTATGAAAAAGATTGCAGTTTGCTTGCCAAGCTATAATGAAGAGGACAATATCGAAAATATTACGATGAAAATTGATAAGGCATTAAGAAGTGTGAGTAAGAATTATAGATGTGTGATTGTAAACTGTGATAGTGGTAGTACTGATAAGACAAATGAGATTTTTAGAAATCTTAAGACGAGGGTAAAAAAGATATCTATCTTAAATAAGGAGAAAGGTAAGGGCGTTAATATTATAAGTTTTATGGATTATTGTTATAAAAATAATATTGATTATGCTTTTACTTTTGATGCGGATTTGACTAGTTTTGAAGAGGAGTGGATTTATAAAATTTTAGATAAGCTTAAGGATAATGATTTTGTGGTTCCAATTTATAAAAGACGAAGGTATGAGGGAAATACAACAAATCATTTGATGATCCCACTTATTTATTATTACTACGGAGTGATAGTTAGACAACCGATAGGTGGTGATTATGGATTTAACAAAAGTTATATAAAAAAATTTCAAAAGTATAAAACTGATTTTATTAGAGGTTACGGAATAGATATTTTTATGTTTTTATTAGCTTTAAAGGAAGTCCGAGTTAGTGAAGTAAGTCTCGGTTTTAAAAGACATAAACCTAGTTATGGAAAGATGGAGAAGATTTTTAAAGAGGTTTTAATAAGTTTTGATAAAACGAGAAAGTATTTAGGCGATATAGATAATATTAGTTTTAGTGGTGAGGGCATACTTTCAATCGATTCTTCGTTAGATGAAGAGTTTTATGATCATTATCGGGTCCGAGATACTTATAATTTTAAGTTGGAAGAGAGTAATTGGGTTTTAACTTTAAAGAAGTATTTGAATTATTCGAGGATAGATAATTTATCTGAATTTTTGATAAGTTTTAAGTGCTACACAAGAGCTTATTGGAGAGAGTTTAAGGATAAGAGCCCTGAGGAGTGTGAAAGACAGATTTACGATTTAGCTTATTTATTAAAGGAGGAAAAGGTGTGCTTATAATTAGAGATGATTATGTTAGTCCAGAAGATAATTTAATAGAGATTACCGAAAGAAAAGGTATTGGACACCCTGATACTTTAGCGGATATGCTAGCCCTTGAATGTTCAAAGGCTTATGCTAAATTTTGTCTTAAAAATTATGGCTGTGTTTTACATTATAATTTGGATAAGCTTTATATTGGTGCTGGACTTTTTAAGTATGAAAGAGGGAGGGTTATAAAGAAAAGTAATATTATAGTTAATTTAAATGGAAGAGTTACAAATTCGATGAATGGCGAGATGATAGATTTAGATTCTATTTTTAAACCGGTTATAAAGAAGTATTTGAAAACGGTTTTACCGAGGCTCGATGTGGAAAATGATTTAACGATAAATATAAATTCGACGCAGAATACAAAAAGAGATTATTGGTATAGTCCAAGAGATATCAACGATGTTCCAGATTATAAAAATGTGACGGCGGGCGATACGGCTTTATGTGTGGCTCATGGTGATTTTACTTTTTGCGAGAGGCTTGCTTTATATTTAGAAAGCATTTTATATGATAAGACTATAGAAGGTTATATGAGTCCTAAATATAAGGATATAGGACAAGATATAAAGTTTATGGTTTCAAGAATTGGCAAAAAGGTTGAGGTAACTATTTGTCTTCCAGTTTTGAGAGGTTGCTACAAAAATGATATGGAGTACGATAAGATTATTAAAAAATATGAAAGAATTTTTTATAAATCTTTAGATAATTTCGATAATCCTAGGGGATATCAGGTTGTCATTCGAGTTAATTACAAGGATGATGGAATGATAGATAAGTATACTTTATGTATTGGAACTTGCGCGGAATGTGGGGAGGAAGGAATTGTCGGTAGAGGTAATGATGGCCAAGGACTTATTTCAGCGTTTAGGCCACATACTGTCGAGGCGCCGTTTGGAAAAAATGTGAGATATCATACAGGTTATGTAGTTTCTTTTATGGCTCAAAGAGCGGCTTCGAGGATATACAAGGAACTTGGGGTAAAATGTATGATTTATGCAATAACAAGAAACCGTAATTCTTTATATGATCCTTATGTGTTTTATTTGAGTGTCGATAATAAACAGGATGAAGGGAAGATAAGAGAGATTATTTTATCTGAATTCAACAAGGATTATTTAGATAAGATTTTTGAAAAGGAGCTGGTTTAAGTGGAGGAGTTTTGTTTAGAGAGCTGCGGAGCTAAATGTGCGGTTATAAGTGATCAAAATTTAAGAGAGTTTTTCGAGAAAAACAAAGATTATATGAATATTCCGGATTTAAAAACTCTGGACGATAGTTTTAAAGCAAAAGATGTGTTTATTTATTTAGATTGTAAACCTTCTGAAGAGGCGATTAAATGCGGAGAGAACTGTATTTATATGCGTTATCCGAAGAGTGAGCTTACTGACTCTAATATTGCTTATGTTGTTCGTTATTTACTTGAAAAGCAATATGGTGAAGATAACAAAGCTACTTGTCATTCGGCATGTGTATCAAAAGATGGCTATGGTATTTTGCTTTTGGGCGGGGCAGGTAGTGGTAAAACTAGTATGGCGGTTAATATGTGCCTTCAAAAAGGTTATAAGCTTGTCAGTAATGATCAGACAGTAATTGGACTTTTTAATAACAATTTATATGCTTACGGAGGAACGAAGTTTATTAATTTTAGGTATTCTTCAGTTACGGAAAATATGCCTTATTTAGAGAAGAGGATTTTTCCGGAGATTCCCGAGGATGTGTGGAATGAAAAGAAGCTTGTTTTAGGAAAAGACGTGGGAATGGAATTAGAAGATAGACCGGTTTTGATTAATCAGGTGGATGTTATTCAAATTGATAACAGAAAAAAGAGGCTTGGAGTTAAATCGGGAGAGAGCTGGAAGAATAACTTTTTACTTTACAATATTCTTTCAGAAAATATTAGAAATACGACGTCAACTATCGTCGATAAAAGAGGTAAACCAATCGGTTATGTTCCTTCATATGATAGCGAAGAGCTTTTTAAAAGTAGATGTGAAATGATGAAGATTATAAATAATAGTTGTTTTGATGTTTTAAGTGGTCCACTTGATAAGGCGATAGATTATATAGATAATAAAAATAAAATTTTGAGAAAGGAGATGTAAATATGCGAGATATTAAGTTTAAAGAAGGGGACGATTTATTCAATTATAGAGTAGCGGCAATTATCGAAAACAAGGGTAAATATTTATTCCAAATAATGCCTGGCGATGAGTGTTTTACTTTAGTTGGAGGTAGAGTCCGGTTTATGGAAACTTCTAGGGATGCTTTAATAAGGGAAGTTTTGGAGGAGACTGGCTATGACATCAGTAGAGCGGAGATAAAACTTTCACTTATTGCCGAAAATTTTTTCGATTATAAAGATAAAAATGAGGTTGTACACAACGTTCAGACTTTACTTTTTGTTTATAAGGTAGATATCGATGAAGACGTGATTAAGGAGAAAAGTTTTGTAATGAAAGATAAGGATGATACAACTTTAAACTGGGTAAGTTATGATGAGGCCAAAAAGGCTGAGATATTACCGGAGACGGCAAAACGTATTTTAGATGACGATTGTTTAAAATATGAACTTATAAATGACAGGCAATTTAGTTAGAATATATAAAACTGTGAAAGATTCAATAAAAAACTCGTTTTTCCTTTAAAAAACGGTTTTTTATTATAATATAAGTCTTAAACAAAATAATTTTACCATAATAAAAAGCCTAATAAAGTTTGGCTTTTTGGTTAAGAATTATTTTCGGTTAGAGATGCGATTAAATCTTTCGCTTTATTATATAAAGAGTCGACGTTTTTTACTTTCTTTTTGACTCCATTATAATTTACTTTTACACTATATCCATAGTCAAATATTTGTTGATCGGTGTAATTTTCTTTTAATATTTCTTCTATGAAAGATATTACTTTTTTGAATTCTCCGTCTGAAAGTTCTTTTATTTTAGTTAAATGGTTTTTGTTATTCAAAAAAGAGTGGTGTTGATTGTTACCAGATTCTTCATCCATAAACAAGCAATATTGATAGGTGTATACAGATTTGTCTTCCATAATTAAGGTTCCACCATAAGTAATTGTTCGGCCATCCCAGTGATTAACATTTAAAATAGCTTTTTTTATTGCATCATCGATTTGTTCTTTCATTTTATTTGTTACCTCTTTTCTATATATTTATTATAACATATTTGATATAATTTGTTTAATTATATGTATATATATGGTAATATTTTAATAGATAGAGAAAGGATGAGTGTTTAATGGAATATGAAGTTAGATTTTATTTTCCTAGTGAGGAATATGATAATATTATTCAAAAGCTTAGTAAAATAGGTGATTTGAAAAAAGAGAATAAGAGATACGAAAAAACGTCACAGTTTGATCATCCTTGTGATGATATGAGTTTTTATACTAAAGAGATTGACGGAAGATTTAGAATAAGAATTACTAAAAGTGACGATACCGAAAAATGTATGATTAGCTGGAAGAGAAGGCTTCATTCACCTTCTAAGAGTGAAGTAAATAGGGAGGAAGAGGTAGAAGTTTCAATTAATTACGGCGAATATGATAATTTGATGTATTTAATTAACAATGTTTTAAAAATGAAAGATATTGAAAGTTATGAAAGATATAGAACTATTTTTCATGATGAGGATGTGGAGATTGCTGTAGATGAGTATCCGTTTGGAATAGCATTAGAAGTTGAGAATAAAAGTGAGAGAAATGATCCACAAGAAGTTGTTAGGAAATGGGTAGGTAAAATAGGCCTTGATATAAAAGATGCTTATCCTCTATCATGGGATGATAAGTATTCAGAACTGTGCCGAAATCAAGGGGTAAAACAATATAGTCATGTTACTTTTGATCTTCCAATGCCAAAGGTAATTAACAAGAAGTAATTTAGGTGTATGGAGGTGTTTTAATGAAGTGTATAAAAACTTTAGTAGATGAGGATTTTGGTTTAAAATCAATTAATTTTGATAATCCTCGAATAAGATATGGGGCTAGAGGTATTATAATTGGTTTTGATGGGAAAATAGCAATTTTTAATAAGATTAAGAAAGGTGAATATAAATTGCCTAGTGGGGGCATAGATGAAGGAGAGAGTCCAGAGGCCGCTTTTAAAAGAGAAGCTTTAGAAGAAACTGGATGTGAGATTGAGATAATAAAATTGCTTGGTACGATAGAAGAGGATAAGAGCTTGGATAATTTTAAACAGATTTCATATGTGTTTGCGGCGAAGGTTGTTAATGATGGTCATTGTTTGAATTTAACCCAGAAAGAAAGGGATGAAGGTGCTAGACTTCTTTGGGTTAAAGATAGCGATGCTTTAAAGCTTATTACGAACTGTTATGATAAATTAAAAGCTTCAGAATATGAAAATTTATATCATAGTAAATTTATTGTTATGAGAGATAAATATATAATGGAGTATTATTTAAATAATAAGGGAGAAATTTTAAAGTAAATTTTTATTTTTTGTTATAAAGACTTTTGTTTTTAAGACTTTTTTGATATATTATTATAGAAACAGCTAGAATATTTGAAGATTTAATTTTGCATTTTTATGAGTGCAAAATTCTTTGCGTTTATAGAAAGGAGTGTTTATGGAAGATTTTGAGTTAGAAAAGAAACGTTTAGCTTGGACTTTAGATGAGTATGAGGAGATTATTTCAGATACTGATTTAAAGATACGAAATTTACCTAATTTTTATAAGGGCGATTACGATAAGATGATGGAAGAAAAAGCGAGACTTTTAGGTAAAAAGGATGTAATCCAAAGAAGTATGGATAAGCCATATTTTGCGAGAATTGATTTTGAAAAGGCATCTGATAAAACTAAAGATGTGTGTTATATCGGAAAAGTTGGAGTTATTAATTATGACAAAAAAATAATAACGGTAGACTGGAGGGCACCTATTGCTAGTTTGTATTATGATTCTAATATCGGCAAGACCTCTTATTTGGCTCCAGAAGGTGAGATTTTTGGAAGTTTACTTACTAAAAGGCAATATGAAATTGAAAAGGGAGAGCTTATAAGTTTTAGTGATGTGGATACTGTAAGTAATGATGAGCTTTTAAAACCTTATTTGGGTGTTAGTGCGGATAAGAGACTTAAAAATATAGTGGCAACGATTCAAAGTGAGCAAAATAAAATTATAAGAAGGAATATGAAAGACAATTTAATAGTTCAAGGGGTAGCTGGTAGTGGTAAAACAACAGTTGCCCTGCACAGGATAGCTTATTTAGTTTACAATAACCGGGATTTGTATAAACCGAGTAGATATATGGTTATTGGACCGAATAAGTTTTTTGTCGATTATATCGCAAATATTTTACCGGATTTAGATGTTCATGGGGTTTGTCAAAACACTTTAGAGGAGATGGCAATTAGATATTTAAACGAGGATTTAAAGGTTTACAGCTGTTTAAAGATAACCGATGTTGGAGGTAGAGCTAGTTACATTACTTCTTTAGATTTTAAAGAGGTAATAGATAAATACTTTAGAGATTATACCGATAATTTAATTCCAGATAGGGATTTAGTTTATAAGGATTTTAAGATAGTGGGTTATGAGAAGATAAGAGATATATACACGGGAATAAATAAGGAGACTCACAGAAATTTAAGCGTGAGATGTGAGAAGACGATAGCTACTTTAGAGAAGGAAATAATTAGATATAAGGATATTATTTTACAGAGGTTACTCGATAAGAGTTTAAAAGAGGATGATATAAAAAAGATTAAAGATAGAGAACTTTTAAAGAAAGAGCTTGGTACAGGTGGCAGTAATATTTTAAAAGGTTATTTTAAAAAGCTTTTAAAAACACCTAGAGAGATATATGCAGAAATTATTAGAAATGAGTTTAGTGACAAAGAAAAGGTAAAAGAAATTTTAAGAGGAGAGGTTAATATAGAGGATTTAACTCCACTTATGTATATTAATTATTTACTCAGTGGTTCTTTAGACTTTGATAAGTTTAAGCATGTTGTTATCGATGAGGCTCAGGATTACAATACTTTTACTTTTTATGTTTTAAAGAAGATTTTGAAAAATGCATCATTTAGTATTTATGGCGATTTAGCTCAATCATTATATGAATATAAAAGTATTAAATCGTGGGATCAAGTTAAGGATGCGCTTGGGAATTGTGAGCTTCTCAATTTAGAAAAGAGTTACAGAACAACAATTGAAATAATGAATGAAGCTAATAAGATAAATAAATATTTAGGTTATATTTTAGCAGTTCCAGTAATTAGGCATGGGGAAGAAGTTCAGTATATTAAAAGCAGAAACATTAAGGATGACATAATTAATATAGTTTCTGAGATGAAAAATAAAGGTTTTCAAAGTATTGCGATAATTACAAAAGATGAAGTACAAAGTAGAGTGGTTTATGATTTTGTTAAAGATAAGTTACAAGTTAAAAAAATAAGTGATGATGATTTAAAATTTGAAGAAGGGGTATGTATTATTCCAAGTTATTTAGCTAAAGGTCTTGAGTTTGATGCGGTTATTATTCCGGATGTTCAAGATTTTGATGAGAATAATAAAACGGATATGAAACTTTTATATGTTTCAATGACTAGGGCATTACATGTGTTAAATATTTTGTATGATAAAGAGGTACCTTTAGTACTTAGATAAGGAGGATTTGAGGTATGGAATATGAATATAGTTTTAAGGTAGATAGTTTAGATTGGTATAAAAAATACTGTGAAGAAAATGGCTATGAAAAGAGATTAGAGTATGATCAGGTAAGGGAACTTTTTACGAGTGATAATAAGATACTTGCAAGAATTACGACAACCAAAACTGAAAATAATATAGATATATTTTTAGATTTTAAAGACGATGATGATTCAGAGAGGATATATAAAGAGGCTAGGGAAACTATTCCTCTTAGAGTAACTGATGAAAATAGAGGCGCAATAGATTCAATTTTAAATATTTTAGGTTATAAAAAGAAAAAACATTTAGTCAGAAAGAGATATATTTATAAAAAGGGAAAAGTTAAGTTTGAGATGGATGATTATACTAAACCTGAAATTATGCATGTGGTGGCAATCGAGGGGGATAAGGATGAGGTTACAAAAGTTTATAATGAAATAAAATAATTGTGGAAGAAGAGATTAAAACCTTTTCTTTTTAAATAGATAGAATTATATTAGATTTGGAAAAATTCCTTGACAGATAATTATTTTTTAGGTAAAATTAGTTCGTAAGCTTTATTGGAGTAGTACTCAAGTAGGCTGAAGAGGCGCCCCTGCTAAGGGTGTAGATCGGGTTAAACTGGTGCGAGGGTTCGAATCCCTCCTACTCCGCCATTATTTTGCTTATTAAACTCTTACATTTTGGTAGGAGTTTTTATTTTTGCTCATTTTTGTTTCAGGTAAATAATAAAATATGATATAATTTGTCTATGGAGGCTATTTATGAATAAAAAAACAGTAATTGTATTAGTGGCAGCGGTAGTAGTGTTAATTATTGCTGTATTTAGAATTTTCGGAATGCAAACAGAGGGAGAAAACGAAGTAGAAAATGTTGTTTCTTTGATGGAGAAGCAAATTCAGGATGAAAATAAACTGAAAATATCAGGTTATACTTTAGATGATCCTAATGTGGTTTTAAATCCTTATGAAATTTCACCTTTAACGGCTTTAGTAATATTTGAAACGGATGAAGAAGTAAGTCCCGAAGTGACAATTCATGGCGATTCAGATCTTACGACATATACACATACTTTTACTAAGGGAACAGAACATTATTTGCCGATTTATGGACTTTATGCGGGAAGAGAGAACAAGGTTACGATTAAATGTGGCGATAAAGAGAAAGAACTTACGATTAAGACTGATGAACTTCCTGACGATTTTATTTTACCAACTAGTGTTAAAAAGGATGAGAGTAAACTTAATAACGATTTGTATTTTTATACGCCATCTAGTTTTGGATATACGGCGGCTTACGATGTTAATGGTGATGTTAGATGGTATTTAACAGAGTCAGCTATTTGGGAAATTAACAGACTTGATAATGGGAGACTTTTAGTTAGTACAGAAAGGCTTGCCGAGGTTCCTTATTATTCGACTGGCTTATACGAAATGGATATGCTTGGAAAGATATATACTGAATACAGTTTGCCTGGCGGTTATCATCACGATTATTATGAAATGGAAAATGGTAATTTGCTTGTGGCTTCTGATGATTTTAATAACGATTCGGGAACGGTTGAAGATTATGTGGTTGAAATAGATAGAAAAAATGGTAATATTGTTAAAACTTTTGATTTGAAAGACATTTTAAAAATGACTGATGGCCAGAGCGAAAATTGGATAGAATATGATTGGTTCCACAATAATTCTGTGTGGTATGATAAGAAGACTAATTCAATTACTTTATCTGGAAGGCATCAGGATGCGGTTATCAATATCGATTATGATACTGGCAAGCTTAACTGGATACTCGGTGATCCTGAGGGATGGAGCGATGAGTATCAAAAATATTTCTTTAAACCAGTAGGAGATAATTTTGAATGGCAATGGTCACAACACGCGGCAATGATTACGCCAGAAGGTTATGTATTCTTGTTTGACAATGGGAATAATAAATCAAAGAATGAAGATGAATATGTGGATTCGGCCGATAGTTATTCAAGAGGGGTTATGTATAAGATTGATACTGATAAAATGACTATTGAACAAGTATGGGAATATGGAAAAGAGAGAGGTAGTGATTTTTATTCTCCTTATATATCTGATGTTGATTATTTAGATAAAGATCATTATATTGTTCATTCAGGTGGTATTTCTTATAAGGATGGAAAAATTCAAAATCAGCCAGCTGGTTTAGCCGGAGCGGATACTTTAAAAAGCGATACAGTAGAGCTACTTAATAATGAAGTGATATTTGAAATGATTTTGCCTACTAATAATTATAGAGTTGAAAAGATGAGTTTATATAGTGATGATGAGTTTGAACTTGGGGTTTCAAAGGAACTTGGTAGTTTAGGCGTTACCGATACTGAGGATGAAAAATTTACGCTAATGAGTAATGCTAAAGAGCAAGACGATAATTACAAGTCTCACGATATTTCCATAAAGAAGGAAAAAGATAGACTTGCGGTAACTGGAACGTTTGAGAGAGGAACAGAGGTTAAGATTATTTTATACAAGGATATGATGGAGAAAGTTTATAATATGAGAATAAGTACACGTCCTTATACGGCTTTGTGTGTCGATCTTGGTAATAATAACGACAGCGATGATTTAACAGTTACGAAGTATATTAATAGTGATGGTTTGATTGGTAAATATACAATATTTATCGAAATCGATGGAGTAATTTATAAAACTGACGAATATGTTTCATTTTAACTAGACATATTTTATAAATTTTGTTAATATATTTAAATGTGAAAGGAAAATATATTTATGAAATGTCCAAAAGAAATTTTAATAGATAGTCTGGATGAAGCCGGCCAAAAGAATTTAGATAATTTCTTAAAGGAAAGAAGAGTTAAGAAGAGGGAAGTAAAGATTTTGGTAAAAAAATCAAGTGACGGTTTTCGAAAGACGAAAAGGGATTAAAAGAATCGTTTGATTCTTTTTAATTTTATGATAGGGGGATAATTATGAAAAAAACAGCGGTAATATATAATCCTAAGGCAACAGGGATGAGTAAACTTGATTTAGACAAGGTAAAAAGTATTTTTAATAAACGGATCAAAGCAGATTTGTTTGAAAGTCAAAAGGCTGGTGATACGCCAAGATTGGTGCAAAAGGTTAATGATGATTATGACTGGATTATTACGATGGGCGGAGACGGAACAATGGGTGAGGCCGTTCAGGCATTAAATGATGTTACTCAAAGAGGGTTTTATTCTCATATTCCGGTTGGAACGACTAATGATACGGCTAATAATTTCGGAATGAGAGGTTATGATCCTTATACTTTGATTAAAATGATGACAAGTTCTGGCAATTTGAGAGAAATAGATATGGATGCTTTAGAAGTCAATGGAAGGGCAGTAGGTTATGTTTCAGCGTGCGGGGCATTTACTGATATACCTTATAGAACACCAAGATTTTTGAAGATGAGTTTGGGAACTTTAGGTTATTATACAACTTTAGGATTAATGTTTCCGGAAATTATTCATGATTTGATCAAGAAGCCTTTAAAACTTACTTATGAGAGGAATGGCAAAAAAGTAGAGACAGAAGCACTTACATTACTTGTTTCGAATTCTAAAAATTTTGCGGGAATGAATTTGTATCCAAATACTTCTATAGCTGATGGTAAATTTGAAGTGGCAATTGTTAAGAAAATTCCATTTGCAAAGCTTTACGATTTTGCTTCAAAAGTTAGTAATTATGATGAAGGTAAGTTTTCAATGGAGGATTATTCGGATTATGTCGATTATTTTCAAACTGATAATTTCGAGGTAATGGTAGATACTGATAAGAAGTCACTTAACAACGATGGCGACGAGGTGATGATGGATAGTAATAGGTTGAAGTACGATATAAAAAAGAAGATTAAAGTAATGGTTCCAAAGGTTAAATAGGTATTAGTAATTTCTATTTAACCTTTTTTTTCATATATATAAATGAAGGGAGGTTTGCATGGAATATAAGGGAATAGATGTTTCTAAGTATCAAGGGAACATCAATTTTAAAAAAGTTAAGAATGCTGGTATTCAGTTTGCAATTGTCAGAATAGGATATGGACAATATGAAAGTCAGAAAGATGAGTATTTTGAGGCCAATTACGAAGGCTTTAGAGCTCAGGGTATTCCAGTAGGTGTATATCTTTATTCTTATGCAAAGAGCGTGAGTGATGCAAAGAAAGAAGCAGCAGTCGTTTTAAAGTGGCTTAATGGAAGAAGGCTTAATTTACCGGTTTATTACGATATTGAAGATAAAAGTCAAATTAATTTGGGTAAAAATACTTTAACTAAGATGTGTGAAGCTTTTTGTGAAGAAATCGAAAAAGGTGGTTACTGGGCTGGAGTATATGCGAATAAGTATTTCTTTACGACGTATCTTGATTATCAGAAGCTCGGTGAGAAATACACTTTGTGGGTAGCGCAGTACAACGATGTAAATACGTTTAGCGGGAAATATGATATGTGGCAGTATACGTCTTCGGGAAGAGTAAATGGAATTAGTGGGAATGTCGATTTAGATACTTTATATAAAGATATATTTACCGATACAGGTAATGACAGAGTAGATTTGCCGGATTTAAGTGATTATAATGGAACTTCGATAGTCGACGCACTTAAAAGTGTAGGTTATGATAGTTCATTTGATTCGCGAAAGAATTTATATAGAGAAGTAGGTTTTACTGATACTTATAAGGGTACGGCTTTACAAAATGAGAATTTATTGGACGCATTAAAAAGAGGTAGTAATGAATATTATTATTCAGATTATAAGGGTTATTCATTTGTCGATGCTTTAAAACAAATAGGCGTTGATGCTTCTTTTGCAAATAGGAAGATAATTGCGGCACGTAATGGTATTAGTAATTATAAGGGTACTAGTTCTCAGAATTTAAAGTTGCTTAATTTACTTAAGGAGGGTAAGCTTCGAAAATAAAATAATTTTAGAAGTTTTATTTAAAAAATTATGTTTTATTTTTACTTGACTCTAAATTTAAATTAGTTTATAATTATGTCATAAGATGAATTTAAACAAATGCCTTAGTTATTCCCGGGGCATTAGGCCCCGGAATCTTCTATGCATTGGGGGTACCCTTTATGGGTACTCTTTTTTTTGAAATTTTTAATTAAATTCTTGACTTAAGTGGAATAAATTACTATAATTTACTTATACTTTTGATAAGGGCGATGACGGGCTTGGAACCCCTGAGCCGTATATAAAAAGAGATTCTTTCTTGAATAAGTAAGGTGGGACCGCGGAGAAATTCGTCCTTACAATTTTTGGAGGAATCTTTTTATTTGGAAAGGATGGATAAAATGGAAAAAGTAACGATGGAAAAATTAGTTAGCGTGTGCAAGCAATACGGATTTGTTTTTCAAGGTAGTGAGATTTATGGTGGCCTTGCCAACACTTTTGATTATGGACCACTTGGAGCCGAGCTTAAGAATAATATTAAGAAGGCATGGTGGAAGAAGTTTGTTTCTGAACATATGAATATTTATGGGCTTGACAGTGCGATTTTGATGAATCCAGAGGTTTGGGTTGCTTCTGGTCATGTGGCAAATTTTTCTGATCCACTTGTCGATTGTAAGAAGTGCAAGAGTAGACATAGAGCAGATAAGCTTATCGAAGAGTTTACTCACGGCGAGGTTACCGGTGATGGATTTAGCAATGAAGATCTTGAGAATTTTATTAAAGATAACCATATTAAATGCCCAAAATGTGGTAGTGAAGATTTTACGAGAATAAGACAATTTAATTTGCTTTTTGAAACTAGTATGGGAGTTACAGAAGATACGAAGAACAAAGTTTATTTGCGAGGTGAAACTGCTCAGGGTATTTTTGTTAATTATGCGAATGTTCAAAGAAGCATGAGAGCCAAGGTTCCTTTTGGAATTGGACAAGTTGGTAAGGCTTTTAGAAATGAAATAACACCTGGGAATTTTATTTTTAGACAAAGAGAGTTTGAGCAGATGGAGCTTGAGTATTTTATTAACCCAAAGGATGAAAAGGAAGCTTTTGATTTTTGGCGTAAGTATTGTATGGATTTTTTAATAAGTCTTGGAATAAAAAAAGAAAATTTAAGATACCGCGATCATAAAAAAGAAGAACTTGTTTTTTATAGTAATGCGACAACTGATATTGAATATAATTATCCACAAGGGTTTGGTGAATTATGGGGAATTGCCGATAGAACAGATTACGATTTAAAGACTCATATCGAACATGCTGGAGCCGATTTAACTTATTTGGATCCAGAGACTAATGAGAAATATGTTCCTTATGTTATCGAGCCTTCTGTCGGACTTGATAGATTATTTTTGGCAGTTATTACGGATGCTTATAAGGAAGAAGTTTTGGAAGATGGTAGTACGCGTGAGGTTATGAGTATTATTCCGGCGCTTGCCCCTTATAAGGCAGCTGTTTTGCCACTTGTTAAAAAAAGACATAATGATAAGGCTTTAGAAGTTTATAATATGCTTTCTAAGGACTTTAATGTTACTTATGATATGACGGGAAATATTGGAAAGAGATATAGAAGAGAAGATGTGGCAGGAACGCCATATTGTATTACAGTCGATGATGAGACGATAGAAAAAGGAACTGTTACAGTTAGAGATCGCGATACAATGCGTCAAGAAGTTGTAAAGATCGACGACCTTTCAAGTTATATAAATGAAAAAATTAAGTTCTAATAAAAAAATAAATGTATTTTTAATGCAAAAGGTGAAAAAAAGTTTTCTTTTTGAAAAAACTATGGTAAAATTATTAGTAGTAAAGTGATAATTTTCACTTAAGGAGGATAAATATGGGTATAATGAAGAAAATTTTAGGTGAAGAGGAAGATGTTTTTGCAGCCCCTGATAACAATAAATATTATGAGTTAAATCCAGAGGAAGCTTTAACTGAAGATGGCGGTGCAAAGATGATTCTTTTGGAGCCAAGAGCTTATTCGG
This sequence comes from uncultured Bacilli bacterium, assembly GCA_944329365.1. Classification (GTDB taxonomy): domain Bacteria; phylum Bacillota_I; class Bacilli_A; order RF39; family UBA660; genus Coprosoma. The sequence continues at coordinate 29,386 of CALVIC010000004.1, forward strand.
AATCACAACAGATAGCCGATCACTTAAAGAAGAGGAATACTGTAATTGTGAATTTACACCGAGTTACCCCTGAACAAGCTAAGAGGATCGTAGACTTTTTAAGTGGAACGATTTATGCGATAAACGGTGATTTGCAAAAAATTGGTGGAGGGATTTTTCTTTGTACACCTAACAATGTAAGTATTCAAGGAAAGATTGATAGTAATGCCGAAGGTAAAGGCATTCATGATAACGACGATATAGATATTGAGTGGTAAAAAATTAAAAGCTAAAGAGAGGCAAAGTTTATGGAGAAATTTAAGAGGACAGTTAGAGGTTACGATCCTGAAGAAGTAAATGCTTTTTTGGATAAGGTAATCGCCAAAGTTGAGTCAATGGTTGCAGATATCGAAAAGAAGAATGCGACGATTAAGAGTTTGCAAGAACAGATTAAGAGTTTGCAGGAAGAGAGTACCGATAATGAAGCAATGAAAGAAAAACTCGAACAGTATGAGAGAATGGAAAGTACTTTGAACAAAGCAATTATTATGGCTCAAAAGACCTCTGACCAATTAAAAGTTGCCGCTCATAAAGAATCTGAAATAATGATAGATGAAGCTAAGAAGAATGCAAGTAGAATTGTCAACGACGCACTTATGAAAGCTGAGAAAATAGAAGATGAGTCAATGAAAGTTAGAAGGAATGTCGAGGTTCTTAAGCGAAGACTTAAGACGATTGTCGAATCACAACTTGATATTATTAGCGATATTGATAAACTAGAACTTTAAAGCATTTGATAGAGACGTTATAAATAAAAAGTTTTAAAGAGAGTCAGTGGCTGGTGGAAGCTGACAACTTTTGTTTATATGGATCACTCTTGATGTGCTTTTCTGAAGTTAGTAGGAAAAGACGGTAACGCGTTATAGTTTTGAGAGTATTTTAAAATAAAGTAAGGTGGTACCGCGGGAAAAACTCGTCCTTAATTAGGATGAGTTTTTTTGTTATTTTTATGGTATAATATTTGGCAAAAGGTGATGAATGTGTTTGAGTATAAAGGTGTTAAAATAAATTATTTAAGATATGGAAATCCAGAGGGGCAATGTTTAGTTTTACTTCATGGTTGGGGTCAGAATATTCAGATGATGAAACCGCTTGGGGATGCACTTCAAAAAAATGATGTTATTATTATTGATTTTCCTGGTCATGGTGCTAGTGAAGAACCGAAAGAGGTTTGGAAGCTTGAAGATTTTGCCGATATGGTTCATGAATTACTTGAGTCTTTGAAGGCAAAGAGTCCGATATTGGCTGGTCATTCTTTTGGCGGAAAGGTCAGTTTGATTTATGCAAGTAAATATCCGGTTAAGAAGTTAATTTTATTTGGAAGTCCTTTTAAGGTTAAAATAAAAAAACCGACGGTCAAAATGAGGTTTTTAAAGGCACTTAAAAAATTACCGGGGATGGATAAAATAGGGGAAGCGATGAAAAAGCATATAGGGTCTTCTGATTATAGAAACGCAAGTCCAATAATGAGACAGATAATGACCTTACATGTTAATACAGATATTTCGGATTTAGCTTCGAAAATTAAATGTCCTACTTTGATTATTTGGGGTGACAAGGATGAAGCTGTACCAATCGAGGATGCTTACGAGCTTGAAACTTTAATTCCGGATTCAGCTGTTATTAAGTATGAAGGATGCACACATTATGCATATTTAGAAAGGCTTAATCAAACGATATCAATTATGAATAATTTTATAGGAGAAGATGAAAAATGATAGATAATTTTTTGATATGTTCAATACCTTATTTTATTTATGTGATGTATAAGTCACTCGATTCTTTTCATATGCTTCAGCAAAATAAATATAATAGAAAGAAAACATATTTAAAATGGCTTAAGAATAATCCAAAACAATTTATAGATTTTAGTATTTTATTTGTTTTGTTTATTATATTTATGTTTACAGAAACAGCTGATATTTTACTTGGTTGTTTTGCTGGTTTTTATATTATTTTGATTGTTAAAATGTATTTGGATAGTAAAAGTAGTCAAAATAAATTACCACTTAAATATACGGCGAGAATGAAAAGGTTACTTGTTACTAATTTGATTACAAATACTTTACCGATTTTAATTATGGCTTTGTTTGTAAATGAAAGTAACTTAATTTATTTTATATTGATTTTAGGTTTGATTGGTTATTTAAATAATTTATATATTTTAGTTGCTTTGCTTATCAATACGCCGGTTGAAAGTTATGTCGGTTATTATTTTAAAAGAAAAGCTATTAATAAGCTTAAGAGTATGCCTGATTTAAAGGTAATTGGAATTACTGGAAGTTACGGAAAAACTAGTAGTAAAAATATTTTGAACGATATTTTAAGTATTAAATATAATACTCTTCCAACTCCAAAGAATTTTAATACACCTTTTGGACTTATGATTTCAATTAATAATTATTTAGATAAGTTTACAGATATATTTATTGCGGAGATGGGTGCTTGTCAAGCCGGTGATATTAAAGAACTTTGTGATTTGGTTCATCCAAAATACGGAATTATAACGAGAATTGGTCTTGCTCATTTGGCAACATTTGGCAGTCAAGAAAATATTCAAAAAACGAAGTTTGAACTTGTAGAGTCACTTCCTGATGATGGACTTTGTGTCCTTAATGGTGATGATGAATGGCAGAGAAGCTATAAAAAGAAAAGTGGGTGCCGAGTTAAATGGATCGGTATTGAAAGCGAAGATGTAGATGTAAGGGCAGTTAATATTACTTTAAGTCCTAACGGAACAGAGTTTGATTGTTTAATCAAGGGAGATAGTAATAAATATCATTTTCAAACAAGGTTACTTGGAGAAGCTAATGTTTATAATATTTTGGCTGGTATTGCTTTAGGTTTAGAGTTTGGAATGAATATGGAACAACTAAAGGCTGGAGTTAGAAAGGTTCGAGCAGTCGAACACAGACTTGAGCTTAAGAGGAAGGGCGATATTACGTTTATTGATGATGCTTATAATTCAAATCCAACGGGTTCTAAAATGGCTATCGATGTTTTAAAGATGATGCCTGGTAAACATATTATCGTCACTCCAGGTATGATTGAACTTGGTAATCAAGAGTATGAAAAAAATAAAGAGTTTGGAATGCAGATGAGGGGAATAGACGAAGTTATTTTAGTTGGAGAAGAGAAGACTAAACCGATTCAAGAAGGTCTTCGAGAAATCGGCTTTGATGAGAAACATATTCATATTATAAATGATGTTTTGAAGTCTTTTGAATTAGTAAACAAATTAAAAGATGGTGAGACTTATGTTTTGCTTGAGAATGATTTACCAGATATATTTAATGAGAAATAGGAGGAGATAGATTATGAAAATAAAAGTTGGTGTTATTTTTGGTGGCGATTCTGTTGAGCATGAAGTTAGTATAATTTCAGCTTTGCAAGCAATGGAGAATATCGATACAAATAAGTACGATATTGTACCAATTTATATTAGTAAGGATCGTAACTTTTACACTGGTCAAAGTCTTAGAGATATGGATACTTATAAATATTTTGATAGTATGAAGAAGTATGCAAAACAAATTACTTTAGCTAGAAAAGGCGATGTGGTATATTTACAAAAGGTAAAAGGTTTCTTTAGAAAGGATCTCGATTATATCGATGTTGCTTTTCCAATTGTTCATGGTAAGGGTGTTGAAGATGGAAGTTTGGCTGGTTATTTAGAAACTTTAGGTCTTCCAGTTGTTGGTCCTTCAATGCTTGGTGCTTCTGTTGGTCAAGATAAGGTTGTTTTAAAGCAAATTCTTATGGCTAATGACATTAAAGTTCCAAATTATGTTTGGTTTTATGATTATGAATATAATTTAGATAGTGATAAGATTATCGAGAAGATAGAGAAGCTTGGTTATCCAGTAATTGTAAAGCCGGCTTGTCTTGGAAGTACGATTGGTATTACGGTTGCTCACGATAGAGATGCTTTAAAGAGGGCAATAGATACGGCAATGGAATATGAGACAAAAATACTAATTGAAGAGATGATTCCTAATTTGCTTGAACTTAATTGTGCGGTTTTAGGTAATTATGAATATCAAGAAACTAGTTTAATTGCTGAAATGAAGACAGGTAATGAGCTTCTTACTTTTGAAGATAAATATTTAAGAGGTGGCAAAGGTAAAAAGGGCGGAGCTATTAAGAGTGGTTCAATGAGTAATAGTCAATTTGATGTTCCGGCGAAAATCGAAGAGAAGATGGAAGATGAAATTTATAAAATTTCTAAGGAAACATTTAGAGTTTTAAATTTAAAAGGTGTTTGTCGAATCGATTTCTTGGTTAATAAAAAGACTGGAGATATTTATGTTAATGAACCAAATACAATTCCAGGTTCACTTGCTTTTTATATGTTTAAACCAAAGGGTAAGGATTATACAGAACTTTTAGATGAGCTTATAAAGATGGCTATTAAAGATTATAAAAACAATAAGAAGAAAACTTCTAGTTTTGATTCAAATATTTTAAGTAATTATAATGGTGTTAAAGGGTTAAAAAAGGGAGTTAAATAAGGATAGGAGATGCTTTTATGAAAGATTATAAGGATACTTTACTTATGCCAAAGACTGAATTTAAAATGAGAGGTAATTTGGCTGAGAATGAAGTTTTACAAAGAGAAAAATGGGATGAAATGGATTTATACAATTTAATAAAAAACAAAAATAAGAATAATAAACCATTTATTTTACATGATGGACCACCTTATGCGAATGGAAATATTCATTTGGGTCATTCTCTTAATAAAATTTTAAAAGATTTTATTAACCGTTCTAAGATGATGGAAGGTTATTATGTAGAGTATATTCCAGGATGGGATACTCATGGTCTTCCGATTGAACAAGCAGTAACTAATAGTGGGGTTGACCGTAAAAGTATGAGTGTGGCTGATTTTAGAGAGCTTTGTAAGAATTACGCTTTGAAACAGGTTGAAAAACAGATGACTGATTTTAGAAGACTTAATGTTATTGCGGACTGGGATCATCCTTATATTACTTTAACTAAGGAATATGAAGCTAGACAAATTGAAGTTTTTGCAAAAATGGCTCAGAAAGGTTTGATTTTCAAAGGGTTAAAACCAGTTTATTGGTCACCAAGTAGTGAAACTGCTTTAGCAGAGGCGGAAATTGAATATAAAGATCGCAAGGATCCTTCAGTTTTTGTGGCTTTTCCAGTTACTGAGGGTAATGATTTTGTAAAAAAAGGAGATAAACTTGTTATTTGGACAACTACGCCTTGGACTTTGCCTGGTAATACGGCTGTTTGTGTCGGTGAGAATTTCGATTATGTCAGAGTTAAAGTTGGCAAGGATAATTATGTAGTAGCTAAAGATTTAGCTAATGATTTGATGCAAGATTTTGGTTTTGGCGAGTATAAGGTCGGCAAGAGTTTTAAGGGTAAAGATTTACTTGGAGTTAAATATTCTCATCCATTTATGGATAGAACCTCACCAGTTGTTTTAGGTCATCATGTTACTTTAGATGCCGGAACAGGTCTTGTTCATATCGCACCTGCTTATGGTGAGGATGACTTTATTGTTGGTCAAACATATAGTTTGGATATGGTTAATGGTGTTAATGATCAGGGTGTTTTAACTGAAGAATCCGGTAGATTTGCGGGATTGTTCTTTGAAGACGCTAATAAAGAGATTCCAAAGTGGCTTGAGGAAAATGGCTATTTACTTAAACTTAAGTTTATTACCCACTCATATCCTCATGATTGGAGAACAAAAAAACCGATTATTTTTAGAGCGACTAAACAATGGTTCTGTAGTGTCGATAAAATTAGAGATGATATTTTAAATGAACTTGAAACTAATGTTAAATTCCATACAGAGTGGGGTAAGACACGTATTTACAATATGATTCGTGATAGAGGTGACTGGTGTATTTCAAGGCAACGAGCTTGGGGTGTGCCTATTCCAATTTTCTATAATGAGGATGGTTCAGAAATTGTCGATTACGATGTTATGATGCATGTGGCTTCTTTATTTAGAGAATATGGTTCAAACGTATGGTTTGAAAGGGATGCAAAAGATTTACTTCCAGAAGGTTATACAAATCCTGCTAGTCCAAATGGTAATTTCACTAAAGAAACTGACATTATGGATGTATGGTTTGATTCAGGTACTTCATGGGCAGGAACTTTACTTGAAAGAAAACTTCCATATCCTGCAGATGTTTATTTGGAAGGTTCTGATCAATATCGTGGATGGTTTAATTCTTCATTAATTTGTAGTATGGCATATTCTGGTCATAGTCCTTATAAAGAACTTGTGTCTGCTGGCTTTGTCTTAGATGGTAAAGGATTTAAAATGAGTAAATCTATTGGTAATGTCGTTAATCCGATGGATATTGTAAGTAAGCAGGGCTCAGATATTTTAAGACTTTGGGTTGCTAGTGTCGATTATACCGAAGATGTTAGATTTAGCGATGATCTTCTTAATCAAGTAAAAGAAGGATATAGAAAGATCAGAAATACTTATAGATTTATGCTTGGTAATTTGTTTGATTTTAATCCAGATCATGATAGGATTAGTTATGACAAGATGCCTCAAGCTGATAAGTATATGATGATTACTTTAAATGATTTGGTACGAGATATTAGAAAGAATTACGATGATTATGATTTTGACGAAATTTATAAATTAGTTATAAATTTTGTAAATTCACTTTCTAATTTCTATTTAGATTTTACCAAGGATATTTTATATATCGAACAAGCTGATAGTTTCGAGAGAAGAAGTGTTCAGACGGTTTTATATGAAATCTTAACTTCTTTGATTAAATTAATGGCACCTATTTTACCTTATACTAGTGAAGAGGTTTATAAATTACTTCCTGGTACTAAAGAAAAGAGTGTTCATTTAGAGAGATTCCCAGAGGTTCAAACTTATAAGGATGAAGAGGAGATTCGCGAACTGTTTGATTTATTCTTCGATATCAAGAACGATGTTTATAAAGCTTTGGAAGAAGCTCGTAACGAAAAGGTTATCGGTAAATCACTTGAAGCTAAGGTTTTACTTAATTTAAGAGAAGAGGATAAAGAAACTCTTAAACCGATTGCTTCTAAGTTAAAGCAATTATTGATTGTATCAGATGTCGTACTTACAGCTTTAGATTTACCAAAATATGAATATGCTGGAATTCAAGTTCAAAAATTTGAAGGTGGCAGATGCGAGAGATGTTGGAATTACTTTAATGAAACTGATTTAACTGATGGTTTGTGCCCAAGATGCGCGAATATTGTAACTAAAGAAGAACTTTAATTAGTTCTTTTTTTGTGTAAGTTTGACAAATAGTTATTTTCATATATAATATAGGTGTTGAATTTGGAGGTATATTATTATGAATTTGGAAGAGTATCAAGGAATTATTAATGAAGAGATGTTTAAAATTATAAATGAACTTGTGAAAAATGGTAAATTAAAAGAGTACCGTCCTATATATGAAATGTTTGAGGACGAGAAAAAGGAATTAGTTTCAATGGAGGATAAATCTTCTGAAGAGGTTTATAGTAAAATTATCGAAGAATATTTAATGAAAGTAGAGGGTATTGCAAAGTTAGTACCTGGTTTAACTACGGGAATTAAAGATGCAAAAACTGGAACAGAAATATATACATATAGTGGCAAGACTAGTGCGAATGGAGAAAATGTAGGTGAGAATACCCGTTTTGATATTGCTAGCGTGACTAAATTATTTACGACAACTTTAGCTTTAAAATTAGCTGAAGAAGGTAAATTTTCTTTAGATAAGTCAGTTTCTTCTTATAAAGGTGGTAAATATAAATATTTAAATATTCCAGTAGAAGAAATGGCTAAATATTATTATGAGCTTAGAACTCCAGGGCGTCTTGATGAACGTGATGGTGAGCTTTCAAAAGAAGAACTTGAGAAGAGACTTAGTGGGACAAAAGTAGCGAAAGATAAAACTTTTGTTTATAGTGATATTCCATTTATTATTTTAAAAGATATTATGCCAGAGAGTGATGAATATTTTAAGAAATATTTTAATGATGAGATGAAGATGCTTAATACTAGTTATGATTATTTTGGGTCTTTAACTGGAGGCAAGGATGGAGAACTTAATGAAGTTCATGACCCTAAGGCTAGAGTTATGGAAAGATATGGAATTAATCCTGGACATGCGGGAGTATTTTCAACAAGCCGTGATTTAGTTAAATTTAGTGATGCTTTAAGAAATGGATTTTTAAGTGAGGATTCTTTAAATAAAATGATAACTCCAGCTATAAATACGCCTATGCTTTTAGACGAAAACGGAAATCCTGTCATGAAAAAAGATAAAAATGGTAATGCGACTGACCCAATACGTATTTCAAGAGGAATGGGAGTTTATATTAAACATCCCGAAGGAATTAGGGTAAATGAACTTCCAGCTCCGGTTTCTGATTCAGCTTTTGCAATGACAGGTTTTACTGGTTCACATATGGTTGTGGATTTAAAAAATGGTTTGACTACTAATATTTTAGCTAATCCAATTTCGGATAATGGTCAAAGAGAAGTAGTAATCGACAATAAGAGATTTATAATTAGAGATTGCGGGAAAGTCTTTGAGGATGGGACTAAGTTTAAAGTAGTAAACAGAACATCTGAGGTTTATGATAAAGAAGGTAATTTAATTACAAAAGCGCCTTATACGAGAATTACCAACACTTTAAAAGAAGAACAGATAAATGTTTTATTAAAGCTTCGTTTAGCTAAAAATTGTTTACTTAGAAAAGCTGAATATGAACGTGATAAAGATGAGGTTCATGATGTGTTTGAAACACCAAGAAATATTAAAAAATAAGGAGAATATATATGTTGTATATGCCGGAATATGAAGAAGGAAGTTATGAATATAATTTCTTAAAGAGAATTTCAAAATCTACTGATTTAGCTGAAACTGTTAAATATGGATTACCAGATGATAAAAATTTTTTATGTAGTGCGTTAGTTTTTCGTCCAGAAGTTTTTAAATTTTTTCCTGATAAGTATAAGGATGATGAAGAACTTGTGATGGAAGCTATTTATTGGAATCCTTTTATGCTTAAATTTGTAAGTTATAGACTTCGAAGCAATGAAGATGTGGTTTTAAAGGCACTTGAAAAATCATATGATGGACGCGTTTTTGAGTTTGCGAGTAAAAACCTTCGCGATGATGAGAACTTTGTGGCTAGAATAGTGGTAAAATATCCAAGGAGTTTTGAGTTTGCGACTGAAAGACTTCGTGATGATAAAGAATATGTTAGGGATTTAATACCTACGACATATGGAAAAATTACTTTATATGTCAGTGATAGATTGAAAAAAGATCCAGACATCATTAAAATTGCTTTAAGGTATGGCATTGACTTAAAGGAAGAGTTTCCTGAATTATATTCTGATGAAGATAAAGAAGTAAAAGACATAAAAGGTCATCCCAAAATATTGGGCTTATTTAAAAGAAAATCTAGATTTTAAGAACTTTAACTAGTTCTTTTTTTGTTTTTAGTTAAATACAATTAAGTGGGGTGTGATTTATTTTGTTTAATTTTTTGAAAAAATTATTTAAAGATTTTTATCTTTTCACAGCTTCTTATTCAAACAATGTTTTTCCTGATCCACTTTCAAAAGAAGAAGAAGAAGAATGTATAAAAAAAGCTAATATGGGTGACCGGGAGGCAAGAAGTAAACTTATCGAGCATAATTTACGTCTTGTTGCTCATATTGTAAAAAAATATGATCATAAATCGGAAAATTCTGATGATTTAATTAGTATTGGAACAATAGGTTTAATTAAAGGGGTAGATAGTTATTCTTTTAAGCATAAAACTAGACTTACTACGTACTGCGCGAGGTGTATCGAAAATGAAATTTTGATGCATTTTCGAAGTGATAAAAAAAACAATAAGAATATTAGCTTAGATGAGCCGATTGGTTTTGATAAGGATGGAAATACAATTACTTTTTTGGATATATTAAAAACACCAAAGCCTGATTTTGCTTTGGATTTGTATAAACAGAATAATTTAAAGCTTTTAAAGAAATATTTTGGTGTTTTAAGTGATAGAGAGAAAGAGATTATTATTAAGAGGTATGGTTTAAATGGCGAAGAGGAGATTACACAAAAAGAAATTGCAAAAGAGCTAAATATTTCAAGAAGTTATGTTTCAAGAATTGAAAAACGAGCTTTGACAAAAATACTTAGAGAATTTATTAAAAATAAAAATTAGGATACTTTAGGAGTATCCTTAAATTATATGATTCATAATGTAGAAGAACCAGCCACCAGAGATAGATAGAGTGACAAATCCTAAAACGGCACATCTAAAGAAGTTTTCAGCCATACCACCTTCAGAGAAACCATTATAGTGGATTCCTTCTTTATAATGGTTAGTTGTTAATTTTTTTGTCTTTCCATGTTCTTGACCGTTTGAGAAATTTTCTTCTTCTTTTTGTGCTTCGGCTTGAATTTTCGCAATTTCTGCGCGCAAAGCTTTAAGTCCGTCTAAATCGAGGTCGTCAATATCGGCAGCAGTTTGATTGCTTTCAGACTTTTCTGGTTTGTTTGGAATGTAGAAAGGCCCAGTTGTTTCAAATTTATTTAGTTCACTGAGTAGGCTATCAGATTTATCAGGTTCGTCAAAACTTCCGAAGAGTTTTTCAATAGTCTCAACTTTTTCAGTTGTGGCCTCTTCAGGTGAAAGTTTATTTGAATTTTGGGGGTTATTATAATTAAATCTATCCATGTTCTAGCCTCCATACTATAAATAAATTATACTACAAATTATTTAATAATTCAATTTAAATTAGTGTTATGACAAAACATTTACTACTTTTTAAGAATAAGTACTTGACAATACAAAGTAGTAAGTAATATAATGTAGACAAGAGGTGAGGTATGAATTCACAGTTTAAAAAAGGAGTACTAGAGCTTATTGTTCTTCTATCAGTTAATAAGCGAGATATGTACGGATATGAACTTGTTTTAGAGGTTTCAAAAGTGGTTGATGTCAACGAGGGAACTATTTATCCACTTTTAAAGAGGCTTACTAATGAAAAATATTTTGAGACATATTTGGTTGAATCGACAGAGGGACCTTCGCGAAAGTATTATAAAATTACAGTTCTTGGGAAAAATAGATTAGAAGAATTAAAAGAGGTATGGATTAATTTCAGCAATGCAGTGAGCGAATTTATTAGGGAGTGTGAAAAGAATGAATAAGAAGGAATTTTTAGAAAAAATTGAGAAGAAATTATCGGTTTTAGATGAAAAAGAGAGAAAAGATATTTTAGATGAGTACAAAGACACAATTTCTGAAAAAGTTAAGCGTGGTCAGAGTGAAGAAGAGGCGGTTGCCGATTTTGGTGATATCGATGAGTTAGTTAAGGAAGTTTTGAGTGCTTATAAGATAGATCCTGATTATGATGTGAAAGAGGAAAGTACATTTAACAAGATTTTAAACGACGGGGAAGATTTAATAAAAAAAGGTGCGGACAAGCTGGCTAAGACAAGTCGGGATTTAGCTTCGGATTTTAAGAAGACAAATAAGGATATCAATTTGTCACTTGTATTCGAGATTGTAATTAAAATAATAATTGCGATTTTCTTAATTGGTTTTTTAAGACTTCCGTTTTTACTGGTTTATAGGGTTGGTGGAGAGATGCTTGATAGTATTTTTTCTCCATTTGGCGATTTGTTTTCTTTCCTATTTGGAATTTTACTTTTCATTATTTATATTTCACTTTGTGTTTTGGTGTTTGTTTCGTTATTTAAGAGCTATTTTAAACACGAGGAGTCTGCCGACAATGAAAATATGGAAGATGAGAATTTAGAAGAAGACGTTAAAAAAGAAGTAAAAGCTGTTAAGGTGAAAGAACAAAGTGGTCATTCATTTTTAGGAGAATCTATTATGTTAATTTTGAAGTTATGGCTCATTATTTTTGTAATGGTTCCAGCGGCATTTATCGATTTAGGTATTTTATTCGGTTTATGTCTTTCAGTTGTTTACTGGATAAAAGGGATAAATCTTTTAGGTCTGACACTTTTATTAATCGGATGTTTAGTGATGTGTACGTGGTTTATTAAACTTATATATAATGTGATTTTTAAATCAGGAAAGAATAATTTTATCGTTTTAGTTGGGTCTATTGTTTTAATAATTATTGGAGGTCTACTTTTTACCGATATGGTTATCAATATTGATTATCGCGATGGTGTACCGGCAAGTGTAGAGAAGACAGTAAAGGATTTTGAATATCAGATAGATGGCAATACAAATGTTTATAATTATACAGGTGGAGACGTTAAGAAAGAGGTTGCCGAAGGAATGAAAGATGGAGATATCAGACTTGAGGTTACTTATTATAAAGACGTAAATAACGTCTCAGTTAGAGATTATGAGTCATCTGATGATTATAGAAATATCGAAATTACAACTGAAAACGATGGAGCCGGCAGTACTAAATTTATGTATAATCAGTTTATCGATAATTTAAAGAATAACAAGATTTATGATTATGACAGATATTACGATATTGATGTGGTCGTTTATGGAAATGAGGCGACATTAAAAATGATAGGAGAAAGCGAGTAGTTTTCTCTTTTTTGGTGTCAATTTGACAAAAAGTTATTTTGTGATTATAATAATCGCGTATTTTGATACACAAAGAGGTGGAGTATGGCAGAAAATTATAATAATATTATCGAAACGTTGGATGTGATATATGCAGCAAGTGGTGGTAAACTTAAGGTTTTTTTAACGAGAAAGAAAGATGATCCTTATAAAGGTTATTGGATTTTACCTGGTGAGTTTTTAAAAAATGATGAAACTTTGGATGACAAAGCAATGGAAATTTATCAGAGGGCAACGTCTCTTAGTAATGGAAAGGTTTCGCAAAGTAAGATTTTTAGTGATTTAAATAGGTATCCAGATAGAAGAATAATCGCACAAAGTTATTTTTCAATTACGGACGAGCGTTTAGTTATGATAAAAAACGAAAATGGAGAAAGTGCGTGGTTTGATACCGATGAACTTCCAAAACTTGGTTATGATCATGAAAAGATTATTTCATCAGTTACAAAAGAGGTAAAAACGAAAATTATTAACAATACAGATGATATTTTGTTAGATTTCTTTCCCAATGATTTTACGTTACCAGAACTTCAAAAATTTTATGAAACAGTTATGGGTAAAAAGATGGATCGAAGAAATTTTTACAAAAAATTTGTTTCACAAGATTTAGTCCTTGATACAGGCGTTAAAACAACTGGTTCAAGTGGAAGACCAGGAGTGCTTTATAGGTTTAATGTAGAAAAAATGCGAGGAAAAAGAGTATGAATAATAAGGGATTTGGATTAAAAGAATTCGTAATTATTATTGCTGTTATATTTATTTGTTTTATAATTATAATGGGAATATATCAAAGCAATATTTCTAAATTAGATGATGATTCTAATGACGAGAAAGTGAAGGTAACAGATGATGTTACTTATAACGATTTAGAGACAGAACTTAGAAATGCAGCTTCAAAGTATCAAGATGATACTTATCAGACAACTAGCGACGCAGTTGTTTCAATGATAATTAAGTCTGATTTTTTAGAGGATGAAGGTTATTTAGATACAATTAAAGATTTGAAAACAAAAAAACCTTGTGAAGGTTATGTCGAATTTAATCAGGATCATATGAAGATAACTTATAAAGCTTATTTAAAATGTGATAATTATAAAACTAAAGGTTTTGATGAAGATAATTTAAATTAAGTCAGTTTAACTGGCTTTTTATTTATGATGACAGAATATGTTTCTAGGATATTTTTAATTTTTAGATAGTCTTCTTCATAGATATCGAAAGTATAGATTATTTCATTTCCATAAGATTTATCGATTTTTATATTTTTTAATAGATGATCAATTTGTTTTAGATTATGATAGGGGAAGGTAATGGTTATCGTAAATCCGTTTTTTATTTCTTTTATTTCACATTTGTTTAAGGCTTCACTTGCCGATGTGGAATAAGCTCTTATTAAACCGCCCGCACCTAATTTAATCCCACCAAAGTAACGAATGACGATGCATAAAATATTGGTTAAATTGTTTATTTTTAAAACTTTTAAGATGGGCATTCCAGCGGTTCCAGATGGTTCACCATTGTCATCGCATTTTTCTTCACCTTCAATGATATAAGCGAAGCAATAATGGGTCGCATCTTTATATTGATCTTTAATGCTTTTTAATATAGTATTAATTTCTTGTTTGTCTTTTATAGGAGTAATTATGGTTATGAATTTGGATTTATTTATTATTATCTCATTTGTTTCTAATTTTGTAATTGTTCGCATGTTTTTCACCAATTAAATTATAACTTAGTTTGTTTTTTTAGGCAAACTTGTTTTTAAAAATAATTAAGGCGTGATATAATTACATAGAGAAAGGACTGGTTTAGATGATCCTTGAGAAGTTGAAATTAGTTCCCCATAAGCCTGGGTGCTATTTAATGAAAAATAAAGATGGGGTTATAATATATGTAGGTAAGGCTAAGGATTTGAGAAATAGACTTAATTCTTATTTTCATTCTTCACATACAGGTAAAGTGGCTAAAATGCTTTCAGAGATTGCCGATTTTGATTATATTGTTGTTTCTTCGGAAACAGAATCTCTTATTTTAGAGATGAATTTAATCAAGAAAAACGATCCAAAATACAATGTTTTGCTTCGTGATGATAAGAGTTATCCTTATATCGAGCTTACTAATGATAAGGTTCCAAGATTAATAGTAGTTAGGAATGCTCATCTTCGAAGAAAAAAAGGGGGAGCAAGGTTATTTGGACCTTATCCGAATGCTTATGCGGCAAAAAAAACAGTTAATCTATTAAATCAGATATATCCGCTTCCTAAATGTAAAATTTTTCCGAAAAAAACTTGCCTTTATTATCATATTGGTCAGTGTTTGGGATATTGTGTTAAAGATGTTCCAAAGGAAAAAATTGAAGCAATGGAGAAGGATATTATTAAGTTTTTAAGAGGAGATGCGAGTTTAGTTACGGATAGATTAAAACATGAAATTCAAATTGAAAGTGATAATTTGAGATACGAGAAGGCCTTGGAACTTAAAGAGATGCTGGATTATATAAATGCGATTATGGTCAAGCAAAAGGTCGAGATCAACGAAACTTCCGATACGGATATTTTTGGATATTATGCGGATGGAAATTATCTTAGTGTTTTTGCTTTCTTTGTCAGAGGTGGTAAGATTGCCTCACATCATCATCAGATTATTGCCCTAATAGATAGCGAGGAAGAGCTTACCCGTTATATTGCTAAATTTTATCAAAGGGCAATTTTACCTAAGGAGTTATTGGTTCCGGATATAGTTGATGCGAATTTGCTTTCAGATTATTTCAAGATAAGTGTTAGGATTCCGGAAAAGGGGGTTAAGAAGAAACTCGTGGATATGGCATCTGATAATGCGAAGAAACAGCTTGAGGACAAGATTGAACTTTTAAATAGAGAAGATGAGATGACTAGTAAAGCTAACGAAGAGCTTAGAGAGGTTTTAGGACTTGAAAAGTTAGATAGGATTGAACTTTTCGATAATGCGCATTTGTTTGGAACTTATAATGTTTCGGGAATGGTGGTGTTTATGGATGGTAGGCCCGCTAAAAATGAATATCGCAAATACAAAATATCATTTGACAAAAATGATGATTATGGAACGATGAGAGAGGTTGTTTATCGAAGATATTTTAGGGTTTTAAAGGATAATTTGGTGAGGCCGGATTTGATTATTGTCGATGGTGGTCTTGGACAGATGCATGTAGCTAAAGAGGTTTTAGACAGTTTGAATATGAATATTCCTTTGGTTGGGTTAAAGAAGGATGATAAACACTCGACTAATGCTTTGCTTACTTTTGAGAGAGAAATTCCAATTGAGAAGAGGAGTAATTTATTCCATTATTTAGAGAGAATGCAGGACGAGGTTCATAATTTTACGATAAGTTATCATAAGCAGATTAGAAGCAAGGGGCTTTACGCAAGTGTGCTTGATAATATCGAAGGAATTGGTCAGAAGAGGAAGCAAGAGCTTTTAAAGAAGTTTAAAACGATGGAGAATTTAAGGAAGCAACCATTATCGGAACTTGAAAAGATTTTACCAGAGAAGGTGGCTTTGGATTTAAAGAGAGTTTTAGATGATTTGAATAAAGAAAAAAAGTAAAAAAATTTTAGGTAGAAAAATAGCTTTAAATTAAATAGCAAAGCTATTTTTTTCGTTTTTTTGAAATTCGACATAACTTTACATTTTTTGCTTATTTTGATATATTTGTAGAAGAATAGAACAAGAGTAGTAATGAGGCGATTGTATGAAAAAGTTTTGGTTATTTATAGTCATCACTTTAGTAGTAGTTATTTTAGGATTTACTTTGTTTACTTTGTGGTATGAAGGTTTTAAGGAAGATAAGCAAGAGACTACAGAGATGGTAAGTAAGGTAAGTGAGAATTATGAGATTTTTCAGACAAAAATAAATAATTTTTCTAATTTGAGAAATGAGTTTTATACAAATAAGGAAGAGCTATATTATGAAACTTTGGCTACATCAGCAGATGTTTGGAATAATTTTATGGATTCTTATATGCAGGCAATTATGGATGTAGAAAGTGCTTCTTCATATTTAAAAGAGAACTGTGATTTTGAATATGGGGATATCGGCGCGCGAACTAAGTGTACTAATTTTAAGGCTAATTATGAAGCTGCGCAAAATTATTATTTGACCGATGTGGAAGTTTACAACAAGTTAGTCGATGATTATGACAAGTGGAATGCGGTTAATGGAGGAGGTAATCCTGTAGTAAATAAGCTCGAGAAGGTAACAATCGATGATTATATAGATTTTGATGGGGATGGCGAGTATTTTGGAAAAGAGGTGGCTTAGATGAACGATGAAGTAGAGTATTTGTTCGATGAAGAAAAAGAGATGAATAGTAAATCTTTAAAGGTTGATAAGTGTTCAAATACTGAGTCTGCTTTTGATTCTTTAGAGGATGAAAAAAATTCGGAAAGTAATTCTTCAGAGGATAAAAACTTAAAAAAGGATAAAAAATTTTTTAAAAAGGGTAAATTATGGATGAAGATTTTAGCTTGTTTTGTGATTTTAGGTATTTTAGGTACGTCTAGTTTAGGTTATTTATTATATGGTCCTTATCCAAGTTTTCGGAACTGGCTTATTACAACAGCTATGACGACAATGAGTCATAAATATTTGGCAACCTGGTTTTACGATGATGAGACGATTGAGGCTGTTTTACAGGATAATTATGTTGCCGATGGTAATTTGGCGACGGATACTAGTCAGGTTAGTTTCGTAAATTATTCTTCTTCGCATACAATGTATAAGAACAAGTATGATAAGGAAGTTTTAACTAAGGATCTAGGTAACGATTTATATAAGAAAATAGATATTAATGAAGATGGACTTCGAGGCTATTTAATTGTGATTTATGATCCTTCTAAGGTTAAGGTTGCAACCGCAAAAAATATGGGAAAATATGGCGATATGTTGACAAGTATTGCTAAAGATAATAATGCAGTTATTGCAATGAATGCAAGTGGTTTTTCTGATCCTAATCAAAGGGGTAATGGAGGAAGTCCACATGGAATGGTAATTCAAAATGGAAATCTCGTATATAATTCGGCAAGAGCTGATGTTGGAGGTGGAATTATAGGTTTTACTAACGATAATAAGCTTATTTTAGGTCAGATGAGTGCGGAAGAGGCTTTGCAAAATGGAGTTAGAGATGCGGTTGAATTTGGACCTTATTTAATTGTCAATGGTGAGCCTTCGTTTATAAAAGGTAATGGGGGCTGGGGAACTGCTCCTAGAAGTGCGATTGCTCAAAGGCAGGATGGAATTGTGCTATTTTTAGTAATGGATGGCCGTGATTATGCTCATGGTATTGATGGGGCTGATATGGTCGATTTGACCGAAATTTTGATGAAGTATGGAGCTTATAATGCTGCAAATTTAGATGGTGGAACGTCTAGTGGTTTAGTTATTAATGGTGAGTTTGCAAATAAACCGAGAAATGGTAGTGGTGAAGCAAAGACAAGGGCAATTCCAAATGCTTGGATTGTAACGGAGTAGAGTTTTATAGTTTGCAAGTTTATGAGTATAATAAAAATAGAGGTGAAAGTTACAAGTGGCTAAAAGAAGAGGAAAGAAAAAGAAGTCAAGATGGCTTATAGTTATGGTTTTACTTGGTTTGATAGGGGCCGGATGTTATTATATTTATAATAATCAAGAGGTTTTAGATGATATTAAAGATAAGTCGCCTGAGGTAAAAAAGTTACAGATTGTCGATGAGAATTCAAAGACGAGGCCGATTGCGATTATGATAAATAACAATCATGAGGCATGGCCACATGCCGGTCTTCAAGATGCCTATATTACTTATGAGATACTTGCCGAGGGCGGGATTACGAGGATGATGGCAATTTTTAAGGACCAAGATACGACAAAGATTGGTTCAGTGAGGAGTGCGAGACCATATTATTTAGATTATGCACTTGAGAATGATGCGATATATGTTCATTATGGTTGGAGCGATCAGGCAAAGGCAGATATTGCGTCACTTGATATCGACAATATAAATGGTTTAACTGTTTCTTCAGTGTTTTGGAGAGATAAGTCGCTTAATAAGGCAACTGAGCATACGGTGTTTACAAGTATGGACAGAATAAAAGAATATGCTAAGGAACAAGGCTACGATAGGGATACTAATAAGGATTTACTTTTAAATTATAGTGCCGATGAGGTCAGTTTGAAAAATAAGGAAGGTTCAATGCCAGCTGATAATGTTTATATGAAGTATTCTTATTATACGGATACTAGTTATGAATATGATTCAGAAAACAAAGTTTATTTAAGAAGTATGTCAGGTGAACCTCATGTCGATGCGGTAACTGGTGAACAGTATACTTATAAGAATATTATAATTACGCCAATTGAAAGTCATGCTTATGATTCTTATGGTAGACTTAAGCTTGATAATATTGGTTCAGGTGATGGCTATTATATAACGAATGGTTATGCTGTGCCGATAAAATGGGAGAAATCTAGTAGAAGTAGTCAAACAGTTTACACGGATTTGAGTGGAAATGAGATAAAAGTTAATGATGGAAATACTTTTATTCAAATAACACCAATCGGTGAAGATATTGAAATTACTGGCAATTCAGATGAAAGTGAGGCAGATTAAGTGAATTTGATATTAAACTTTGAATATGCTATAATGTTGATGTTTGAGGTGAGTAAGAAATGAGTATTAAAGACCCTGAATATAAGCTTATAGTTAAGGATATTTTAGAAAACGAAGAGTTTTTAAAACTTAAAGATATAGAACATCATGGAACGACACGTTATATTCATTCGACAAAGGTTTCTTATATTTCATATAAGATTGCGAAAGTTTTAAGACTTGATTATGAAAAGACAGCTCGCGGAGGACTTATGCATGATTTCTTCTTTAGTCCAGAGCATAGATGTGCAAAGGAAAGGTCTATTTCTTTCTTTGCTCATCCACCAAAGGCTTTAGCTTTAGCAAAATCTCAGTTTAACTTAAGCAAAAAGGAAGAGGATATGATTTTATCTCATATGTTTCCTTCTTATCCAGCTTTACCTAAATATTTAGAAACTTGGATTATCAGTTTTGTCGATAAAGGGGTAGCTATTCAAGAATTTTCAGTTAAATTTTCAACGCAATTTAAATTTAAACTTAAATATGCATATAATTTATTTTTGATATTTGCGATTGGAATTATTAAGTAAAAAAGTGACTAACATTGTTAGTTATTTTTTGTATTAGGTAGATTTTTACATAAAAAAACGGCTCGCTGGCCGGTTACAATCATAAATGGCGTCCTCGGGCAGAATCGAACTGCCGACCTATCGCTTAGGAGGCGATCGCTCTATCCTACTGAGCTACGGGGACAACATATACATTATAACAAAAAATTGGCAAGATATAAAGGGGTTGATTTTAAAATAGGATAATTATGTTATTCGTTACTTGTAAAATTATTTTTTTTATGGTATTTTGGATATATTGATATCTTTTATAAAATAGCCAGATGGTAGATTGGAGTGATTTTATGAATTTAAAAAAAGTACAAAAAGAAGTATGGGAAAATAAAGTTAATAAAGGTTTTAATACAACGAATGTGGAATTAGAGTTTTGCTTATTATATGGAGAAGTTGCGGAAGCATTTGATGCATATAGAAAGAAAAAAGATGACTTAAACGAAGAACTTGCCGATATTGCAATTTATTTACTTGGAATTTCAGAGATGCTAGGATATGATTTAGAAGATGAAATTGTTAAAAAAGTATCAAAGAATAAAAAACGAGTTTATAAAAAAATAGATGGGGTAAACGTTAGAGTAAGTGATTAATTTTTTAGTAAAACTTCATATTCTGAGGTTTTATTTTTTTAATTAAATAAGGAGTGATGAAGTATGATTGAGATAAATATTAATAAGGCTAAAAGAAATTTTGGTTTTAAAAAAGTTTTGAATGGTTTTGATTTTGAAGCAAATACGGGAGATAGAATAGGTTTGATTGGACCGAATGGATGCGGGAAGACAACATTATTTAAAATAATTGCAGGAGAAGAGAAGTTAGATTCAGGGACTATTTCGGTTAGAAAAGGAGCAAGTGCCGGGTTACTTTCACAAATTCCACCTAAAGTTTCTGACGATTTGCTTGTTAAAGATGTTTTGCTTAAAAACTTTGAGAAGGTATTTAATATTGAAAAAAAGATGCGAGAGGATGAAAAGAATTTTGCCAATCTTTCATCTAAAGAGTTAGATAAGGCACTTAAAAGTTATGGAAGATTACAAGATGAGTTTCAAGCTTTAGGAGGATATGAAATAGGTGAAAAGATAAGTAGAGTGTGTTGTGGTTTTAAGATATCTGATGATATGTTAAACCGAAGCATTAATTTTTTATCTGGTGGTGAGAAGACTATAGTTTCATTAGCTTCACTTGTCCTTAGAAATCCTGATATTTTACTTTTAGATGAACCAACTAATCATTTAGATATTGAAACTTTAGAGTGGTTTGAAAAGTTTTTAGGAAATTATAAAGGAACGATTGTGATAAGTTCACATGATAGGTATTTTTTAGATAAAGTGGTGACTAAGATTGTCTTCATTGATAAGGGAAAAGCGGATATTTATAATGGAAATTATTCTTATTATTTAAAGGAGAGTGAAAGAAGAACTTTAGCTGAGTTTGAAAGTTATAAGAGTCAGCAGAAACAAATAGAGGCAATGAGGGCAGCAATTAAAAGGCTTAGACAGTGGGGAACGGAAGGTGATAATCCGATTTTCTTTAGAAGAGCAGCTAATATTGAAAGAAGAATTGAAAGAATGGAAATGATTGATAAGCCTGATAGTAAAAAGAAGATTCCTTTAAGCTTTGAAATAGACGATAGATCTGGGAAAGATGTTTTAAAGATAGATAAGATAGATTTAAGTGCGGGTAAACGAGAGCTTTTAAAAGGTGCGTCTATGAGTTTAAAATATGGTGAAAAGGTTTGCTTGATGGGAAAAAATGGTTCTGGTAAATCTACTTTAGTTAAGGCAATTTTGAATTTAAGTGATGATAAGATTAAAATAGGTGCGCAAGTTTCTATCGGTTATATTCCGCAAGAGATTCGTTTTGAGAATGATGAGGCGACTATTTTAGAGGTTTCAAGAAAGGTTTTTGATGGTGATGAGACGCATCTTCGTTCTGCTCTTTCTAAATTTATGTTTTATGGGGAGAGCGTGTTTAAAAAAGTAGGCAATTTATCTGGTGGTGAAAAGGTAAGACTTAAGTTATTTGAACTTTTGCAAAAGAAGGCTAATTTTTTGATATTAGATGAGCCAACTAATCATATTGATATTGATACAAGAGAGATACTTGAGGATGCTTTAGCAGAATATAAAGGTACTTTATTATTTGTTTCGCATGATAGGTATTTTATTAATAAGCTAGCTAAGAGAATAGTTTGCTTTGAGAATAAAAAATTAGTTTCATATTTAGGAAATTATGATGATTACAAGGAGCATAGATAATATTTATTTATTTATTTTATTTAGTGTATTTTAAATATTACCGCCGATAAAGAAAAATAAGAACTTAGACAAATGTTAAAGACTTTAAAAAAAATAATTGTAAGGGCATTGACAATTATTTTTTTGTGTAATAAAATGTACTACGGTGATGAGGTAAAGAGTGAGGTGATATAGGTGGAATCGGGAATTTTTTTTGAATTAAAAAAGCTTGAACAGGAGATTTTTCGGACGTTTTTTAATTTGGATGATGTCAGTAAAATGAAAAGACCTTCACCAACACAAATGAGAATTATCGCTTACATGTTGAACCACAAAGATACAGATGTTTATCAAAGAGATTTAGAGGGAGTGTTAAATCTTCGGAGGGCAACAGTATCTGAGGTTTTGCGAACGATGGAGAAGAATGGTCTTATTTCGAGGGTTATTAGTGAGAGTGACACGAGAATTAAAAAAATTATTTTAAATAAGAAAACAGATGAGATTTTTCAGCGTAAGAGAAAGACATTTGAAGAAATTGAAAAATCTTTAGAAAAAAACATTTCTGAACAGGATTTAAATAATTTTAAAAAAGTAATTAAGCAAATGATTAGTAATATTGAATATATTAAAGAGGAAAGGAAGAGAGTATGATAGAGTTATTAAAGAGATTAGATAAAAAAGATATTATATATGCAATTATATGTATTGTTTTTATTGTACTGCATGTTTGGCTCGATTTAAAAATGCCGGATTATATGTCAGAAATAACTGTTTTAGTTCAAACTGAAGGCAGTAAGATGCAAGATATTTTAATAAATGGTGGGTACATGGTTTTATGTGCTTTAGGTAGTTTTGCATTTGCAGTTATTGCTGGTTATTTAGCTGCAACTATTTCTTCTAATTTCTCAAAGAATTTAAGAAAAGAGATTTTTGATAAAGTTGAGAGTATCGATACAGAAGAAGTAAAGCAATTTTCAACTAGTAGTTTAATTACAAGAACCACTAATGATGTTACTCAAGTTGAAATGCTTATCGCAATTGGACTTCAGCTTTTAATTAAGGCACCAATTACGGCGGTTTGGGCGGTTACAAAGATTTTAAATAAGAGCTGGCAATGGAGTGCTTTAACAGGTGTTGCTGTAGTTATTTTACTTTCTGTAATTATTACTCT
The DNA here is from genome assembly GCA_944329365.1 of uncultured Bacilli bacterium. Lineage (GTDB taxonomy): Bacteria > Bacillota_I > Bacilli_A > RF39 > UBA660 > Coprosoma. The sequence goes on from CALVIC010000004.1 coordinate 52,670, forward strand.
TATGATAATTGTTATTCCAAGATTTAAAAGGGTTCAAAAGCTTATCGATAAGTTAAATGGAGTTACAAGAGAAAATTTAACTGGTATTAGAGTTGTTAGGGCTTTTAATGCGGAAGATTATCAAGAAGAGAAGTTTAACAAAGTAAATACAGATTTAACAGATTTACAACTTTATAATCAAAAGAAATTTGCAATTATGTCACCGGTTATGTACATGATAATGTACTGTCTTACTTTGGCTATTTATTTTGTTGGAGCTTATTTAATTGAAAATTCAGTAATGGCTGATAAGATAGAGATATTTGGTAATATGGTTGTATTTAGTTCTTATGCAATGCAAGTTATTATGTCTTTTTTAATGCTTGCGATGATATTTATGATTTTACCTCGTGCGCAAGTTTCGGCTAATCGTATTAATGAGGTTTTAGATACGAAGGAATCTATTAAAGAGGGAAGTTTTGATGGAAAAACTGAAGAAGTTGGAACTGTCGAATTTAAGAATGTTTCATTTAGATATCCCGATGCGGATGAATATTTACTTAGAAATATTTCATTTAAGGCAAATAAAGGAGAAACTGTGGCCTTTATTGGATCAACTGGTAGTGGTAAGAGTACTTTGATTAATTTAATTCCGAGATTTTACGACGCAACTGATGGTGAGGTTTTAGTTGATGGAGTTAATGTTAAAGAGTATACTGAGGAGGCTTTAAATAATAAGCTTGGATATGTACCACAAAAGGCCGTTATGTTTAATGGAACTGTTAATTATAATATTGCTTATGGCGATAATGGAAAAGGCGAGATAAGCGAGAAGAAGATAAAAGAGGCAGCTAATGTTGCTCAAGCTTCTGAGTTTGTTGAGAAAATGGACGATAAGTATGAGACTCACATTGCGCAAGGTGGTACTAATGTATCTGGTGGTCAGAAACAAAGGCTTGCTATTGCTAGAGCAATCGCTAGAGATCCAGAAATTTATATTTTTGACGATTCTTTTTCAGCTTTGGATTATAAGACTGATTCTGTGTTAAGACGTGAACTTAAAAATTATACTAAAGATGCGACTAGTTTAATCGTTGCTCAGAGAATTGGAACGATTATGAACGCTGATAAGATTATAGTTTTAGATAGTGGTAAATGCGTAGGTATGGGAACCCATAGGGAGCTTCTAAAGAATTGTGAGGTTTATAAAAAAATAGCTTTATCACAACTTTCAAAGGAGGAATTGGAACGTGAATAATAATGCAAAAAGTACTCCTAAACATGGTCCTGGGGCAAATATGAACGCACCAGAGCACGCAAAAGATTTTAAAGGAGCAATTAAAAGATTAGTAAAAGAACTTGATAGATATAAGGCTTTAGTTATTATAGCTTTTGTTTTAGCGATACTTGGTTCAGTTATTTCAATTTTAGCTCCTGATAAATTATCAGAACTTACTGATGAGATTTCTGAAGGCTTAGTTATCAATCAAGAAAATATGAAAAAACTTTCAACGACAGTGGAGAAAAGTGTTTCTGAAGATAAATTAAGTAAAGTCATACCAGAAATGTTAGATATTAATTTATCTAGTGAAAGTATGACTTCTGTTTTGAGTAATCCTTCTATTAAGGCAAAAGATAAAAGTGCGTTTAGAGAATTTACGAGTAAACTTCAAAGTATGGATGAAAGCGAAATAAGTGAAGAGATGGCAAAATTACCGGAGTCTGTTTTGAAAGTCATTTTGCCAGAATCTACTTACGAAGGAGTAAAAATCAGTACGGATGATAAGATTGCTTTACTTAAGATGGATAAAGATAATTTAAATTTACCAAAGAGTGTTCAAAATGTTTTGTTTGATGAAATAACAATTGATGGGGTTAAAATTTCTCCTCATGATCAATACGAATTTGCAGTAACGTTAAGTAGTTTGGATAAAGATGCAGATTCAACTGAACTTTATAAGAAGTTAGATACTTTACCGGAAGATGTTAAAGAAGTTATTGAACCGATGATGAATTTCAAGGCTATTAAAGGAATTGCTTTATTCTTACTAATAATGTATTTATGTAGTGCGTCATTTACTTATATTCAAGCAATTTGTATGACGTATGTTTCGATTAAATTTTCAAAGAATTTAAGAAGCAGGATTTCTACTAAGATAAACAAGTTGCCACTTAAATATTTTGATAAACATTTCACTGGAGATGTTTTGTCAAGGGTAACTAACGATGTTGATATGATCGGTCAAACTATGCATCAATCTTTATCAACTTTAGTTAGTAGTATAACTTTATTTGTTGGAACTTTAATCATGATGTTTGTGACTAACTGGATTTTGGCATTAACGGCAATTGTTGCAAGTTTAGTTGGTTTTGCGGGAATGTTTCTTATTTTATCTAAATCACAAGGTTATTTTGTGGCTAGACAAGAGGAACTTGGTAATTTGAATGGTCATATTGAAGAGATTTATTCAGGTTTAAATGTTGTTAAGGCTTATAATGGTAAGGAAGATTCTGATAAGAAATTCGACGTTTATAATCAAAGAGTATGTGATGCAAATAGAAAGAGTCAATTCTTATCTGGAATGATGCAACCACTTATGATGTTCATTGGTAACTTTGGATATGTGGCAGTATGTATTGTTGGGGCATTACTAACAATGAATGGGACAATTACGTTTGGAGTTATTGTGGCATTTATAACTTATGTTAGATTATTTACTTCACCACTTGGTCAAATCGCGCAAGCTTTAAATTCACTTCAATCAACAGCAGCTGCTTCTGAGAGAGTATTTGAATTTATCGATGAAGAAGAGATGAGTGATGAAAGTAATATTACTAGATTACTTAATAAAGATGAGGTTCGCGGTGAAATAGAGTTTGATCATGTTACATTTAAGTACGATGGTAATGATAAACCAACGATTAAAGACTTTACAGCCCAGGCTTTACCTGGTCAAAAGATTGCGATTGTCGGACCGACTGGAGCCGGTAAGACGACGATGGTTAATTTACTTATGAAGTTTTATGAAATAAATGGTGGAGATATTAAAATAGATGGAGTTTCTACTAAGAAACTTTCTAGAAAAAATATTCACGATTTATTTACAATGGTTTTGCAAGATACGTGGTTATTTAACGGAACGGTAATGGAAAATATTGTCTATAATAGAGAAAATGTTTCGAAAGCTGAAGTAGTTGAAGTTTGTAAAGAGGTTGGTTTAAATCACTTTATAAGAACGTTACCTAAGGGTTATGACACAGTTTTATCTGATAACGATAGCGTGTCTGCAGGACAAAGACAATTACTTACGATTGCTAGAGGCATGATTCAAAAGACATCATTCCTTATTTTAGATGAAGCGACGAGTAATGTCGATACAAGAACTGAGGAACTTGTACAAGAGGCAATGGATAAGCTTACGGAAGGTAGAACTTCATTTATAATTGCTCACAGACTTTCAACAATTAAAAACGCTGATTTAATTTTAGTTATGAAAGACGGAAATATAATAGAGCAAGGTAATCATGACGAGCTTATGGCTAAAGGTGGTTTTTATGCCGATTTGTACAATTCACAGTTTGAATTATAAAAGAAGAATTTTCTTCTTTTTTTGGTTAAAAGTGTGATATAATGATAATAAGTCTTACTATAGAAATTGCTGAGAAGAAATTTGCAATCATAATAACGGTAAGAAATTAATAACCAAGGAGGGGTATTATGAATCAAGAGTATTTAGAATATTTTATCAACCCAGAATCAATTAACATAAAAAATGATCACGATTATGACGAGGCTTTAAGAGGACTTTCCGCGCTGAGAACTTATTATCTTCAGACAAATAACAAGCTTGATATTTTGAAGAGAAATGATTCTAAAGATTTTTTAGAAATGAGTAGATTAGAAGGTGAGAAAGCGTTGATTTCTCACTCAATCAGTAAAGTTGGTAGTAAATTAGATAGTTATGTTTCAATGCGGGATATAGATGGTTTAACAAATAGGGATATGCTTTTAAGAAAGCTAAAGATTGTTAACGAGCGAATTGATGAGATTAAAAAGCAAAAAGAAGAAAATGAAAGAAAATATAATACGATAGGTAATTTATCTTTAAATACCGAAGAAAAGCAACTTAATGATTTTATTGTTTTACTTGAAGAGAGGCTCGGTAAGAGACAGACTCAATCTTCTTCACAAGATGTTCAAGATTTAGTTGCCGAAGGAAGAAAGGCAGTTTTAGAAATTTGGGATTTAATTAAAAAAGGTTCTCAAAAGGGAAACGAAGATAATTCCGATATTTTGATAGAAGTTAGCTCTGCAAAAGGTAAATTCAATAATTTTTTAAAAAAATTAGGTAGTGATGCAGATAGTCTTTTAAAGACAGATAAAGAATTTTTAAGAAAGATTGATTATTATCTTCAGTTGTGTGACGAGATGGAATCATATCAGAGTATGCTAAAGGATGCGGCTCTTGGTAGGAAATTACCGACTCAAGAAAAACCGGATGATTTAAAAAGAAAAATTGAGGATGTTTATAACGAGATAGAAAACAAATATAAAGCTTTAGGTGGTAAAGATGATGCGGTTTTAAGTAATACACAAGTAAAAGGTTATGCTGTGTTTGATTTCGATGGCGTCACTTATGTAGTTTCTGACGAAGTTACGGAATCTATGATTAAACAAGGGTTAGATGGCGTTAATTCAGATAAGGTAATATTACTTAGCGGGATTAAACCTGGAATTAATAATTACAGTGCTAAAGGGTTAAAAATAAATGCCGATAGTAGTGGTAAAATTACAGTTATGGATAAAGATGGTAAAAATATAGATTCTAAATATTATGATGAGATCAGAAAGACTGAGCTTGGAAATTATGCAATATATGAATACAATGGAGCTAGTTATGTATTTGGTAATGATTTAGATAGCGACAAGATAAGAAAAGGAATTCCTGGTCTTGAGAGTTCTGATAATGTAATGCTTGTTAATTCTTTGAAACCGGGAATGAATCGCTTAAAATTAGATAATAATCATGCCGTTTTAATTAATTTAGATGGCGATGGTAAGATTAAACTTACCGATGCCGATAATAAAGATTTGGTGGCAAGTTATTTTGAAAATGATAAAAATGCTGTAATTCCAAATTTAGATAATATTTCGATAAAAGATAATAATAAACCTACTCCTCAAAGGGTAAATGATGAACATAAAGCTTCAAAAGATTTGCTTTCAAAACTTAAGAAAAACTGGAAGAAGATAGTTTTAGGGGTTGCTACTTTAGCTGTAGTTGCAACTGCAGGTCTTGGTATTAGCTATGTGGTTCGAAGTTTGAATAGTCCAGCACAAGAAGTAACTCAATCAAGAGAAATTGAATCGCAAGAACATAGAATTTCCGATAGTGTTAAAAGTCAGGTTGAGGAGACAAATAATAATGATAATATAGATTATCAATCAGTTGTCAATGATGTTGCAAATTCTGGTTTAAATGTTTACAGTGATGCTTATAGTGCGACTAGTAGAACAAATGGTCAGACAGCTAATCAATGGTTCCAATATGATTCTCCAATAGGAGTTTATAATACAGCGACGCATAGTTATCAAAATTTAACGGCTGATCAATTAGCTAGTTTAGATACTTTGGAAGCTTTAGCTCAGGATCCGAATAATGCTGTATTATTTGGTGAGAGTATGCAAAATGCTTCAGGTTTTATGAATGCTCAAGATTTAGTTCAAAGTATACAAAAATAGAAAAGAGGATATGCTTATGAAAGATATGGTTATAACACTAGGAACTGATAAATGGTTAGTTGTAGCAGAAACTGTTTATAACGATGAGACTTATGATTATCTTGTTAAAGTCAATCAAGATGAAGATGAAATTTTAGATGATAAAAAAGTTGTAAAAGTGATTATGGATAATGGTGAAAAATATATGGATGAGGTAACTGATGGGGATATTTTAAAAAATGTTGTGCCTTTATTAGTGCCAGAGGCTAAAAAATATATTACTAATCCAGAGCTTTTATCAGAACTTAAATAGGCACTTTTAAGTGCTTATTTTTATAAAAGGAGATGTTTAAAGGTGATAAAGACAAAGAAACAGGGACTTTTGATAGTTTTATCAGGGCCGTCTGGTAGCGGAAAAAATACAGTTTGTGATATGGCAAAGGAAGTTATGCCTAATATTTGGGAATCTGTTTCAATGACGAGTAGGAAACCTCGGAAAGGTGAGGTTGATGGTAAAGATTATTATTTTGTCAGTGAGGAAGAATTTGAAAAGAATATCGAAGATGGTAAGATGCTTGAACATGCTAAGTTTGCTGGAAATTATTATGGTACGCCGAGAGAAAGTGTTCAAAAGCAATTAGATGCTGGGAGAGATGTGTTACTAGTGATTGAGATTCAAGGAGCATTGCAAATTAAGGAGAAAATTCCTCAAGCGTTGTTCGTATTTTTACTTCCGCCTAGTATGAAGGAACTTAAGAGAAGACTTAGAATGCGAAAAACGGAGACTGAAGAGAAGTTGATGGAAAGGTTTGAAACGGCTTATAAGGAGATAAACGAACTTCCTAAGTACAACTATGTAATTGTTAACGACAAGGCCGATGAGGCGGCACGTAAATTAGAGGCAATTATAAGTGCGGAGAAATGCAGGGTTGATAGAATTGAAGAGGTATTTTTGGACACTGACGAAGAGAGATTACATGAGGAACTTGTCGATAAGGATTTAATTAATGAACCACTTGATTTGAAGTAATTTGTTTTTTTAGGTAGTTTGTGTTAATATAACACACATAAATTTGGAAAAGCATTTTGTAAGCTTTTACATATGTTAGAAGTAAGAGGGGTATGTTTTATGACTTTGGCAAAAGAGAAGGTTTTTGCGGAAGGCTTTGGCTTCAAGAAATTATTTTTAATATTTGTAATTGGTTCGATTTTTGGGGCCTTATATGAACAGATTTTAAATTTGGTTAAGGTTTATACGGCAACAGGTGATATTGTCTGGGAACTTCGAAGAGGAGTTATATATGGTCCGTTTAGTCCGATTTATGGAGCGGGTGCGGTTTTAATTGTGTATTTGTTTGCTCGAAAAAATTATTCAAATTTGAAGACTTTTATTTATGGAGCTTTATTTGGGGGAATTTTTGAGTATGCAATTAGTTTTTTACAAGAAACATTTACACATACAACATCTTGGGATTATTCTAGTTATTTTTTAAATATAAATGGCCGTACGACAATTCCTTATATGATTGTATGGGGATTATTTACTTTAGTTTTTGTTAAAGGTGTTTATCCATTTTTATCGAAGTGGATCGAGAGGATTCCAGTCAATATTGGTAATGTCTGTTTTAATATAATTTTGATATTTTTGATTATCGATATGACTGTCTCATGGACTGCTTTAATTAGAAGTGCGATGAGACGTAGTGGGATAGACCCAATTACTCCGGTTGGAGAGATATATGACAAAGTATATCCTGATTCAGTTTTGGCAAAAAGTTTTCCTAATATGGATTTTAAGGTAAGTGGTAAGTAATGATAGTAGTTCAAATGATTTTGGTTATAATTGCTGCTTGGCTTCTTTTGAGGAAGTGTTTGATTTCTTTAAAAGGGGTGGAGAAAAAACTTGTTAAAAGTGGAAATGAGCCGGCTTTTGCCGTTTTAATTCCGGCCAAAGATGAATCGGCAGTTATCGAAGGGTTACTTAAAAGTTTGGATAATCAGTCATATAAAATTAATAAAAATGATGTTTATGTGATTGTTGAAGACAAGAATGATCCAACTTATGATATAGTTTTAAAGAGAGGAAACAGAGTAGTTGTTAGACGTGATTTTACTTATAAGTGCAAGGGTGGAGCTTTAGATGAAGCGGTTAAACTTATTATAAGTGAAGGTAAGCATTATGACGCTTATTTTATATTTGATGCGGATAATGTTTTAGATAAAGATTTTTTCATGGAGATGAAGGAAAGTTATAAAGAAGGTTATGATGTTGGAATAGGTTATCGTAATACTAAAAATGGTAATGATAATATTTATGCGGCGGCAAGTTCGCTTACATTTTCAATGATTAACAGTTTAGGCAATAGTTTTAAGGCTAAACATAGGTTAACGCTTACAGTTAGTGGTACTGGTTTTTATATAAGAGGCAGTATTTTAGAAGGATTGGGTGGATATCCCTTTTATAGTTTAACTGAGGATTATGAGTTTAGTTTGTATGCAGTATTAAACAATCTTTCAACGACTTACAATAGAGAGGCAAAATATTATGATGAGCAGCCAGTTAGTTATGATATGACGATTCGGCAAAGAACTAGATGGATTAAGGGTTATTTTATGGCAAGAAGGATGTATTATAGAGATTTAAAAGAAAAACTTATTAATAAAGATAGTAATTATGCATCTACTTATGTAACACTTGTAGGAGTTAAACCTTATATTTTATTGGTTTTGGCTTTACTGTGTGAAATTATAAAAAGTATTTTTGATATTTCAATGGCTTCGTTTGCCGATAAACCGATAGGAATGTTTGTTTATCATTTGATGGTTATATTATTTTGTGTTTATTTGGTTTTAGTCGTATTTACAGCGGTATTACTCGTTATAGAAAAAGATTCTTTAAGACTAAATAAATGGATGAAGTTTAAAGTTTTATTTTATAATCCATTATTTTTAGCAGGATATGTAAAATGTCTTTATTTATCTATTAAAAGTAAGAATTTGATTTGGGAGAGGATTCCACATACAGTTAATTCAAGTTTGGATGAAGAACTTATTGAAGAGAGAGTAAAGAAGTGATGCTTTTAGGTATTGCTTTTTTTTGTGCTATAATTTAGAGAGAAAGGTATGATGAATATGCGAGAGATTTTTAATGAAACTTATGACGAAGAACGTGCTTTATATAATTTAAAGGATGCGCTGGTTAAGGACTGCCATTTTGCGGGACCGGCTGATGGGGAGTCAGTTTTAAAGGAAGCTAGAAATATAGATGTTCAAAATTGTACTTTTTCACTTAGATATCCAATGTGGCACGATGTAAATTATAAGTTAAGCGATTCTAATTTGGACGAACTTACACGGGCTCCTCTTTGGTATACGAAGGAAGGAATTATCGATAATGTGATTATTTCTTCTGTTAAGGCTTTAAGAGAAAGCGAGAATATCGAGGTTCGAAATTCGAAAATCGACTCGAGAGAGTTTGGCTGGAAGTGTCAGGGGATAAAGGTTTTGGATAGTAAAATTAATTCGGAATATATATTTTTAAATAGTAAAGATATAAAAATTTTAAATTTAAATTTTACAGGTAAGTATTCTTTCCAATATACGGAGAACGTAGTTATCGAAAATTCTAATTTGGATACAAAAGATGCTTTTTGGCATAGTAAAAATGCTTTGGTTAAAAATTCTGTAATAAAAGGTGAGTATTTGGGATGGTTTTCAGATGGGCTTACACTTATTAATTGTAAGATAATTGGAACTCAACCACTTTGCTATTGTAGAAATTTAAAACTTGTTGATTGTGAGATGGTCGATGCCGATTTGTCATTTGAGTATTCTGATGTTGTCGCGACGATTAAAGGTTCAGTTGATTCGATTAAAAATCCAAGGTCTGGTAAGATAACGGTAGAAAAGGTTTCTGAAATAATTAAAGAAGATTCGATTATGGAGGATAACTGTGTTATTGAGGTTTTGGATAAACGAAAAAGATAGTTATGGTTTTTGATTTTGGTAATGGTAATGACATGTATATATTTTAGGTATAGTTTATTAGATAGAAATATATAAACAGAAGGGAATGGTTATAAGATGAACATTAATATAGATGGAAAAAAATATAGTGTTAGTTTGGAAGATAATAGGGCAGTTAAGGAATTAATATCAAGGCTTCCGTTAGAGTTAGAAATGAATGAGTTAAATGGGAATGAAAAATATTATTATTTGGATGAGAGTTTGCCAACTTCTTCAGAGAGAGTAGGCCGAATTCAAAAGGGTGACATTATGCTTTATGGCGATGATTGTTTAGTTATTTTTTATGAATCTTTTAATACGCCTTATTCTTATACGAGAATTGGAAGGATTGATAATATAGAAGATTTAAATTTAGGTAGTGGTAAGGTTAGCATTTTGTTTAGTGAGTAAAAGCGTCAAAAATGATGCTTTTTTAATGTGATAATTACATTTTTTACCATTTTATTTTTTAATTAAAATGTCAAGTGCAACTTTTGAAAATCTGTAGATATGGTTGCCCGAGCGGTTAATGCTAATGTTT